>JBEBRI010000136.1:0-10438 GCA_040394915.1 Sphingobacterium sp.
GCAGGTATAACTATCCTTAAGTTCGCGAATAATTTCCTTATTTACCAATACCCGATCAATAGTTTCTTGATTATAATATCGGATGGTGATTAATTCAAGACCTGTTGCGACGGATACTTTATAGCGTTTCTCCAATTGCTCTAATAGCGTCCATACATTTTCGCCTGTATCATCCACACTCACACTAAAGCTAATCGCAGAGTTGTGCATCATATTGATCTTAATACGATTTTTATGAAAGGCGTTAAATATAGAGCTCAAGTTATCCTCGACAATAAAAGAAAAATCGCGCGGTTGTATATTGATGAAAACCTGATTTACTTTGAATATAAATGAAGGGACGGGTAATGTCTGATTGGTTGTTTTAATTTGTGTCCCTGGAGCATCCGGATTTAAAAAAGAGCGTACATTCAGCGTGATCTTCTTATTCTGAAGCGGTTTAATTGTTTTTGGGTGGATGACCGTTGCACCATAATAGGTCAGCTCGATCGCGTCAGTATACGAAAGCTCGGGAATAAGTTCTGTTTTATCAAACCATTTAGGATCCGCATTAAGTACGCCTGGGACATCCTTCCAAATGGTAATATTCTCGGCATTAAGGCTTGCGGCAAATATGGCCGCCGAGTAATCGGAGCCTTCGCGCCCTAACGTCGTTGTAAAGTTCTCGGAGGTCGATCCAATATATCCTTGCGTGACGATAATCTGCTCGTCCAAAACAGATGGTAATTCTTTACGAATCTTCTCTTCCGTTTTTATCCAATCGACATTGGCCTCGCGGTGCGTGTTATCCGTAAGAATATAATCACGAGCATCTACCCATTTGATTGGTAATTGTTGGTGCTGTCCATACCCAGCGATGATTTTAGTCGATAAAAGTTCGCCAATGGAGACGATTTGATCAAATAAATAATCATAGTCATCTTGTGGCTCTTCTTCTAAAATCCATTCAATTTCGACGAAAGTGTTCGCGATATCATCAAAGATAGGATGTGCCTTATCCTCGAATAACTCATTTAAAATTTGAAAATGCTCGTTTTTTAAGTCTTCCAATAAAGCAAATGCATCTGCAGTTTTCTTTACGTAACTGTCGGTAATCTTAGCTAATTTATCCGTCGTTTTTCCGATAGCCGAGACAACAACCAATAGTTCGGAGTTTTTGTATTTTTCTATAATGGAAACTACATTTTTGATATTTTCTGAACTCTTAACAGAGGCACCTCCAAATTTAAAAACCTGCATTTATACTAATATGTTGAATGATAATATTCTTTTACTTGTTTAATGTAATTCTTTCCAGTTTCGGTCAAGAAATCTTGAACGGCATCGAATGGTATAATCACCGTTGTTGTCCCTGCCGCGTAGGGTTTTATCTCATATTGATTATAATGAAAAAAGACACCTTCTTTACGAATGCCATAATTCGCCGCTAACGCGAATTTCCCATCTTCGAAAAAATAAGACTTCTCTAAACTTGTCGTATCGGACAAACCTTCTTGTTTGCGAAAGAACTGCTCTGCAATTTTAGTAAATTCTTTCATCTTATTCTCGGAAATAAAGGTATTTAATGCCAGTTTTTGATAATTTTCTAGATCATATACGTTAAGTAGCTCAAAAGTATTGCCATGCGCTCCACCTGAGTACTCATAGGTCATGTTTTTTAGGGTAATTAATCGCGGCGTATACATCAAAACTTCCACATCAGTGATTTTCGACCAAGGAAGATTGTAATTGACTTCATTTTCTTCGATAAAATTACCATATCCTTCAATAAAATTATCTGTATACTGTTCAATAGACTGTTCACCATCCAACAATATCGTTTGGTTGACCAACTTATTCATACTACTATCCGCAAAATAGGGAAAAGAAACCCGCACATAAGTCGTGTCGAGTTCGCCATCATTTTCAGCGAAGTATGGACTTATTTTTTTTATTTCTTGCTTTTTATAAGATACCGTGTCTGTTTGGACGGATGTCTTAATGTCCGTTTTGCCTATTTTTGTGTTCTTTGCTTGATTGCTTTGGCAAGCAACGACGCTGAAACCTAGGATCCCAAGAACTAGCGCTGTGTGTTTAGTGTTTTTTAAAATCAATTGAAACATTTATCCATTCCCCATCTAAAGTTGTGTCGTATTTTTTATAAAAGTTTATCGCCGGTTCATTCCAGTCTAAAACTTGCCACATCATTCCGCTGTAGCCTTCTGCTTTAGCAAACGCAATGGTATGGTCTAATAGTATTTTTCCGAAGCCTTTTCCTCGTACCTCCTTCGTTACAATCAAGTCTTCAAGGTATAATCGACGACCCTTCCACGTAGAATATCGGACATAATAGAGCGACATGCCAACAATCTTTCCTTGATAGCTTCCTACGAAAGCGCCCCATACAGGATGTTCACCAAAACCTGATTCCTCAAATTCTTCCATGCTTACCGTTACCCGCTCGGGTGCACGCTCATACAAAGCAAGCTCCTTGATTAATTCCATTAAACGCGGACAGTCGGCTCGCTCGGCTTTGCGAATTTCTAATTCCATCTAATTGTTTTTGTAATGTTTGATCACGCGCTTGCCAAATATCGTACTACCTAAGCGTACCATAGTACTCCCTTGCTCGATAGCGAGTGTGTAATCGGAAGACATTCCCATTGATAACGTATCAAAACTAGCTTCTTTTCGGAAGTAGGTAGCCTTAACGCCATCGAAAAGCATCTTTAGCTCATAAAATTCTTCTTTGACAATTCGTTCATTTTCCGTGTTTGTGGCAATGCCCATCAATCCGCGAATTCGGATGTTTTTTAAATTTTGGAACCCCTCGTCGCGAAGTAATTCAATCAGTTCGGCATGGTCTAGTCCAAATTTAGTATCCTCGTCTGCGATAAACACTTGTAACAAGCAGTCGATAACTCGATTGTTCTTCAAGGCATGTTTATTAATTTCTTCCAGGACTTTGAGTGAGTCCACCGAGTGGATTAAATGCACAAATGGGGCAATGTATTTTACTTTATTGGTTTGTAAATGCCCGACTAAATGCCATTCAATATCTTTTGGGAGCTCTTCATATTTTGCGACGAGTTCTTGAACTTGGTTTTCACCGAAAGCGCGTTGCCCGGCATTATAGGCCTCTAATATATCCGCATTAGGCTTTGTTTTGGAGATAGCAATTAATTGAACGCCGATGGGATCTAATTCCTTATGTAGTTCGTTAATGTTAGATGTAATGCTCATATTGTTTTGGGATTCACTTCGAATTTTTATAGGGAGCTATGTGCCAGCTTTTCCGTATTTTTGTACAAATTTACAAAATGCAACGATTAATATTTGGTTTCATCCTGTTGTTTTTTATTACTTCTTCTTGCAAGAAGGGGCTGCCTCAAGGGATATTGAAAGAAGATACCATGGCGGAGCTTCTGGGTGAAGTGCATGTGCTCGATGGCTATCTGACCACAATCCCTATTGATAGTGCTAAAAGACTCCGGGACCCCCTCTATAATGAGTTGTTTACCAAATATGGCTTGGACTCTGTATCCTTTACGAAGAATATTGATTATTACTACGGAAATCCCGACTTATCGGTCGCAACATATGACCAGGTCATAAAGGATTTGCAGGCCAAGGAGAGTGCTTTTGTTAAAGAAGACTCCATCCGCAATGCGATATTTTCGGACAGTATCCGCATGGTTAATTTCCAAAACATGAGATGGCAATCCCGCTACAATTCCTTGATGAATGCGAAAGCTGATACCTTACCTTATGGAATTGCGGAGGCCACGCGTCGGAGCTTAACATCGACCGGATTGGATGTTATCTGGCGAAATAATATTTATGAAAAACCAACAGCGAGCGCTACTTCCGTGAACCCGCCGCAAACGGGTGACACGCAAGCAGCACCGAATGGCAGCAGCCCACAGGCCAAACCTGAAGCGCTAAAAGTCGAAGAGGAGGCTCCCCAAGTGCAGACTCCACAGATGAAGCCAGTGGGGAACGGTAGTCCTACCGATATTAGGCGCCCTTTACAAGCACCTGACGGATCGCAGTTAAAAGAGGTAAAGCCTAGAAGGCCTTTACCGACAACACAATAAAACATGATTTACCCTCAAAACGCAGTAGATAAATTAGGTTATACCGACGTTAAGGCACTCATTAAGGATAAATGCCTGAGTGATGCTGCCAAGCAGATGGTCGATAAAATACAGCCTCAAATAAAGTTGGAGCTGATTGATCGTTATTTGCGGCAAGCGAACGAGTTTAAAAACTTATTGGTGAATGATGCAGCGCTGCCTGTGGATCATATTTACCCTATAAAGGCAATTATTGAAAAGGCAAAAGTTGAAGGCGCATTTCTATTTGAAGATGAATTTTATCGAATTCTACTTTCTTTGCGTACCGTTTATGCGATTATTCGGTATTTCAACGAGCGTGAACAGCAATATCCCAATCTAGAGCTATTATTTGAACATCTGCCAATCGAAAAAAACATTGTTCGTAGCATCGAACAGGTAATTGATGAGCGTGGTAAAATGAAAGATAACGCGTCTCGTTTGTTGTTGGAGATTACGCAACAAATTACGAAGAGCGAACAAGAAGCAAGAAAACGAATTGACAGTATTTATAAGCAAGCCCAGCAAAACGGTTGGACAGCAGATGGAAGCTTAACAATTCGAGATGGGCGGCTATGTATCCCCATTCTTGCTGAAAACAAACGTAAGATTAAAGGCCTTATTCATGATGAATCGGCTACCGGACAGACAGCGTACATTGAACCGGAAGAAGTGTTTCATTTAAACAACAAGGTTCGCGATCTCGAATTCGAAAGACGGAGAGAAGTAATTCGAATTTTGACGGAATTGACGACAACAATTCGACCCCATGTACCTTTGCTGCTTGCCTATCATGGATTGTTAACGAAGCTTGATTTTGTGCGTGCCAAAGCATTATTCGCTTTAGATATTGACGCTGAAATGCCAGAGCTTTCCAAAGAAGCTGAGATCCGATTAGTAAATGCCAAGCATCCTTTGTTAAGTTTAGCTGCGCGTCAAGAGGGGCATCAGGCAGTTGTACCGCTGAATTTAAAGATCGACACAGTTGATCGCGTTCTCCTAGTTTCGGGACCGAATGCCGGCGGGAAATCGGTCTGTATGAAGACCGTGGGTTTATTGCAATTGATGTTTCAATCGGGTTTATTAATTCCTTGCGATCCTACTTCAAAGTTGGGGCTGTTTAAGCAATTTTTTGCGGACATTGGTGATGACCAGTCAATCGATTCCGATTTAAGTACTTACAGTGCGCATTTGTCGAAGATGAAGCATTTTACGCAATTCGCCAACGCGAGGACGCTTGTGCTCATCGATGAATTCGGTACAGGTACCGATCCTCAATTTGGAGGCCCCATAGCAGAGGCTGTACTTCAAGTGTTGAACAAAAAAGAAATTCGCGGGGTGATTACCACGCATTATTCAAACTTGAAAGTGTTTGCAAGTCATACACAGGGAATCGAAAATGCGTCTATGCTTTTCGATAATGAGCAAATGCGTCCGCTCTATATTTTGCAGACCGGGAAGCCAGGTAGCTCATATGCCTTCGAGATTGCTCAAAATATTGGCTTACCGAAAGAAGTGTTACAGCTAGCGAAGCAAAAAATAGGCGTTCAGCAGAAGAAAGTCGATACGCTCTTGGTCGATCTCGAACGCGAGAAAAAGGAAATCTATGATACCAAAACTGCGATTTCTCTGCGCGAAAAGGAATTGCTGAATCAACAGTCTGAGGTACGTGAGTTGCAAACCTACTTGGATGAGAACCGCCATAGCTTATTAAGGGAAGCGAAAGAAGAAGCACGCCAGATTATCAAGAATGCGAATAAGTTGGTAGAAAATACCATCTCTGAAATCAAGCAAGCAAAAGCGGAGAAGGATAAGACCAAGGATTTGCGTGTAGGATTGCAGAAGGCGGCTGACTCCCTAAAAGAAAAACCTAAGGAACAGACCAAGGTAGCGCGCGAAGTGATAGCGGACGAGCCGGTTGAAATTGGAGATTGGGTGCGCATCATGGAGACGGGGAATGAAGCTCAAGTTATTGAAATAGCGAAGAATAATTTGATTCTCGCCTTGGGCGATTTGCGAACTGTGGTTAAAAAGAATAAAGTAGAGAAACTTCGCGGTAAGGACAAAGCGAAAGCGGTCAAAAAATCAAGGCCGATCTCCGCGGAGAGTGTCGCTGACTTCCATCCGGAGGTTGATGTGCGTGGAATGCGAACGGAAGATGCGCTGCAGAAAATTGAACTGGTGTTGGATCGGGCCGTGATGATCGGTTATCCCTCGCTAAAAATTATTCATGGCAAAGGGGATGGTATTCTACGACGTTTTATTCGAGACTATCTGCGAAAATATAATCACGTGAGTCGATTTGAAGATGAACACGCCGATCGCGGTGGAGACGGCATTACGTATGCCTATATCGCTTAGTTAAGCTTACTACAAACACAGCGAAAATACAGCAGTTTCGCTTGGTCGACCTTTTAAAAGAAATATTTGCTAAACTCCTTTCTATCCTCCACTAGAAAGGAGTTTTTTGTTGTGTAGCGGCTAGTTTCGAAACATGCTAAACGGCGGGAGATTTGATCTATTGCTGCAATATCCCGATGAACACCTTGCTGAAAAATAATCTCTATGTTTATTAATAATTAAATTTCTGTTAAACGAGGAAAATTAGACGGAAGCTTTGTAGTTTTAACCTGTGATTTAAAAACAAGTATTATGAAGAAAGTTTTACTATTTTTTGCTTTAATTACGGCGGGTTATGTTTCAGTTCAAGCGCAAGTTACCAGCAGTAGCATGACGGGGGTTGTTAAGCAACATGACGGTGTTACTAGGGAAGGAGCAAGCGTCAAAGCAATTCATACCCCCTCAGGAACTACTTATTTTGGTATTAGTAATAGCGCTGGTCGATTTAGTCTGGTAGGCATGCGTGTGGGCGGTCCTTATCGGGTGGAGATCAGCTATATCGGTCAGGAGCCTATTGTTTATGAAAATGTCTACATACAGTTGGGGCGTTCATTTGAGTTGAACCCGGTTTTTGGGGATGATGTGAAGTTGATTGATGCAGTTGAGATTCGCGGGCAACGTCAGGGACAAAATATGAAGACAGGCGCCAGTACGCAGCTTTCGAATCGGCATTTGCAGCATATGCCGACTATTTCGCGCAGTTTGAAAGACTTCACGCGTTTAACACCACAGGCAGATGTGCGCGGGGAGGCTTTATCGATTGGAGGAATGCATAATCGCTTTAACCAATTAACGATCGATGGTGCTGTGAGCAACGATGTATTCGGATTAAATGATGCTGGAACAAATGGTGCAAGTACTGGTACATCACCGATATCTTTGGATGCCGTCGAAGAGATTAATGTACAGGTTGCGCCCTTCGATGTACGTGCTAGTGGATTTGCCGGCGGAGGCATCTCGGCTGTAACGCGCTCAGGTACCAACGCATTGTCGGGTTCGGTCTATTATTTCATGCGCAATGAGAATTTAACAGGAAAGACACCTCCAGATTTGGTGCGTGGAGAGGAGGTTCGAAAGAAGCTTGAAGATTATACAGAGCGTCAAATGGGGTTTCGCCTAGGGGGACCCATCATCAAAGACCGTTTGTTTTTCTTCGCCAATTATGAACGGACAGAGAATGTGACACCGCTAGGTTACCTTCCGGGAACCAGTGCTTCCAACATTCCTTTGGACGCAGTAAAGAAAGTGGCAGAGTTGGCGACCGCAATGGGCTATAAACCGGGAGATTACTTGGATTTAGAGTCCAATAATTATTCTGATAAGATCTTCACACGTTTTGACTGGAATATAAATGAACGACATAAGCTAACCGCCAGATATAGCTATGTTAAGGGGTCGGCATTTCAGATTTCAAGGAGTGCATCCTCTATTAATTTTAATAATGCAGGTATTTTGCGAAAGAGCGATACGCATTCAGGCGTTATCGAATTGAATAGTAGATTTTCAAATGTGTTGTCCAATAATTTAGTGCTCGGTTATTCCAATATCCGTGAGCCGCGCGCATTTCCTGGTGATCCTTTTCCACGCGTCGCTATTAATGGTAAAAACCTAAATATTAATTTAGGTCCAGAGCCATTTTCGACTATAAACCAGTTAAATCAGGATATATTTACAATCACTAATAACTTAACATTTTTCCAAGGTAATCACACCGTTACGCTCGGAACGCACAATGAGTTTTACAAGATGTACAACGGCTTTATCGGAAGTGCCTTCGGAAATTATACATTTACTGATTCTCCAGCAACAGATATTAATCCGAACACGCAAGCGCCTTATACCGCGATTGAGAATTTTGAACGTCGTATGGCGAGCAATTTTCAGTACAACTATAGTGCAACGAGCGATCCTCGGCAAGGTGCAGATATTAGCGCCATGCAACTAGGTTTCTATATTCAGGATGAATTTCAAGTTGCAACGAATTTCAAATTAAACGGAGGATTGCGTGTCGACATTCCAATTTATACGAGTAGTCCGTTAGAAAATACGGATTTCAATAATTCTATCTTAGCGAAACAGTACGATGTGCAAACGAACAGGATGCCTAAAACTGCATTTTTATGGTCGCCCAGAGTCGGCTTTAATTGGGATGTAGAAGGGAATCGTTCTTTAGTGTTGCGCGGTGGAGTCGGTATATTTACTTCGAGATATCCATTTGTTTGGTCTTCCGGCGCTTTCACCCAAAGCGGAGTCTTGTTGGGTGGGGTTCAGGCTAGCGTTAGAAGTAATATGGCACCGAATATAACATTTATTCCTGATGCTAATAAACAGCCGAAGAGTACAGAAGAAATCAAACCGTCGGGAAATATTTCTGTGCTTGCACGTGATCTAAAATTACCGCAGATGGCGCGAGTGTCCTTTGGTATGGATTACCAATTGCCCTGGGGTGTTCAAGCGACTGTGGATGCCATGTTCTCGAGAAACTTAAGTAATTTCCGTTTTAGAGACTTAAACAGTAAAGAACCTATTGGTCAGCTAGAGGGTGCTGATAATCGTTTAATGTACGATCCGGATGTTAGAAAGCGTCGGGTTTTACCTAATTATACGCAGGTGATTTATATTGACAATGTGAATAAAGGCTACGCATGGTCTGGTACAGCGCAACTGGCGAAACGCTTTGATCACGGTTTTTTTGGATCCATAGCATATACATATACGGAATCTAAAGACTTGTTCTCAGGGTCCTCGTCTCAAAATCAATCTAACTTTTATAGAACTGGTACTGTTAATGGTTCAAATAATATCACGCTAGGACATAACTCATTTAGTACGGGTAGTCGCATTATCGCTTACGTTTCTTATCACAAAGAATATTTAAAGAATCTGGGATCGACAATTTCTCTAGTTTATAATGGGCAATCCGGGAATCGCTTTGCGTATATGATAGCAGGGGATCCAGCGGGACATTCGGCAGGGAGAAGTGATCAATTTTCTTTGATGTACGTTCCGAAAAATGCCAGTGAAATTAAGTTTGTTGATATCCCTAAAGGGATGACGGCAGCAGAGCAATCTGCAGAATTTGAGAAATATATCGAAGGGAATCCTTATTTGAAAAGTAGAAGAGGACAATATGCAGAAAGGAATGGTGACCGTACGCCGTTTAGCCATCAGTTTGACTTGAAGTTCTTGCAAGACTTATTTGTCAACGTGGGAGGGAAGAAGAACACAGTTCAGCTTTCAATAGATATCATGAATGTAGGTGCGCTGGTAAACAAAAATTGGGGTAAGCAATATCAAGGCGGACAAAGTTTTTGGGATAATAGTTTCCGTCCGATTGTATTTGATAGTTTCGAGAAAGATACCAACATACCACAATATAGATTAGGAAACTTGAACGATGGTAAACCTTATTATCAGCATAATCTTTCATCGCGTTGGTCTGCTCAAGTAGGGCTTAGATATCTATTTAATTAATATTTCTAACTCTTTTAATTTTAATATTTTTAATCGTTTGAAGACTGCGATTTTTGTCGCAGTCTTTTTTATGTGCTGACCCATCGAATTGAATGTAAAGCTTTAAGACATTTCTCGTTACTTGCAATTATCGGATTGGGTATTTATTATTCAAAATTTGAAAAAACTTTTCCACATTTTTGAAAATGTTAAAATTTGTTAAACTGATAATGTTCTCCTGATTTTGTTAACATTTTGTTAAATATTGCTGTTTCTCGGTATTAAAAGTTGTCATGTTTACCAATTTAGGTTACTCGATTTTGCCAATTCAACACAAATCTATGGTTGTTAGTATATTAAGTTTATGTTAAGCACTTAGAAGTGATGATATAACTTTATAATTTTGCAGCGGAAAACAAAACAAACCATATGAAGAAATCTTTACTTTTCTTTGCTTTGGTTCTTGCGAGCTACGGAACTATCCAAGCGCA
>JBEBRI010000137.1:0-10415 GCA_040394915.1 Sphingobacterium sp.
TAACCTATATGAAGCATATACGCAATTTTTGTATTATCGCGCACATTGACCATGGCAAAAGTACCTTGGCAGACAGATTGTTAGAGTTTACCAAAACCATCACACAACGTGAAGCGCAAGCTCAGTTGTTGGACAACATGGATTTGGAACGAGAGAGAGGTATTACCATAAAAAGTCACGCCATCCAAATGGAATATGTGCGAGATGGACAGACTTATGTGTTAAACTTGATTGATACACCAGGGCACGTGGATTTCTCTTATGAGGTATCTCGTTCAATCGCCGCCTGCGAGGGAGCATTATTAATCGTTGATGCATCCCAAGGGATTCAAGCGCAAACAATTTCAAACTTATATCTAGCGCTTGAACATGATTTAGAAATCATTCCTATTCTCAATAAAATGGATCTTCCAGGTGCAATGCCGGAAGAAGTGAAAGATCAAATCGTTGAACTTATTGGTGGTAATCGCGAAGATATTATTCCTGCTTCTGGAAAGACAGGGCTAGGAATTCCAAATATCTTAGACGCGATTATCGACCGTATCCCAGCGCCTGTAGGTGATCCTGCGGCGCCTTTACAAGCTTTAATCTTTGACTCGGTATTTAATTCATTCCGCGGGATTATGGCGTATTTCAAAGTGGAAAACGGAGAGATTAGAAAAGGTGATCGGGTTAAGTTCGTGGCGACGGGAAAAGAATACTTCGCGGATGAGGTAGGGACATTGAAGTTAAATCAGGTTCCAAAAGAGGTTATTAAGACCGGAGACGTAGGTTATATTATCTCTGGAATTAAGGAGGCGCGCGAAGTGAAGGTGGGAGATACTATTACGCATCGCGATCGTCCATGTGAGTCCGCTATTCAAGGATTTGAAGAGGTGAAGCCGATGGTATTTGCGGGTATTTATCCGGTAGATACGGAGGATTACGAGGAGTTGAGAGAATCGATGCACCGTCTTCAATTGAATGATGCGTCGCTTGTCTTTGAGCCCGAATCATCAGCCGCATTAGGCTTTGGATTCCGTTGTGGTTTCTTGGGTATGCTACACATGGAGATTATTCAGGAACGCTTAGAGCGCGAATTTGATATGACGGTAATTACTACCGTGCCCAACGTATCTTACCGCGCATATCTAACGAAGGGTAAGGAAGAAGTCGTTGTACATAACCCTTCCGATCTTCCTGATCCAAGTAAATTAGATGCTATCGAAGAGCCCTATATCAAGGCAAATATCATCACTAAGGCAGAGTTCGTAGGACCAGTGATGTCCTTATGTATCCAAAAGCGTGGGACGATTATCAATCAATCGTATCTGACTTCTGATCGGGTTGAGTTGGTGTTCGAAATGCCTATGGGTGAGATTGTCTTCGATTTCTATGATAAGCTAAAAACGATTTCAAAAGGATATGCATCGTTTGACTACCATCAAATTGGTTATCGCGAATCTGATTTAGTGAAATTGGATATTCGCTTAAACGATGAACCTGTGGATGCGCTTTCATCTTTGATTCACCGTAGTAATGCTTACGATTTTGGTAAGAAAATCTGTGAGAAATTAAAAGAGTTATTACCTCGTCAACAATTTGAGATTCGGATCCAAGCTTCTATTGGAGCAAAGATTATCGCTCGCGAGACGATATCCGCGTTACGTAAAGATGTAACCGCTAAGTGTTATGGTGGTGATATCTCCCGTAAACGTAAGCTCTTAGAGAAACAAAAGAAAGGTAAAAAACGTATGCGTCAGGTAGGTAACGTGGAGATTCCACAATCTGCATTTATGGCGGTATTAAAATTAGATTAAAACTTAAATCAACCTATTAATAACATGAAGTTACTTGACGGAAAAGAAGTTTCTGCAAAACTTAAAGAAGATATCAAAAGAGAAGCCGCTGAATTGACAGCAAAGCTTGGTCGTAAACCACATTTAGTAGCAATCTTAGTTGGCAACGATGGCGGAAGTGAGACCTACGTTGCGAGTAAGATGAGAAACTGCGAACAAGTAGGATTCGATTCTACAAATCTTCATTATGATGCTGATATTACCGAGGAAGCTCTATTAGCTAAGATTGCAGAAATCAATCAAGATGAAAACATCGATGGTTTAATTGTTCAATTACCATTGCCAAAGCATATTGATCCTGAAAAAGTAACCGAAGCAATCGATTATAAAAAAGATGTGGATGGCTTTCATCCGATCAACTTAGGTCGTATGCAACGAAATTTACCATGTTTTATTCCTGCGACGCCTTATGGTATTATGTTAATGTTGGAGCATTACGGAATTGATACTGCAGGTAAGAAAGCTGTTGTTGTCGGACGTAGCAATATTGTCGGCTCACCAATGAGCATTTTGTTAGCTCGTAATAGTCAGCCGGGAAATTGTACTGTAACCTTGACGCATAGCCGTACAAAAAATCTTCAAGAGGAAGTGCTTCAAGGTGATATCATCGTTGCGGCAATTGGCAAAAAGAATTTTGTTACCGCGGACATGGTTAAGGAAGGTGCGATTGTGATCGACGTGGGTATTAACCGCGAGACATCTACAGAAACAAAATCGGGCTTTAAATTATATGGAGATGTAGATTTTGAAGCGGTAGCACCGAAAGCATCTTGGATTACTCCTGTACCGGGAGGCGTAGGGTTGATGACGATTATTGGTCTATTAAAAAATACATTAGAAGCGGCAAAAGGTACCGTATATTCAAAGTAAATTTTTTGGTACAAATATTGTATATTGACCTAATTGTAAAATGTTAACCAAAACGCAAATTAAAAAATGAAAAAAATTGCATTATTAGCAGCAGTTGCATGCGCGATCACATTCTCTGCATGTAACAATACTTCATCAGTTGATAAAAACAACGATGGCGATACAACAGTGGGTGAGCAACTAGACCATTCATTAGAGACAGCAGAAGATCATGCTGGTCACCTTCATGCAGAAGCTGATCAAGCTTTAGCAAACGCAGAAGCAAAAGCTAAACAAGCGCAAGCTGATTTAGATGCTGCTATTAAAAGCGGAGACAAAAAAGCACAAGAGGCAGCTCAAAAAGCTTTAGATGACGCAAATGCTGCTTGGGAAAAAACTAAAGCTGCAGCAAAAGAGGCTGGTCAAAAAGTTGAAGACGGTGTGAACAACGCTGTTGATGCAACGAAAGATGCAGCAAACAAAACTGGTGAAGCGATTGACAATGCAGCTAAGAAAACAGCTGATAAAGTTGAAGAAGGAACCAAAGCTGCAGAAAGAAAGCTTGACAATGTTAAAGAAGCTTTGAAAAACTAAACTAAATTAATTAATTATAATTAATTGGTTATTAGGTTTTTAATTGAAGCGCCAAAGTTATTTGGCGCTTTGTTTTTTGTTTAAATTTCGCATGATATGATAGAGAAAAAGCTGCTAATTAACTTATGTATCGAGAAAACGAAGAATCGCATCGATGAGATTCGAGTCGCTATAGATGCGGCTAACGATGCGATTGTTAACGATACGAAGAGTAGCATGGGTGATAAATACGAGACCTCGCGTGAGATGGCGCAACAGGAGCTTTCCCGCCTACAAAATCAATTAAACCAAGCTAATAAGGACCTCGATATTCTATCAAATCTTCCAGAGGGTAAAAACAAATTGGTTGGTATGGGAAGCTTGGTATTGACAGATCAATTCAACTACTTAGTAGCAACATCGATAGGGCCTGTGAAAATCGAAAATGAAATAACGATGGTCGTTTCTCGAATGTCGCCAATTGGTGAGGTCTTGTTTGGAAAGGAAGTTGATGACGAGATACATTTTAATGGAAAGCGCTTCAAAATAAAAGCTATTATATAATACAAAAAAAGGATTCTAAATTGAATCCTTTTTTATTGACTTTCAATATCCTTTGTTACAATTATTTCATTACAATCCCCTTAAAATAAAACCATAAATACTTTTATTTTTTAAAACATTTTGAACTTGTTTTTTGTTTAGATTTAGGTAGTATTAACTAACGTAAATAAGTCATTTATGAATCTTAAAAAAATCTTATCTGTATTAGTAGTTGCCGTTACGTTATTAACGGGAACTATCGCTTGTAAATCGAAGATTTCAGACGCCGATTTGAAAGCCAAAGTAGAGACTGCAGTTCAGTCTAATCCAAATGTTATCGTAGAAGTTAAAGACGGCGTTGTGACCTTGAACGGTACCGTTTCTTCGGACGATGAGAAGGTAAAGTTAGAGTCAGCAGCGAAAGCAGCAGACGCAAAAGGAGTGAAGTCTGTGGTAAACAACCTTGTAGTTAACTCAATTCCATCAGAGCCTATTCAAGTCAATACCAATGATGCAGATCTTCAAGGCAAGGTTGCTACCTTCACCAAAGATTTCCCTACAGTGAAAACAACAGTGGTAGACGGTGTCATTACGGTGACAGGGGAATTAGAGCAAGCGCGTGTTCAAGCGTTGAAAATGGGATTGGATGCCTTAAATCCTAAGAAAGTTGATATGTCAGGTATAAAGATTAAATAGATTATTATGGGTTTACAAGACAAATATAAAGTATTGATTGATACCGCAAATTCTTCCGGAATTGAAGGATTGCAAGTCGCAGAATTAGATGGGGTGCTTCAAATTCGTGGTACAGCACCGAATGCTGATGTAAAAAACAAATTGTGGGATGTTTATAACCAGATTGATCCAAACTTTTTAAGTGGTGATGTCGTTATGAATGTCGATGTTTCAACAGCAGTTACCGGACAGCAAGTGCGCGTGATAACTGAAAGCAGTAACTTGAACATTCGTAAAGGTCCAGGTACTGACCAACCGATTGTTGGAAAGGCTGCTAAGGATGAAATTATTACGCTAATCAGCCGTGCGAATGATCAATGGTGGTTAGTAAGAACCAAAGACAATGAAGAGGGATATTGCTATGCGCAGTATCTAGAGCCTGTTTCGTAAACAGCCAAGCATAAAAAAGGAGCTCCTGGAGCTCCTTTTTTTATGCTTTTTCTATTTTCATTAAATCCTGTATCGCTACAGAAGCTAAGGCACCTCCAAAAGCTGCCGGAAGATACGACATCGTACCGTATGCAGACTTCTTGAAATTACTTCCATCGGTATATAGTAGTGACTCCTTGTCTGGCAACTCCGTAGAGAATACAACTTTTACTCCCTTTCGAATACCATGTTTCTTCAATTTCTTTCGGATATGTTGAGCTAATTTGCAATTGTACGTCGCGCCGATGTCCGCTATTCTAATCTTTGTAGGGTCTAATTTTCCTCCAGCACCCATGGAGCTGACGAATGGAATTCTAGCAGCTAATGCCAAACGAATAAAGAATAACTTCGGAGTAATGCTATCAATTGCTTCAACACAGTAGTCGGGGGCATATGCCAACAAAGCAGGAATAGTCTCTGGGAGCACAAAATCCTGTACGACATTTAATTCTAATTCGGGGTTAATGGCCAGCAGGCGTTCGCGCATAATTTCCGCTTTCGCTTGACCGTGATTCGTTGCCAAGGCTGGTAATTGTCTGTTTCTATTGCTTGGATCGACGGTATCCCCATCGATGATCGTCATTTTACCGACTCCTGAACGACAAATAAACTCCGCAGCAAAGGACCCAACGCCCCCTAAGCCCAAAACCATCACGTGTGAATTAGCTAACTTTTCTAGTGCTTCCCGTCCCACCAACGCCTCGGTGCGAGATAGCCAAGATAAATCCTTCATTGATTTTTAAGTTGATTTAAATACGCTATTAAAATTAGTCGAAATACGATCCTCTACTTGTTCTGTAGACAATTTTCGAACTCGGCAAAAGTAAGCATAAATATCTGAGATTTTCGTTGGTTTATCGTCAGTTTCTAAGAAAAAGCGATCTAGTGGAATATGCTGAATGACATCATCCAATTTGCCTTTTAAGATCGCTGCACCCAAGGAAAGGTAGTAGTTTTTATTTTTTAACAGCTGTTCGGCAAGGGGCCAGTTTCGATCAAATCCATGAAAAATAACCGGCACAATCACTTCTTTTCGTAGTAACGATGTGAAAACCTCATGATAGGCGCGTACACAATGGATGATGAGTGGCTTTTTAAGCGTATTGGCGAGTGTTATTTGCTTTTCGAATACTCGAATCTGTTTATTCCATTCGGTGCTTGTCAGCTTGTCTAAACCGCATTCTCCGATAGCAAGAACCTGAGGCTTACTAGCATACTGTTCGAGCGCTGCCCATTGTGCCTCCTCATCGAAATCAATATACCAAGGATGTATGCCGGCGGAACACGCCTGTTCATAGAGATAATCTTTCGATACGATACAGTTGGGAAGAACAAAATCCTCTGGAGCGCTTGTTGAAATAGAATGCGAGTGAATGTTAATCAGCATGAATTCGTATAATTTTCCGAACGGAAGTTAAGCAATTAATCGACAAGATAGCAGGCTTCGAACTCCAGAACCACAATTCCCGAAGTCGTATCGATCTTAAATCGCTTTCTTGACTGATCATTATCAAAACTTTTTTCGATTTCCGGAACAATTTCGCTAATCTCTAGAATAACTGGGTAACCTTCTTTCGGAATCTCCGAACGCGAATAATAGGTTACATGCTCAAATCGAAGCTTCTTTTGTTGCGCATGACTCGGCTCCTCAGCGTCCAATAGTAGGGTCACATCCAGCGTCTGTGTTCGTGAATCTTCTTCTGTTTTGATAATTTCAGCGTCAAGTAATGAATCAATATCTATCGTCATAAAATTGTATATATAGTCCTATATACCTAATAACAGCAGAATATAAATTTCGTTTTAAATATTAATTATTGCTGAACTCGAATTTATGTTGCTGCAAATGCGCTAGAATGTCTTTCCATAGGAACTTTGGTTTGTCGCTCATTGCAACCTTTTTGACGTGTTTGATAAAGGGATGGCTGTGTCCAGTCGAATTTGTTGAATTCAATCCATGGGGCTTCTTGTTAAACATATTGTCTCCTTCCTTTCAATTTGTTTACAAATGGTTATGAGGCAGGCTTTTGTGGATTAAGCCGCTTTATTCTACTTAAATTTATCGAAATAAAATGGAAATATGAAATTACAGGCTGAGTAAAATGATAGGAATTACTAGCTGAGCAGGAGGGACTAAACCAAAAGAAAGCTTTTTCCACAAGGGTTTTTTATTGCTTGCTGATTGGTTATATTCGTGACAAATTTTCAGCATTGTTAAGAATAGCGCATCATAAAGCCTACATCCACCCACTAGCGTCGACTCATCGCTTTCCGATGATGAAGTATGAGCTCATTCCTGAACAATTGCTATATGAGGGTCTTGTACAAGCACACAACTTTTTCGAACCACAATTAGTTGACAAAGAACTAATCTATCTGGCACATGATAAAGCTTATGTGGATGCTTTGTTTGGCCTCCAGCTCGACCCCAAAATGATCCGAAGAATTGGATTTCCAATGTCACAAGCCCTGGTAGAGCGCGAACGTTATCTGATTGATGGTACAATTAAAGCTTGCGAAGCCGCGATACAATATGGGGTTGCCTTCAATACAGCAGGAGGAACACACCATGCGGGGAGAGACTTTGGAGAAGGCTTTTGTTTGTTGAATGATCAAGCAGTTGCTGCTGCTTATTTATATCATCAGAAACTCGCCAATAAAATCTTAATCATTGACCTCGATGTTCACCAAGGAAATGGAACAGCTCATATCTTTGAAAATCACCCTGATATCATCACTTTTTCAATTCATGGAGAAAAGAATTTTCCTTTTAAAAAGGAGAAGTCTCATATCGATATTGGATTATCCGAAGGGGTAGAGGACGATGCTTATCTCGACTTATTGGCGCATGAACTTGAACGGTTGTTCCAACAAATACAACCAGATTTTGTATTTTAGCAAGCTGGTGTCGATGTGCTTGCTACAGACAAACTCGGAAAGTTCAAATTAACACAAGAAGGCTGCAAAACGAGAGATGAGTTAGTCTTTCAAGCCTGTAAAGCAAATCATACACCCGTAGAAGTTAGTATGGGTGGTGGTTATTCTGTGCAAATTAAAGATATTGTTAATGCACATGTAAACACCTACCGCTCCGCTATCGATATTTACGATTTATAAAATAAACATGTTATTTCACCAAGACGCAAACTTCGAAAATCTTATTATCCATCATGTTGGAAATAAAAGCCAAGACGAGTATTTCACTTTATCTGACGTTGAAGTCGATGTCGCTTCAGACGAAGTGCTGACCAGTTTGTTAATGCAATACTTTATGAAGCCTTTCGGTAAACAAGCTGAAGTCTATCGCTTTTACCATCCCAATGATGACTTGGAATTTAATGAGGTATACAGTTACTCTAAACGTTTCTTTGAAGGGCAGCTATCCTTTATTGAATTCTCCAAATCTGTAACGAAGTACTTGTTCGAGGTGTCTGAACATCCCAAGATTAAATCCGGCGAAGTCTATGTCGTAGCATTGGATAATGTACAATTAGAAGGGGAAGATCATCGCGCGATAGGTATCTTTAAATCAGAGAATAAAGAAGCTTATCTTAAAGTGTATCCTCAAGCGGATGGTTTAGGCGTAAACTATGAAGAGCAGGCAATTAACATCAATAAACTTGATAAAGGCGTGGTTATCGTCAATACCGAATCTGAGGAAGGTTTTAAAGTTTTATGCCTAGATCAAACCAATGGTTCAGAGGCTGTATATTGGAAAGATGACTTTTTGAAACTGCGCGTTCGCAATGATAACTTCCAACAGACAGGAAATCTAATGAAGGTTTATAAAAACTTTGTAAATGATAAATTGGACGAGGTTTTTGAATTAGATAAGGCTGATAAAATTGACCTATTAAACCGCTCGATGAATTACTTTAAAACCAAAGAGGAGTTTAACGAAGAAGAATTCAATACCGAAGTGATCGCAAACCCGGATGCCGCATCCCTTTTCAAAGATTATAAAACGGCTTTTGAAGAGGAGTTTGATACGCCCTTCCAATCCAACTTTGATATTGCTGGCAATGCCGTTAAGAAGATGGCATCAAGTTATAAATCTGTGATTAAGTTAGATAAGAATTTTCATATCTATGTGCATGGAAAACGTGAGTACCTGGAGAAAGGTTATGATGAGGATAAAGGAATGAACTATTACAAACTCTATTTTGAGAACGAAGCCGATTAGCAGATGTCAGGAAGCAAACCATTAAAGTCGATTTATTATTGGATAGGTAGCTGTATCGCCCTTATCCTAGGCTTGAATTGGTTTGTTTCTAACCCGGAACGCGTCGAAGAGCTCTACAGCCGGGGATTCTATCCGATATACCAATATTTGCCAAAGCTCTTGTTTGGATATCTACCCTTTAGTATTGGGGATATCCTCTATTTGCTTCTTGTGCTCGGCTTAGTTTATCTTGTCTTCGCTGCGCTAATCGCGCTTTTGAGAAAGCAATTCGCATACGCATTCCGTAAACTGTTAATCCTTGTAGGAAGTTTACTATCGTTTTACCTATTCTTTCACTTGGCATGGGCAGTAAATTATTATCGTGTTCCGATCAGTAAGCAGCTCCATCTAGAGGTCGACACCGTATTGTTAGCAGATCATATTCGCATTCTGGAGCAGCAGATTCAGCAGGCCAATGCTATAAGGGAAAATTTGAATATTAATGAGCGCGACATCCAACTCGTTAATCAAGAAGTTGAATCCCTATTGCGAGTGGATTCCCTGTTTCCCATGCTGAGTAAAACGCAAATTCAGGTAAAGCATCCTGTAAGTTCGAAATTGATATCTTACTTTGGTACATCAGGTTATCTAAATCCATTTACGAATGAATCCCATGTCAATAAAGACATGCCGAATACTTCCTATCCCTTTACGGTATGTCATGAATTGGCCCATCAAATGGGCATTGGTCTAGAAGACGAATGTAATTTCATTGCCTACGTGAAGCTGCGTAACCATGAAGATCCATGGTTTCGGTATGCAGCCTACTACGAAAGCATACAGTACCTTTTAAGGACACTTTACCTGGTAGATGAGGTGCAGTTCCAAAAATACAAAGACATGCTCTCTGCAAGCTTAAAAAGCGATTTAAAAGCCGATCAAACTTACTGGGAAAATTACACGGGTTGGTTGACGGATTTGTCAGGCCTCTTTTATGATCAGTATTTGAAACATAATAATCAGCGCGAAGGGATGGCACGCTATGGTCTCGTTAGTCGATTGATTTTAGCATACGAAAAAAAAGCGGGTCATTGACCCGCTCGAAATATTGTTAAACTGAGAAACTCTCCCCACATGCACAAGTTCTTGTTGCATTCGGATTGTGAAACTCAAAGCCTTTACCGTTTAAACCGTCTGAATAATCAAGTTCTGTACCGGCTAAATACAAGTAAGACTTGATATCTAAGCAGATCTTCACGCCATTATCCTCGAAAAACTGATCACCT
>JBEBRI010000138.1:0-10398 GCA_040394915.1 Sphingobacterium sp.
AATCCGATGTAAGAATTTCCACCTTTGAATCCGAATGCTTTATAAAACCAACTAAAATATTGCTCTCTTAATGCGGGCGTCCAACCTGCCGTTGCGTCGCTCAATGCCGTCGCTAAGAAGATTTGCTGTGCTGGAGGGATATTCGCTAACATATCCGCGATATCTAAGCCGTATTGTGGGTTACGTAAAATCAAGTCGGAAGAACTCATGAAGTTCGATTCTGTCGTATCATCTTTTGCCACCGCTAATAAGTCCAACGTTTTCTTAACAGCCCCTTCCGATCCCAAAGCCAATAATAATTTCGACAATTGTCTATTCAAGCTATTTGTTTTTGCTGGATACAATGGCTCTAAGCGTGCCGCTAAGGCTTGCGCATCCGCTGGGCTTGGTTTTCCCATTCGTGAAATCACAATCTCATAAACACGGCTTAGGTTTTCCAACATACGTGGCGTAAGTTTCTCTACGGGAATAGTGGCTAATTTTTGCATAATTTGAGGTTGCAAAGTCGAGTCAGCCACATGAGCGACAGCAACCATAGCTTCGGTTAATCGAACAACATTCCGTTCTTTAAACACCAATTCTTTCCAGGAATCAAAAGGTTGATGCTCTAACGCTACGCGCGCCGCAAAACGAATATGTCTATCTGCATGTCCTAAGTATTCCCAAACTTTCTCCGCTGCACCAGGCGTTGCTCCTAGATGATATTGTTCAATTTCACGACGTAATTTGATGTCTGCGGGAACTTCGTTAACCTTGACTTCATCTTTTATTTTGTCATGATCCTTGTAGTAAACCCGGTATAAATCAGATTCCAATTTACGACCGCCTGTCAAGAAATATAATGCACCATCCGGACCTACGACACCATCGGTTAAGGGCAATGGAGAACCCGAAATAAACTCTTCCGCTTTGGCGGTATATGAAGCGCCTTTTGGCGATAGTTCTAACGCGTAGATAATACCAAAGCTCCAGTCAAATGCTAATAAGCTGTTTCTATACTTTTCAGGGAACTTTGCATTTTTCGGATTGATAAAGTTCGTTGGTGACCCTTGACCGATATTTAATACGGCAGGTAGGTTATCAAGGAAGCGCGCATCCCATTTCGCATCTCCTTTTCTCCATCCGAATTCTGAACCGCTCGTCACGTGTAGAATACGCGTCGGGCGATACCATGGCATCCCAAAATCCCATTCCATATCGGAGTCATAGGTAAACAATTCACCTTCATTATTGAATGCGATATCGTAAGGATTGCGGAATCCCGAAGAGATCAATTCCCAACGTTTTCCTTCCGGATCGGTCTTCGCGATCCATCCTCCATCCAAATGGGAGTCAGCATCATGACCATGCGTATCTAAAATATAAGGGATTAAGTTATCGACTTTATCGCTCGGATTAGAGCGGTATGCGTCCATCTTAGGAATTTTTGTGAAATTACCAGCAACGATATAAATGGCCGAGTCAGGACCTAAAACGATACTGTGTGGACCGTGCTCACCATTTCCTTCTAAATGTAGAATCTCTGTGATTTTATCCAATTTATCGTCGTTGTCAGTATCCTGCAAACGGTAAAGTCCAGAGCCCTTTTTAAATTCATCATTCGGGTTATGGTTGACCATCACATATAAACTGTTATATGCCCATAAGAGACCTTGGGCGAAACCCATCCCTACTTTCTTTTTCGTTGTGTCGGCCAGCGGAGGTCCTTCTGTTGGAAACTCGATGGCTTCGATTTTCGGCTTTACGGTAGAATCGGATCCCATAGGCGGCAGTTCAACACGGAATAATCCGCCAAACTGATCGGAAGTGATCATTCGACCTTTATCATCAAAAGTCATGGAAACCCATGAACCTTTTTTATCCTCCGAAGGGCTGTAGACGTGTTCTATCGCAAAACCTTCCGGCAGCGTAATTTTCTCAGTTTTAGGGTTGGTATCCTTCTCTTCTGATTTCTCGCTCTGCTTACAAGCCCCTGCTGCGAACAGCAAAAACATGGAAAACAAATACAATGGTGCTCTATTAGTTCTAATCATTGTGGTTTATTATGTTGATTAAGTTTATAACAGCTTCTGCGGACTAGCAGGAATAACATTCAAACGCTGCTGAATCCCGTTATTCTACAACATGAAGTAGTCTAACTAAAGGTATTAAAATTGTTTAATTGGTTAGCGCTTAACTTATTGTAATAAATAGAGTACAATAAATCCAAAATCTGCTATATGTGCGGTTTGCTGGGCGAAAGCAATTGTACATAGCTCAGAGAATCCGCGAAAACTTTTCCGAAACGCTACTAAACCAAATATATCAAACCAGTCAAGAATTAGCATCCTGTGCTATCCTGACAGCAAGTCAAATAGAAAAACAATTCCGGCTTAAAATAAAACGTAGACAATCAACACATTGAATGTCGAAATGAGTGGGAAAATCTAAGCTTCATGTAGCAATTCACGTTTCTGTATTTTATTGGATTTAGACCCAGTTTAAGCCATAGTGTTACGTAGATGCTTCGTACCTTCTTCGATACAATATAGTTTTCATTGGTTTGGATACGTATCTTCTCACTAGGAAGTAGAATCGAGTTGCTTGTTAGCAGCCAGGCGATTTCTGATTAAATATATATTTCGCCAAACCTACTGATCCGACCATATAAGGCCATATAAAACACGAAGAGACGCTGCAAAACAGCGTCTCTTCATTTTACTCTATCTTTCCTTCAGTTAGCTTTAAAAGGTATCGATAAAGTCTGTCAATAAATTCGCATAGCCATTAAATTTAGTAAACGGCAATGTTTCATATCGATCATAGATATCGTGATATGCTGTTGTTCCGCCCAACGTATAGATAAAAAATGCGGGTACGCCTTTTTCGTAAAATGGTGCATGATCAGAACGATTCATGGCCCCACGCACTTTAACGGCCGGCAGGTAATTTTTTGAAGTATTGAGTTTGGTAAGTAAGTCAAACTCCTTTGTGAAGATACTACCGTTTACCACTTGGATTCCCTCATCCCCAGTTCCCGCCATATCGACATTGATTAAAAACTTAACTTTTTTCAAGTCGTTTAGTGGATGAGCTGCATAGTATTTGGACCCTAAAAGTCCACTTTCTTCGCCTGAAAAAGCTAAGAAAATCATATTGTATTTAGGTCGATTTTTGCCGTAATATTGAGCTAAATATAGCATAAGTGCTGTGCCACTAGCATTGTCATTGGCTCCATTAAACACGACCTTTTTTCCAATAACACCTAGGTGATCGTAGTGGGCCGTCACGAGAATCGTCGAGTCGGAATCGCTTGTCCCTTTTAGGAAACCACATACATTTTGCGTTTGGTAATTTGGCTGATACTTGGCCGTAATGTCGATACTAACTTGATTTTCACCTGGATTTAGGTTGACGTCTTTAATGTAAATTGCTGGTTTTGCACTTTGCGTAACAGAAGCTCTCCATGTAAATTTACTCGGTGTATTCACGACGATTGCACTATATTCTCCTGCCGACATCAATAAAACGATCGCACGTCGAAGCTCCTGCGCATTAATCGATTTTAATTGCTCGGCCTCATCGATGTAAATCGCTTTCCCGGCGAACTCTTTGTTTTGTACGATATTTTTCAATACCTGATCATCATTCAACTTTCCGGAAACCGCAACCAAGCTAAAGTTTCCGCTAATACTCGGAGAAGCAGCGTCAACAAGCGCATTCACCCCCATTTTCAAGGTGTTCTTATTCACTTTAACGACCGCTGCTTTCGGGAACACATTCGCCCCTAACTCGAATCCTTGCATATAGGATTTGCCATCAACAGGCTTTAGTCCCGACTTCTTCATTTCGTTCGCGATATACTTTGCAGCTTTTTTATCACCATCAAAAATATATCCGCGTCCTGCATATTTATCGGATGCCAATGTACTAACCACCTTTCGCGCATAAGCTTCTTGAGCTTCGGCTACACGGCAAACAGTAAATAAAAGAGCGATTAGCGCTATTACTTTATTTTTCATTATTTTTTATTAGGGGTAATATGATACTCGAAGGAAATTGTTGACTAAAATATACGCGTTGATCATGAACTTCAAAGTCCGCCTCATCCGCTTCATAGATATTGACAAACTTCTGTGGATTACGATCCACTAGGGGAAACCAAGAACTTTGGATCTGAACCATGATCTTGTGCCCCTTCTTAAATACGTGTGCGGCATCTTGCATATCAAACTTTACTTGGGTTACCTCGTTCGGGCGCATGGGCTCAGGCTTGGAAAAACTATTCCTATACTTCGCTCGCATTACTTCGCCCCGAACTAAAATTTGAGCATCAGAAAGCTTTGCATCTTTCTCAAACGGATGTACATCGATTAATTTCACAATATAATCCGCATCCGTCCCGGTCGTACTCACGAATAAATTTGCTTGCAAATTACCCATTATCTTGACGTCCTCCTGCAATTCCTCCGTTTCAAAAACAAGGACATCTGGGCGACGTGAAGCAAAAATCTGGTCTTCAAACATATATTGAAAACCGCGCATTAATGTCTTCTCAGCAGTATAAGGCACCGGCTTATGGGGATTGGCGGTATACTCTTCAAATGCTAAACCGGCGCTATGGGGTTTGGAAAAGGATAGCCCCTGATTAGCCTGTAAATAAAGCTCGGTCTCTACAAGCGATTTTGATGGCCACTCGTTCAAGTATTCCCATTGATTGGACCCGGTAACAAAGATAGAAACTGGAGCGACTGCGGTTACAGCTTCTTCTTTTAAATGCTTTTTGAAAAAGGCCAGCTCAATATCTTGACGGTAATATTCACTTGTATTGGATGCGAAATCCAAGTTACCTAGCGCGCTGCCTGTTCCGCGTGTCCATGATCCGTGATACCAAGGGCCCATCACAAAAGAAACCTTGTTCTTTCCTGATTTCGCAAGTGCTTGATAGGTCTTTAACGGACCATAAAGATCTTCTTGATCAAACCAACCTCCGACAACTAGCACTTCTGGTTTGACCTGATTTAAATAAGGGGTATAGCTTCGCTCTTGCCAATAGCTATTATAATCCGGATTATTCATCATCTCATTCCAAAGGATAGACTTTCCGCTCAAGTATTTTTTATTAAAATTCTTCAAAGGTCCGGATTTCAGATAGAAATCATAGCCATCGCTTGTATTGTAAGCATAGAAGCCTCCGGGATGCGTTGTGCCAATAGAGTCTCTCATTTTACCAAAAGAAGATAGGAACGAGAAGCTTCCCATCAACATAAAAGCGCCATTATGATGTCGATCATCGCCCAAAAACCAATCGGTAACTGGAGCTTGGGGAGATACTGCTTTTAAGTTCGGATGCGCATCGATTAAGGCCATCGAAGCGTAAAATCCTGGAGAAGAGACGCCCCAAACACCGACTTTTTTATTGGACTTAATTTTCTTGACTAACCAATCTATCGTATCATAGGTATCTGTCGTTTCGTCGACCTGACCTTTTTTCTTTCTGGAAATATAGGGTCGATTAGCCACAAAGGGTCCTTCGGATTTGTATTTACCACGAACATCTTGGTAAACGAAAATAAATCCGTCTTTTGCAAACTCCATGCTAGGACCTATGTTCGGTTTGATTTTATCGGCTCCGTAGGGCGCACAGCTGTAGGGCGTGCGAATCATCATAATCGGATAGGATTTTGATTGATCCTTGGGCGCGTAGATTACTGTAAATAGCTTTGTCCCATCACGCATGGGAATATAGAGCTCGCGCTTGGTATAATTGTTTTTGACGTAATCAACATCATTTGTTTGTTGTGCAAATAAAGTGTTCACACAACAAACAAATAAGGCTATTAAAAAGTGCTTCATTTTTACAATCGTTATTTCTTCAGTGTCGACTTGTATAAAACTAGCTGTTTTTTCCCTTTTTTATTGGGTTCAATGTACTGTACATTTTTCAGTTCTGCATGCTTAACATCGTCCATTACGACTGCAGGACGGTATTCTTTATCTTTCGCCGTAAACTTTACGTTTTCAAAAGTTACGCCTTCCACGTGTCTTAAATAGAATGCCCACGCTGGTAATTCTTTAAACTGGGAGAATTCGGGGTAAGCCGCTTCCATTTCTGGGATGCTATCTAATTCTTTAGGGGAAGTTCCTCTAAAGGCATAATTCGGGTTCGAGCCGCCAGGGTACACTATCTCCACATTCTTTAACAGGACATTCTTGACAGGCTGACCTTTCAAACCGATGATGCTCGCGGGTGAAATATTTCTAGGGTTATCCTCTACCGGACCTTCAAAAGCATAACCAGCATCTGGTTTATCGGCAGGAACCTCGATATAGATATTCTGCATAGTCACACCATCGATACTCCCCTGTCTTCCTTTATTCCACCTTGCGCCAATTCGCAAATAGATCGCGTTTCCGGTATTGTAGGCATAAAGGCTATCCACTAATACGTTTTCTACTTTACCTCCGTCAGGCGTCGCAATGGTAAATGCAGAGCGGAAAGTATCATAAACACGGTTGTTGATGATGCGGATATTTTTATATCCACCAGCCGATACTGTTCCAAACTTGATACCATTAGCACTAGATCGCGCGACGCAATTTCTAATCTCGATATTCTCGTTCATCTTGCTGGCATCATGCGACTTCAAGCAAATAGCATCATCTGAAGCGTCGATATAGGAATTTAATAACTTTAAGTTCTTACAATCAACGATATCAATGCCGTCATTATTCCAGAATACTTTGCTATCAACCGTAATACTATCAATCAAAACATCTTCACATTGATCATAAGTCTGTACCCAATCGGCTGCGTTTTTAACCGTCACATGTTTAACGGTAACTTGATTACACTCGCGTAGATAAATAGCCTTCGGGCGGTTGTTTCTAGGTCTGTCGTAATCCAAGGGATCCTTGATAATTCCTTTATGGATATAATCCATCAAATTATAAGCAACTTCTTTCCCTTGACCGTCAATCACACCTTTTCCCGTGATGCCCACATTGTTTACGCCTTTTCCATAGATTAATGCATTATTTGGCGTTCCAATATTATAATCGTTAATATTTGTTGAACCTAATAACACGGCTCCTTCTTCTAAATGAATCGTCACGTTAGACTTCATGTGGATAGTACCTGTGAGATATCTTCCAACATAAAATTTTAATGTACCACCACCGTTTTCGCTAATAAAATCAATCGCTCGTTGGATAGATGTGGTATTTAGGGTAGTTCCATTTGACTTAATACCAAAATAAGAGGCATTATAGTCTTTTGCTTGCACGAGTCCAAAGCTAGCAATCGTACATAGTATCAAGGTAATATATATGCTTAAATTCTTCATGTTGTCTGTCGCTTAGATGGTCTTGCCGTCCGGTGTAACACTTTTAATAATTTCTTTGGTTTGGCTAGATTGATCCTTTACCAAGGCTTTTCCTGTGGTATCTACGTATAAGTTCGCCAATGAAACTTCTTTTGAACCGTTCAACACAATTCCACGAGAATTCGTATGACCTTTACTACGAATAATTTGGTTTTTGAAGCTGACGTTCAAACAATGATCGAGGTGTGCAATATCGCCTGCGGCATCTTCTAACATAATGCCGTCGATTTCGACATTCTGGCAATTGTTAAGGCCGATTAATGTGGGACGAGCAGCGTCTACTGTGTAGCTGATAAATCCTTTAGTTGATTGATCTTCAATCTTCGCCTTTACTGCAGCAGACTGTCCAAGTATCACGCCTTTCCCAATAATCTTTACATTAGATTGCTGTTCCGCATAGATAAAATACCGCTTTCCATTCTTTTCGATAAAATCATAATAAGTTGGGTTCGCGACTAAGATTGCTCCCTCGTGCAAATTTATGGTTACGTTAGATTTGAGCTCTAAACCGCCCGTCAAATAACGGCCAACATAGAAATTTAAAGTACCTCCCCCTTTTGAAGAGATTAAGTCTATTGCTGCTTGGATTGAGCGGGTGTTATTTGTTTGTCCGTCTGAAACACATCCGAAAGCGGAAGCATTATAGTCTACTGCTTTAGCCTGTCCAATAGTTATCGAAAGCAATAGTATGATATATAGGATTCTTTTCATGAGATTCATTATTTTACGATGTCTACCTTATTACTTTTATGCAAGAATATCTGTTCCTTCTTTCCTGCGCCTACCTCATCAAACTGTACGTTTTCGAATTTGCCAACGTTTAGATCATCTGTTACGATTGCAGGTCGATAATCGTTAGCGAGCGCCTTAAATTTTACATTTTTGAAAGTAACGTTGTTTGCGTGACGAATATAGAAGCCCCAAGCTGGTAACTCTTTAAACTGGGAGAATTCTGGGTAAGCAGCTTCCATCTCAGGAATTCCATCAAGTTCTTCTGCTGTTAATCCTCTCTTTGCATAGTATGGATTTCCTGCTCCTGGATAGACCATTTCTATATTTTCCAGCGTCACGTTCTCGATTTTGTAATTTGGTAGACCGACGATACTTGCTGGTGAGATATTTCTTGGTAAATCTTCGATTGGACCTTCGTAGCTATAACCTTTATCCGGTTTATCCATCGGAACTTCAGCATATACATTCCTAATGATGATATTCTTCATCACGGGTTCTTTCCCTTTGCTCCAACGGTTACCAATTCTTAAGAAGATCACATTTCCCGTATTGATTGATCTTACGCCATCAACAAGAATATTATCGACAACACCTCCATCGACTGCAGCAAATGTAATCGCAGAACGATAAGTGTCATAAACGGTTAGATTTTTAATAACGAAGTTTCGGAAGCCTCCACGTGAAACTGTACCAAACTTCAATCCTGATGCACTAGAACGTGCTGTACAGTTCTCCACTAATACATTCTCGCAGATAGCATTTGCATCGTGCGATTTAAAACATATCGCGTCATCGGCAGCGTCGAAATGTGAGTTACGGATAATAACATCTTTGCAATCAACGATATCAATTCCATCATTATTCCAGTACGATTTGCTGTCCACCGTAATGCTATCAACCAAGAGGTTTGTACACTGATCATAGGTTTGATTCCAGCTCGCTGGATCTTTCAACGTAATACCGATAATCTTCACGTTTTTACATTCACGGAAATAAACATTCTCGGGTCTGTTCCACTCGCGAACGCGATCATATTTCAATTCATCTTCGATAAGCCCCCGGTGAACTAAGTTTAAGGTATTCATCGCGTTATCAAAACCTCGACCATTAATTGTTCCTTGACCTGTAATACCTATATTCTCCTGTTTTATCGCATATATAAGCGATTTCCAGTTGATATAAGGATCTTTATCAAAGTCAAAAGGATTTAAAGACGCTAAAATTGTAGCACCTCTTTCTAAGTGTAGCGTAACGTTTGATTTAATATAAATCGTTCCGGTCACATAATCCCCTGGACTGAAGACCAAGCGACCGCCGCCCTTTGCATTCACATAATCAATCGCCGCTTGAATACTTCTGGTATTGAGTGTATTTCCATCCCCTTGTATTCCAAAATCTTTGACCGCATAGTCCTTTGCAAATACCTGAAGGCTGCAAAAACAAACGAGTAAGCATAATAATTTCTTCATTATTGTAGTCTTTTTGGTTAGTTATATATTTCTACTGGTCCAACGATTCCCATGGACTGAATTTCTTGTTCTCTTCCGGGTCTGTTTACCCAGTATTGCGCATTCTCATTGTCTTTAAGGGTTTTCATGAAGTTCCCCATTGTGGTCGTTACGCGTATTTCAATATCATTAGTCCCGACTTTTAAATACTTGCTGATATCATAGATACGGCGTCCAAACCACTTTACGCCAACCGCTTGTCCGTTAATAAACAAGTCGGAGATTCCAAATACTTGCCCCAGGTTTAAGGTTTGATTTTTAGGATCATGAATGTTTACTTTCTTCCGATAAATTACTGTGCCCGAAAAATCACGTAATTCATCATCCAATTTCATATCAATTAACTTCGCTAGCTGTCGCTTTTTACTTGTGTTTTCTTGACCATGATTCAATTCCAGTTCCCACTGTTCGTTTAGCGTTTGCTTATTCGAACCATCGAGCTTTGGCGCTTGATACCATGTTCCTTCTTTCGCTTTATCGAATACAACTAAAAGCGATTCCGTTGGACCGAAGTTATGTTCAAACCCGTTAGCCGAGTCTAATTTCAATTTGAATCGCTCGCCGGTATCGGCATCCCAAATCCAAGCTTGTTTCCCTTTCCCAATCCCAGATAAGAAATCTATACGAGTCTTGTGACTGTTGAAACGATGCGCATTTTGGAAAAAGAAAAACTCCGATTGATCATCGCGGATATATCTATTCTGCATGAAAAAGCGATTTGGCTCACTTATTCTTAGATATTTTGGAAGTTTATGCGTTTGATGGAAGTGCTGATACCATTCTAGGAATTTATT
>JBEBRI010000139.1:0-10353 GCA_040394915.1 Sphingobacterium sp.
GCATTTTATCAGTCACTCGATTGTACCAATCAAATGAAAAACCTAACCTGGAATTCAACAAAGACATGTCGACACCTAAGTTCAATGTGGTTATGGTTTCCCACGTAATTTGGTCGGAGATGATCCCAGGAATTCTCGACGATTGAGGACGCGATTCATTGATAATCCAGTCCAACTCCGGAACAATTGGAATTCGAGAAACAAATAGGTAATTCGTTATATTTTGATTTCCTAGCGCCCCGTAAGAAGCCCGGAGCTTTAAATTATTGATTTTGTCTCGGATTGGATCCCAAAAACCTTCTTTCGAAACAAAATATCCTACAGAAGCTGATGGGAAGAATGCAAAACGGATATCTTTTGGAAACTTGGAAGAACCATTATAACGTCCCGCTAATTCAACTAAATATTTTTCTTGGAAATTGTAGTTTAAGCGACCGAAAGCACCGCGGGTCGACCAATGACTCATATTATCGTCGGCGATAATCCCGCCTAATGAAGTTGAAATCGATGGAAAGTCATCAACAACAGGCGAAGTACCGGTTGCTGTCAGTCCTGTGCTTATGCTTTCTTCTTGCTCAAATCCTACCATTCCTTTAAAATAATGATCATCCAATTGCTTTTCATAAGACGTCACGGCATTTAGAACCTTATAGGTATATTCCGCAAATCCAGACGTATATGACGCTTGCGGTTTACCAATATTACCAAATGACCCGTTTCCAAGCTCTACCATCACAGGCTTTGGATTGGTACTCAACTTCGTATTTTTAATATTGTAATTGTAATTAACCGAAGTTACCCAACCTTTGATGGGTTCAAACTCTCCACCAATAATTGCAAGAAAATCATTATTTGCTTTCTTGTCTCGACCCGAATCTTGCAGTAATCGTACTAACGGACTTTGAATAGTTCCGTTGATATTATAATAAGGCATCATCGGAGCGAACATCAACATTTCACGAAACGTATGCTCTCTCCCTACGGTGGTCTCCCCCATTGGATAGTCAGTAGCGGTGTTTGCCCATTTCAGGCTAGAGTTTATTTTAAACCAATCGGTAATCTGCGTGGATATATTGGACATCAAATTATAGCGCTTGAAGAAATCATTTCCAAATGCATATGTTCCATTTTGCTTGTTATATCCTGCTGAAAGAAAATATTGTGTTTTTTCACTTCCGCCAGAAACGTTGATATTGTGTTTTTGACTGAAAGAGTTGTTACCCATTAAAATATGCGGCCAATCGTTGTTGGCATTACCGTTTCTTCTACCGGCGAAAACATTATCAATTGGATTGTCTGGATCGTATTCGTATGGAAATGTGCCGTCTAAATACCCTTTTATACGCTCCATTTGTGCATCGTTATACACAGCTGTCAAGCCTGCGTTTGCATTCGCTTGATTAAAGGCCGTAGCCCAAGTGTAAGAATCGATAAAACTCGGGAGTCTTAATGGCGACGAAGTTGAAAGGTTGTTTGAGTAATCAAATTTTGCTCCTTGGCTCATTTTACCCTTCTTTGTGGTAATTAATACAACGCCAAATGGTGCTCTAGACCCATAGACTGCCGAGGCAGACGCGTCTTTCAAAATCGAAATATTCTCAATCGTTTCAGGATCAATGGCATTAAGATCCATTTCAACACCATCAACGAGCACTAATGGCGCACTTGAGCCTGCAATTGATCCAGCCCCACGTATATTCCATGAGCTAGCTGCTCCGGGTTCTCCCCCTCGCATTCCCATTCCTATATTTACGTTTGGCGAAGCTCCTTTGATTAAATCGGCCACGTTAGTTGCAGGACGATCGGCTAATTGCTTATTACTAATTACGTCCACCGACGCAGTTAATTGCCCTTTTCGCTGCGTTCCATAGCCGACGACAACGACTTCATCAAGATCCGTCGCATCATCCAACAACGTCACGTTTACGGTTGTCCGGCCATTGATTGCGGTTCTTAACTTGGTGAAACCGACGAATGAAAAGCTGAGAGAATCGTTTAACGAATTTACTTGAAGTCTAAATGCACCTTTGTCATCTGTTTGAGTCTCCCCACTCGAACCGATATTGGCGACACTTACTCCCATCAATGGGATTCCTTGAGTATTTCGGACTGTTCCAGCAACGAAACTCTTACTCTGGGCGCTAGCAGTCACCTCGAATAGTATGAGGCAAACCATCAGCATTAAGGTTCTAATTGACATCATAATTGTATTTTATTAGGTTATTTATTTGCAATTAGTATCAAAGAATTGAAGGTTTTCCTTCTGCTTCTTTAGGATTCCGTTAACGTTTACAGTCTATACGATAAGACTAGCTCTTTCACTTTTCAGTATAAATGTTTCTTTCTAAAAAATAATTTTCTAAATGGTATTTAGGGTTATGATGGGTGCCAATATAAGTCAAATGTAAATTGCGTACAAGAAATATCTCTAAAATTTTCTATCTTTCAGACTAAATATCAGAATGTCAATTGATTTTACAGGGGCCTACCGGTGTACGTTAACGGTAAATGTAACAAAGTGAAGCTTTTCCTGATAAATTCTTTCGAAAAAGGACTATATTAGCCCTCGATCAATTAAATTATGCTGCAAAACCAAGCTCTAGAAATCCGCTAGCGCAATGGGAACCTAAAGATAAATACAAATGATAAAGAAGACATATGGATTTGCCATTATTGGAACGGGTGCTATCGCTAACATTCACGCGCGGGCAATTGAAGCTATTCCAAATGCTCAACTAATTGCGGTTTATAATAGAACGTTATCGAAAGCTGAAGAGTTTGCTAAAGCAAATCAATGTCTATTCTACAATTCCGTTGAGGAGCTACTGCAAAACCCAAGCATTGATATCATCTGTATATGCACTGCGTCGGGAGCTCACCTTGAAATCGCAGAGCAATCCATTATCGCCGGAAAGCACTGCCTCATTGAAAAGCCTTTAGAAATAACGCTGGAACGATGTGATCGTATAATCAGTGCTGCAAAACAAAAGAATATTCAAGTAGGCACCATTTTTCCCACGCGATTCTATCCGAATAGTAAAAAAATCAGAGACCAGATTAGTGAAGGAGCTTTCGGTGAATTAGTTATTGGTTCCGCATATGTAAAATGGCATCGTAGCGCTGCATATTATCAATCTGCCGCTTGGCGAGGTACTTGGCAGTTGGACGGCGGAGGCGCGCTGATGAATCAGGGAATTCATGCTGTCGATATACTTTTATGGTATATGGGCCCAGTAGCACATGTAACTGCGATTACCGCCAATAGAATTCATCAGGAGATTGAAGTGGAGGATACGGTGGTCGCTCAAATTCAATTTAAGAACGGCGCATTAGGAACTATTGAGTGCACTACTGCTGCTTATCCAGGCACAGCAAAACGAGTAGAAATCGTTGGCACCAAAGGATCTGCTACTTTAGAAGAAACTAACTTGACACTTTGGGACTTTCAAGAGGAAAACAAAGATGACTCAAATCAAATCACTGAATCCATTTCCGGCGGAGTTAGCGATCCAATGGCTATTGGGCATTATGGTCACCAGCTCCAAATAGAAGATTTTATGGAAGCATTGGAAACCGGCAGAAAACCTTTTGTTGATGATATAGAAGGTCGTAAGTCTATAGAACTGATTTGTGCGATCTACCAAAGTGCAACAGAAGAGAGACGCATCTATTTATAGTGAAACGCCATCTTTAGCGATAAGGGCACATGAATGCAGAAATAAATATAAATCAACTCATAACATCGATTCAACAAGGCGATGTAAAAGCATTTGATCAACTTTATTTTCATTTCGCTCCTATTTTATACAATCGTATTTTTAAGATTGTAAAGAATCCAGAGAACGTGGAAGAGATACTTCAAGAGGTTTTTCTTAAAATCTGGAATATTCGTGAGAAATTAGAGGTTGAACGAGGCATTACAACATTAGTATACCGCATCGCCGACAATCTTGCGATAGATTATTTTAGAAAGGCTTGCCGTGATAAAGCCATGCAGGATGAGTTGTGGGCCTCCTCGGTCAGTTTCTATTTGCATACCGATCAAGGACTCTATGAAAAGGAAAAATCCAAGATTCTCAATGAGGCGATTCAGCTCTTACCTCCGAAAAGAAAAGAAATATTAAGGCTCTGCAATATTGAGAATAAGAGTTACAGCGAAGTGGCGACATTACTGGGTATTTCCGTCTCGACGGTAAGTAACCAATTGGTGAGCGCCATGAAGGACATCAAGAATTATATACAATCGAACTATAAGAACGAACTCCTCATACTCATCCTCAGTTTTTTTATTTAAAAAAAAATAAAAATCCAGTAGTGTATTCATAATACTCGTACGTATATAAAGATAATTAAGCAACCAAAACTTAGATTATCTCGATGAAAAATGCGAACGAAGAAAGGATAAAACTCCTTTTGAATCAATACATAGAAGAAAAGTTATCCCTAGAGGAATTTCAGGAAATGTCGGATTTACTAAATCAATGCGACGATGCTACATTCAAAATCTATGTCACTAAATTGCTTAATCAAAGTAAATCTACTCTACCTGACGAATTTGTAAAAAACAGAATATCATCAGTACATGCGAAGTTAAAGTCAAACCTCCCAAGAGAAGAGCAGGCGGTTAGAAGAATAAAGCCTTTTTGGTATTGGGCTGCCGCCGCTTCGATACTTCTCATTGGCTTCCTGACTTTTCAGAATTATGAGCGAATTAACCAAACAAATGTGAGCAAAGTAGCTCCCTTAACCGATATTGATCCCGGAAACAACAAAGCAACTATTATCATTGATGGGGAAGAATATGCGTTAAAGGAAGGTGAAAACGGACTCATCATCAAGGATGACTATATTAACTATGACGATGGGAAAATAGCTTTTTCAAATATTCATCCAAACAAAAGCATTAAGATCGTCACTCCATACGGAGGGCAATACAATTTAGTGTTATCCGATGGGACGAAAGTATGGCTTAATGCCGGTAGTGAATTAAGTTACCGATCTGATTTCGGTAAAACAAACAGAGAGATCCAATTGACTGGAGAGGCATATTTTGAAGTTCATAAAAATCAAAACCTTCCATTCATCGTACATAGTCAGAAGCAAGAAATCCGGGTGTTGGGAACAGAATTTAATATCAATGCCTATTCTGACGAACAATTAATTAAAACCACACTCAAAGAAGGTTCACTTCGTGTCACTGCGAATCAGAAGCAAACGACCTTAAAGCCCAACCAACAAGCCCAATTTAATGGAAGCTCAAATACGCTGCTCACTAAGGTAGTGGACTCGGAGGCTGCAATCGCTTGGAAAGATGGTATCATTGACCTCCACGGCATGAGCTTACAGGAATGCATGCGCAATATTAGTCGATGGTACAATGTGGAAATTGTATATCAAAACGAGATTCCAGAAATAGAATTAGGCGGCAGAATGAGTAGAGGATTGAAGTTGTCTACATTCCAGAAATTCTTGCAGAACAATTTCCAGATATCTACCCAATTGACCAACGACCGACAACTCATCGTAAACTATACAAACTAATCGATAAACCAAGGTAATTACCTAAAGAAAGAATGATGAAAACGATACTAAATCCACCCTAACTCGGCACCGAATACTAGCAAGTAAGGGAGATGTTGGCGCATCTCCCCGAGATAATGTCTAGTCAAATCATTGGGAACAATAACCAAACTTAAAACATTATAGATTACAATATTATGAAAAACTATCAAGGGTTGAAAAATCCTTACCCTATTTATGTTGTCAATACTTTTCTTTCACGTATTCGATACCAAATTATGATTTTTAAAACCTTATGTGTCTTCCTATTAATTGGAAGTATTCAATTACAGGCTAAATCATTTTCTCAACAGCTTTCCTACAAAATGAAAGCTGCAAAAATTGAAAATGCGTTTAAATACATTGAAAATAAAACAGACTACGTTGTTTTATACGATCTCAGAGACATAAAACACGTGAAACCGGTTGATATCAATATCAGCAATGCTAACATATCGCAATTTTTAAGTGTTTTATTAAAAGGTCTGCCTTACAACTTCACGATTGAAGATAAAACGATTTTGATCAACAAAGTAAATAAGCCAGTCGCTAAATCAATAAAATCAACTGAAGAGGTTGTAAATAACATCAATATACAACAAACCCTTCGTGGTCTAGTAAAATCTACTGATGGCACCCCTTTGGAAGGCGTTAGCATTATTGATTTAAAATCAAAACAAGGGACCGGAACGACAGCATCTGGCTCATTTGAATTAGCCATAAGCTCCTTTCCGACCACGATTCGCTTCTCTCAGATTGGATACACGCCAGTTGAACGACAAGTAACTTCCGCTAACGAACCCTTAAACGTAGCCTTACAAGCGGCTGTGAGTGATCTTGACGAAGTGGTCGTAGTCGGATACGGAACGCAGAAAAAGGTAAACCTTACAGGAGCAGTGGCCGTCGTAAAGAGCGAGCAACTCACAAAACAACCCGTGGGCCAAGCATCAACAGCTTTACAAGGAGCAGCGCCAGGTTTGACCGTAACTCAAGCGTCCGGGCAACCTGGTAGAGATATGGGGAATTTACGAGTTCGCGGTATTGGTACATTGGGGAATTCCAACCCGCTAGTTTTAATCGATGGAGTTGAAGGAAATATCAACAACGTAAATACCAATGATATTGAAAATATCTCCGTTTTAAAAGATGCATCTTCAGCTGCGATATATGGATCCAGAGCCGCGAACGGCGTAATTCTAGTAACCACTAAACGTGCAAAAAACGAAGGTGTTACAGTCGACTACAACAATTATGCAGGCTGGCAGAACCCGACAGAGATGACTAAAATGGTTAATGGCCTGGATCATATGAACTTATTGAACGAGGCATACACGAATACGGGTAAGAGTCCAATCTTCACCGAACAAATGATCAAAGATTATGTTGCAGGTATGGAAAGCAATCCAGATCGATACCCCAATACCGACTGGCAAGGCTTAACCATGAAGGAGAACGCCTTCATGCAAAACCATTACATCGCAGCTCAAGGCGGGTCAGAAAAGGTTAAGGTATTAGGTTCGCTGGGTTACTTTGATCAAGGCGGTATTCTAGAAAACACAAAATTTCGTCGCTACAATTTCCGTCTAAATAGTGATCTACAGATTTCTCAAAAACTGAGCGCAGCAATTGATTTCTTTTTCACAAAATCCGAAATGAAAGAGCCTGCGGCTGGCACCAGTAGTATTTTTCATTGGATGCGTCGGATTCCTGCTAATCAAGCTGGTATACTCTCCACCGGACAATATGGTGAAGGATGGAATGGCGACAACTCCATCGCCAAAGCACGTGATGGAGGCCTAAATTTAGTGAATCCAATGAACTCGGTTTTCAATATCGACTTGAAATACAAACCTATTGATGGTATGACGGTGAACCTCGTCTATTCTCCGAAATATGAAGTTAGTCATGACAAACAATTCATCAACAGTATCCAGACATATTATTGGAATGGCGACAAAGCTTATTTAAATCCACAAAGAAATAGTTTAACGGAAAGCTATAGCCAATATTGGTATAACAACCTTCGCGCTGTTGTATCGTATCAAAAAACGTTGGCTTCTGACCATAACTTCAATATAATGGCCGGTTTTCAACAAGAAGACCAAACAGACAACACACTTTCTGGTTACCGGGAGAACTTTTTAATTCCAGCACTGCAGGAACTGAACGCCGGAAATCAAGAAAATAACCTAGCCAGAGGGACGTCATCACAATGGTCTTTACGTTCCGTCTTTGGTAGATTAAATTATGATTTCCAGGGGAAATATCTATTTGAAGCCAATGCACGATATGATGGATCATCACGTTTTGCAGTTGGCAATAAATATTCGTTCTTTCCATCCTTCTCTGCCGGATGGAGAATTAGCCAAGAGTCGTTTATGCAAGGGCTGAATGAGGTTGTTACTGAAATGAAGTTTCGCGGATCTTGGGGTAAATTGGGTAACCAAAACATTGGTGGCCTTTACTCCTTCGCTTCTTACTTCAATATTGGCGCTAATAATTATGCTTTTGGAGAAAATATCAATACCGGGGCTGCATTAACAACCATGGCGAACCCGGCTTTACGTTGGGAATCAACCGATGTAAGTAATATTGGACTGGATTTAACCTTATGGCGAAACTTAAGTATTACAGCAGACTACTATTATAGAAAGACCTCGGACATTCTCTTGCAGTTAGATATCGCCAAAATATTAGGTTATAGCTATCCTCCTTATCAAAACGCAGGCGTTGTTGAGAATAAGGGTTGGGATGTTTCGGTAGCCTATAACAATGCGATTGGCGACTTCAAATACAACGTTGCTGTTAATCTTTCGGACGTTAAGAACAAAGTCTTAGATATGCGTGGCGTTATGCGTACTGGTCTAACCGTCAACCATGAAGGTCACCCAATTGGTTCTCTTTACGGTTACCAAGCAATTGGCTACTTTACAAGCGCGGAGGATGTTGCGAACTCGCCGAAACAAATTGGAAATATCGCCGCTGGAGATATCAAATACCAAGATCAAAATGGGGATGGGAAGATTGACGCTGCTGACGAAATTATCATGGGAAGTCCTATTCCACGCTATACCTATAGTGCAAACTTGGGCGCTTCCTATCAGGGATTCGATTTAGCTATATTCTTCCAAGGGGTAGCAAAGGCGGATGGTTACTTATATGGCCAAGGAATTATGCCTTTCTATCAAGGCGGTACTGTACAAGAACAGCATAAAGACCGTTGGACGCCAGAAAACACCAATGCTGCTTTTCCACGTTATGCTTTCAACGAGAATAATAACATCCAGAACTCAACTTTCTGGATGAAGAACGCTGCCTATCTACGGTTGAAGAATATCACAATCGGATATAATGTTCCACTTCAGACTTCCCCATCGATGCCACTTCGCGCACTTCGCATCTTTGCTTCAGGACAAAACCTATTCACGAAAACAAACTTCTGGCAAGGCTATGATCCCGAAGGTCCAATAAGTACCGGTGGATGGTATCCGCAAATGAAAGTCTACAGTTTTGGATTGAGTGCCAAGTTTTAATTAGAATAACCATGAAAAGAAAAACAATATCATATACATTAGGCCTATTATTAAGCCTCTCTTTATATTCTTGTAACGAAGATTATCTAATCAAGTATCCCTTAGATAGCCCTTCGAGTGAAACCTTTATATCCAATGAGCAAGAGCTTAACATGGCTGTAACTGGCGCTTACAACGCCCTGTATCAGGCACCAAAAGCAACGCCAATGCCTTTTCCATTAACGATTGACTACGCCTCTGATATAGGTTGGGAAAGAAACACCAATGCCTTACAAATTTTAGGCCTCGGAAATGCAGATGCAAATAACGAGTTTACCTCCGATTTCTGGAACCTACTATACGTGGGTATCCAACGCTGCAATACCATTCTGGAGAAAGTCGAAAATTTAAATGCTGTTGTTCCTGAAGCAGTGTTAAAACAACGGATCAGCGAAGTAAAGTTCCTACGCGCATATTATTACTTCTTTTTGAATGAATTATTCGGCGGCGTACCATTGTTAACCAAAAATGTCCCTTTAGCGGAGTCTGCAATTCCAAGAGCATCGAAAGACGAGATTAATAATTTCATCCTTGCAGAATTAGATGCATCTGTTGCGAACTTACCAGAAGTGGCAACAGGCAGCGATTTAGGGCGCGCGACCAAAGGTGCAGCCTTAGCCTTGAAATCTAGAGCGGCATTATTTAACAAAAAATATCAGGAGGCTGCTGATGCGGCAAAGGCTGTTATGGCACTAAATCAATATCAGTTACATAATAATTTTGAGCAATTGTTCAAGTATGCTGGCGAATCCTCGAAAGAGATTATCTGGGCAATTCAATATAAGAAGGGCTTAGCAACGCACAGTATCTCTTCACAATTCTATTCCCGATTGATGCAGGGCTTTTCCAATAAAATTCCTGTACAATCGCTCATTGATTCCTACGAGTGTACAGATGGGTTAAACATTGATAAATCGCCTTTATTTGATCCCAAGAAGCCTTTCTTGAACCGAGACCCTCGTTTAACGCAAACTGTAGTATTACCGCAGACCTTATCTCTAGGTGTTATTTTTGAAACACACCCGGATAGTACAATGACTTGGGATTATCGGGAGGCAACGCCGAAACGCATAGCCAATACCGATGCAACCAATGCATATGCCACTTTCTCTGGCTATCTATGGCGCAAATACGCAGACCCGATCGATTTTACCGATCGCTCAAACTCGGAACTAAATGCCATTTTATTCCGATATGCTGAAGTGTGATTAAACTATGTCGA
>JBEBRI010000140.1:0-10334 GCA_040394915.1 Sphingobacterium sp.
AGAATGAAAATCTTGCGTCCTAACCCCTAGACGAACGGGCCCTTTTGCTTTGGTGATGCAAATATAGCCTCTTTATCTATTTAGCCAAAATATTTTTTAAAGCAAACCTATAACTCATTGGATTTGAAAATATTATTTTTTATATCAAATCGAATCCGATGTCAGTTCTAAAGTATTTCCCTACAAAAAACACTCTTCCCGCATCGGCGGTAGCTTGTTGAAGTGCAGAAAACAGGTCCTCTTCCAATGCAGTAATTGCCAACACACGCCCTCCAGCTGTTACGACATTTGTTCCGACTTGCTTCGTACCTGCATGGAAAACTATCGACTCTTTTACGTTTTCTATATTGCTGATTACTTTCCCATTTTCGTAGTCGCCCGGGTATCCTCCAGAAACGATAACAACGGTAGCAGCAGTTTTTGGACTAACGGTATAAGAACGATCAGCTAAGTTACCTTGCGCGACACCTTCCAAAAGATCAACTAAATCAGAGTCAATACGCACTAATACCGATTCTGTCTCTGGATCGCCCATACGAACATTGTACTCGATAACAAAAGGCTCGCCATCCACATTCATTAATCCGATAAAAATAAAGCCTTTATAAGGGATATTATCTTTTTTCAAACCATCGATCGTCGGCTTGATAATTCGTTCTTCGACCTTGTCAAGAAATACCTGATCAGCGAATGGAACCGGAGAAACTGACCCCATACCACCCGTATTTAGTCCGGTATCTCCCTCTCCGATGCGCTTATAATCTTTTGCAGATGGTAAAACTTTATAGTTCTCTCCATCTGTTAATACAAATACGGATAGTTCAATACCTTTTAAAAACTCTTCAACGACAACAACTTGACTAGCTTCACCAAACTTCGCGTCACTAATCATTGCTTTTAGCTCTGCTTTTGCGTCTTCATAGGACTCGCAGATTAATACGCCTTTACCTGCCGCCAATCCATCTGCTTTTAATACAATTGGGAGCTTCTGCGTATCCAAATACGCTAATCCTTCTTCTAGATTAGACTTGTCGAATGAACGAAATGCCGCTGTTGGCACTTGGTGGCGAATCATAAACTCTTTAGAGAAGTCTTTAGACCCCTCTAGTTGAGCACCTTCGGCTTGAGGGCCTATCACCGCGATATGCTTCAACTGTTCATCTGCAAGGAAATAATCATGAATACCCTTAACCAATGGTTCCTCTGGTCCGACAACAATCATTTCGATATTGTTGGCAAGCGAAAACTCACCAATACCTTTGAAATCAGTTACTTTCAACGCCACGTTTTCACCGTACTGTCCAGTACCGGCATTTCCAGGTGCGATAAATAATTTTGATAGTTTAGGACTTTTAGAGATTTTATAGGCAAAGGCAGACTCTCTACCTCCAGATCCGATAATAAGAATATTCATATCGCAAAGATATTGAAGCAAATGAAAATATCACCCTATCATCGCATCTTTTATAAATTCTTATCATTTTTTCGTATTATTATAATGATTTTACTGAAGGAATTATGAAACGTCTCCTCTATTTGTTCGCCGTGTTGTTGCTATCGACACAAATCGAGATAGCCTTCGCTCAAGATATAAGTAAACTACAAGAGCAACTGTTTGATTATGCTTCAAACCATCCTCAGGAAAAGATCCACATACAGACCGATCGAAATTTATATAGCGCAGGAGAAACCATTTGGTATAAGGCGTATACGGTTATTGATATCGAAAATCAGCTCTCGACACTTTCCAACCTCGTGCATATTGACCTGATTGATCCCAAAGGATCGATCGTCGCCTCCAGGCTCCACGCGAATATTAGCGGGCTAAGTTCTGGGGATATCGAGCTGACGGATACTTTAGTCGAAGGATCCTATCGCTTGAGGGCTTATACGAACTGGATGCGGAATGACAGCTCAGACTATTTTTTCGAGAAAGTCATCGAAATTGGTAACATGAGGACCGATGCGCTTTTCACGAATGTTAGCTTGATTAGTATCGCTGGTGATCCATATTATCAAATAAAGGTGAACCAAACAGACGGTTCCCTCCTCCCCAAAACAGCCGTTCGCTACGACATTTTTGATCAAAATAAACCTGTCGACAAAGGAAAAGCAACTTTAAATGAGAACGGCGAAATACTCATTAAAGTTGATAATAAGAATCGTGGAAAAGGCATATTACTTAGCATCAAGAAACCCGACCGCAGAACGATAAAGAAATACATCAACGGAAAATCATTCTTTTCTGAAAACGACGTGCAGTTTTTCCCTGAAGGTGGCCACTACCTTTCCAATGAACTTAATAAAATCGCCTTTAAGGCAACAAATCCACAAGGCAGAGGAATCCCTGCAACCCTAAGCATTATTACTAACAGCAATGATACCGCGGGACATGCGAAAAGCAATGAGTTGGGAATGGCAGCGACAACGGTCTTCCTTTCGGATAATACAACCTATCGAGCAGAGGTCAAATTTGACGATGGGAGCACAAAAACCGTAACCTTACCGACGGGGGCAAAGAGTGGTTACAATATGCTTGTCGCCACAAATTTTAATAAGATTTATACGCAGGTAAACCTGACGGAAGATCTTTTGAATGGAAAAGAAATTTACATCGTTTATCAACATCTGGGAAAGGTATTTTATATCGCAAAACAATTAGCGACGAAGAAAAACCTAACATTTATCAAAGAGCAGAAGGATCTTCCAACAGGGGTAATCAGCATCAGTATTTTAGATCATATGCTGACACCTGTGGCGGAAAGAGCCTATTTTAATAATAAACCTTATAAAACGACACTCCAAGTTACGCTGGATAAAAATAGTTATAGCAAGCGATCTAAAGTCTCGAGCGACATTATTTTGGGTACGATTGCAGATAGTTTAACGACCGCAGCATTATCCGCCTCCGTTGTGAACCTGAGCCATATAGGCACAAGTTCTGATGAGGAAATTAATATACTGAGCAGCTTACTGTTACAGGCAGATGTGAAGGGATATATTGAGCGTCCTTCCTTTTATTTTAATGCCGATGGGAGCTATAAGACCGAGGATTTAGACCGTTTATTATTAACTCAAGGCTGGCGAAAAATCGCTTGGAAAAATTTAGACTCGCTAGATAAGAAGCCAAAATTCGAAGCAGAGAAAGCTATTAACATAGCCGGATTTGCTAGAAAAATAGGAAGAAAGGCTCCCGTTCCGAACGCAAAAATACAGTTGATATCCACCAATAACTACATGGAGTTTATTGATACTGTAGCGAATGAAAACGGTTATTTCGAGTTTAAGAACCTACTCTTCCCGGATAGTATTAAGTTTATTGTTTCTGCTCGAGATCAAAAAGACAGAAAAAACATAGACTTAAGTTTAATCAACATTCCCCCTGCGGCGATTAATCAAGAGCGTAACGGCCCATTGCTGAATAACAACATAAATAGCCTTTTCAAAAATGAGCTCCTTGCGAATAGTGAATTCTACACGGAGCTTGAGAAAAAAGGATTGATGGATAAAACAATTCAAATTGAAGAAGTCATTGTTCGAGCGGTCAGACCGAAGGCAGCCGAACACTCCAGCAATCTAAATCGTCCGGGAAATGCTGATCAAGTAATTACGGCTGAAGAGTTATCCTCTTGCCCAAACTTAGAAGCATGTCTTAATGGTCGGCTTTTTGGCGTCATCTTTCGAAATGGACAACCTTACATGACTCGAGGGAACGATTCCCCAATGCAGGTTATTGTCGATGGGATGTATACCGAACCGGATATGCTATCGATGATTTCTGTCCAGGATGTCGAAAGTGTCGAAGTTCTTAGAAGTGTGTCGTATACAGCAATCTATGGTATGTATGGCGGTAATGGCGTGCTCATTATCACCACGAAACGCGGCGGTGGATTTGCGACGAATGCGAAACCTACAGGCATGCTTGTTGCACAACCCCAAGGCCTATCGCTTGTCAAAGAATTTTATAAACCGGTCTATGAGCCAAACTCTACATCTGGCTTTCAACGTGATCTGAGAACAACGATACATTGGGAGCCGAATATCATTACAACAAAGGATGGAAAAGCTCATTTTGACTTCTACACTTCAGATGAGGCGGGGCCCTATCGTATTACCTTGGAAGGCATTGATTTAAAGGGAAATTTGTATAGAAGAGTCATAGACTTTGATGTGAAATGATAATATTTTCTGTAAATTACCCGTATTAATGTTCTAAATCCGTCCTTATGAGTTCATACTTAAAGACACAAGTAACAGATCATATATGTTACATCCAATTAGATCGTGGCCGATCAAATGCCATGCATCTAGAAATGATTGAGGAGCTCGCTTCGACCATTCAACAACAACAAGATAACCCAAGCGTAGAAGCTATCGTCTTGCAAGGAAAAGAAGGGTTCTTCACTTCTGGTCTCGACCTTATAACCTTATTTCAATATGACGAAAATCAAATACGCTTATTTTGGGAAAAGTTTATAGACCTGCTCTACCAATTAGCCGCATTCCCGAAACCCAGCATCGCTGCCATTACAGGCCATAGTCCTGCTGGAGGCTGCGTATTGGCGATCTGCTGTGATTATCGGGTGATGGCTGAAGGAGAGTTTATCATCGGCCTTAATGAGGTTCCTGTGGGGATTATTGTGCCTACCAGCATCTTCGAACTTTACAGCTTCTGGATTGGCAAAGGAACTGCCCATCGTTTCCTGCTGGAGGGAAAATTACTATCACCTCAAGCGGCGCTAGAAGTTGGCTTAGTCGACGAACTCGTTCCCTTCGATCGCATACAAACTGCGGCAGGAAGAAAAGCAAAGCATTACATGCAATTCGAAAAGAATGCATGGGCAGCAACCAAGCTGAATATTCGTCGAGATCTATTGCAAAATATCCAAGAAACAAAAGAACAAGCTATTGAACAAGTGTTAAAGCAATGGTGGGCACCAAGCACGCGTTCAATACTACAGACAATAATTGAGAACTTGACAAAGAAATAATATGGCAGTACAAGGAGCTTTACAGAAAGATGCCTTAAAAGGCAAAACGATCGTCGTTACTGGGGGCGGTACAGGCTTAGGCAAAGCGATGGCCACCTATTTCTCAGAACTTGGTGCTAATTTAGTGATCAGCAGCAGAAAATTGTCGGTATTAGAAGCGGCCGCGACTGAGATCTCCGGGAAAACAGGTAATCAGGTTCTACCCGTAGCCTGCGATATTCGAAACACGGAAGAAGTATCGAACTTACGAATCCAAGCAGAGAAAGCTTTTGGACAAGTTGACGTTCTACTAAACAACGCAGCGGGAAATTTTATCTCCCCAACCGAGCGTTTATCGGCGAACGCCTTTTCAACGATTATTGATATCGTATTAAAAGGCACGGTGAATTGTACGTTAGAATTTGGCAAAAATTGGATTGAAAAGAAACAACAAGCCAATGTTTTAAATATCATTACGACTTATGCATTCACCGGATCGGGCTATGTGGTTCCATCTGCCGTAGCAAAAGGCGGTGTCTTGACGCTCACGCGATCTTTGGCTGTAGAATGGGGAAAATATGGTATTCGACATAATGCGATAGCTCCGGGTCCTTTTCCTACAAAAGGTGCTTGGGATCGGTTATTACCGGGCGACTTAGCTGCAAAATTTGACTTTAAAAACCGTGTCCCATTGAAAAGGGTTGGGGATCATCAGGAATTGGCGAACTTGGCTGCTTTTCTGGTTTCGGATTATGCCGCCTATATCAATGGGGAAGTCATCACCATAGATGGTGGGGAATGGCTCCAAGGTGCTGGTCAGTTAAGCGGATTAGAAGCCATACAGCCAGAAATGTGGGATGCAATAGAAGAAACAATACGGAAAAACAGCAAATCATGATTAGAAAATGCCTAGCATACTTTCTTGTATGCGTGCTGCTATTTACTGCTTGTAATAACAGCAATAAAAAGACGGAAGAAAAACTCGATACGACACAGCGTGAAGCAATCGATCAACCAGAAGAAGTTCAGCAAATTTCTGAAGTAATCACTCGCTTTGTTCGGGCATATATAAGCCAAGACAATGAGAAAATCAATGCGTTAATCCATCCTGAGGAAGGTATGGCTATTATTTACCGTCCCGGAGCTGCAGACACGTTCACGCTAGTTGACACATTCGATTTCAAAAAGCCGGTACCGGAATACTACGCCTATCCTCCCTTACAAAATGATCAGGTTTTAACGTTCGAGAAGCTACCTGTATACGATTGTGGGACTATGAAATGGGATAAAGTTGGCTTCTTCTGTGACACGACGGCCGACAGTCAAACGCAACTGCTACAGACTATTTTAAAATTTGAGGAAGAGTTTGAGCCGAAAAAACACGACGAAACAAATAAAAAACGTATTCAGGAGTTTGAAAATGGCAGCTACCGCGTTATCTTAGCGCAAGACGAAGAAAGTTTAATTTTTCACGTCAAGCAATTCGGAAACAGCTGGTATGTCACTTTACTTGACCGCGCTTACGGCGGCTGCGACGCATAAAAAAGAACACTATTTATTAAGACCTTATGGGCAATTTAGATAAAGAAACGCAATCGAGAATCAACCAATGGTTGACGAACGAATACGACCAAGCAACGGTTGCTGAGGTGCAACAATTGGTCGACAATAACGAAGAGACCGAATTATTAGACGCTTTCTACAAGGAGTTAGAATTTGGTACAGGAGGCTTAAGGGGTATAATGGGTGTTGGTTCGAACCGTATGAACAAATACACGATTGGTAAAGCCACCCAAGGATTAGCGAATTACTTGATTAAGCAGTTCCCGGGAGAGAATATTAAAGTCGCTGTTTCTTACGACAGTCGAAACAATTCACAGGCATTCGGAAATCTTGTTGCCGATGTGTTTTCTGCGAATGGTATTCATGTTTATCTTTTCAAAGAATTGCGTCCTACTCCAGTATTATCCTTTGCTGTTCGTCATTTCCACTGCCAAGGTGGGGTCATGCTTACAGCATCCCATAACCCAAAAGAATACAATGGTTATAAAGCTTACTGGAATGATGGAGGACAATTAGTTGCTCCGCATGACAAAAATGTAATTTCCGAGGTGAATGCGATACAGTCGGTGAATGAAATCAAATTTGATCGCGACGAGAGCAACATTACGCTCGTGGGAGAAGATTTTGACGATATCTACATTGCCGCTAATACCAAGCTTTCAATCCATCCAGAAGCTGTACAGGCGCAAAAAGACTTAAAAATTGTCTACTCGCCAATTCATGGAACGGGTATCACCGTTGTACCAAAAATGTTAAAAGCTTGGGGATTCGAACAAATCACTATTGTTGATGAGCAAGCGGAGCCAAATGGTAACTTCCCAACGGTCATTTACCCTAATCCAGAGGAAGAAGAGGCGATGGCAAAAGCCAAGCAAAAAGGTCAAGATATTGACGCGGATGTCGTGATGGCAACAGATCCGGATGCCGACCGCGTTGGGGTAGCCATCAAGACTCCATCAGGAACTTTCCAACTCATCAATGGCAACCAAATTGGTAGCCTATTAAGCTACTATGTGCTATCGTCAAAAAAAGCATTAGGGCAGCTTAAACCTAATGACTACATCGTAAAAACAATTGTAACCTCGAATTTATTCGCTGCGATAGCAGAGGCACATCAGGTAAAATACTACGAAACTTTAACAGGGTTTAAATACATCGGAGAAGTAATGACCAATTTGCTGGGTAAGGAAAATTACCTAGTTGGCGGAGAGGAAAGCTATGGTTATTTAGTTGGTGACCTGGTTCGAGATAAAGACGCCGTAAACTCTTGTGCCTTTATTGCTGAGATGACCGCTTACTTTAAAAGTCAGGGGAAATCGCTCTATGATGTGTTGATTGAACTATATTTAAAGTACGGATTCTACAAAGAGAAACTGATTTCTTTAACTAAAAAAGGTAAGGCGGGAGCGGATGAGATCAAACAAATGATGGCTGACCTGCGTGCAAACCTGCCAAGGTCTTTAGGTGATATTGAAGTCGTTGAAGTTCGCGATTATCAACTGAGCGAAACAACGGACATGAAAACGGGAAAGAAATCGAAAATCGATTTGCCGAAATCTGATGTGCTTCAATTCATCACGAGCGATGGTGATGTAATTTCTGCGCGTCCTTCGGGAACAGAGCCTAAGATTAAATTCTATTGTTCAGTGAAAGAGAAGTTATCCTTCTCTACAGATTATGGACAGGTCTCAAACCGTTTAGATGATAAAGTTGACCTCATGATGGCGGATATAATCAAAGACTAAATGGAGAAATGGAAAGTATTAGACTCTAAATACATCATACAACGCCCTTGGGCGACGCTAAGAGTAGATCGACTAGAAATGCCTAACGGCCATATAAAAGACGAATACTACGTCTTAGAATATCCTCAATGGGTCAATATGGTTGGTATTACGAAAACGAACAAAATTCTCTTTGTTCGTCAATATCGTCATGGCGCAGGAGAGATCCTCATTGAATTACCTGCTGGGGTGGTTGAAGATGGTGAGGATCCAGAAGTAGCTGCTCGACGCGAGCTGTTGGAAGAAACGGGCTATGCGTTTGGTGCGCTAGAATATGTTTGTAAACTCTATGCTAATCCTGCTACTTCGGGGAATCCAACATACACCTATATTCTACACGACGGAGTAAAAATACAGGAACAAGAACTTGATGCATCCGAAGATATCGAAGTCGTGGAGATGGATATTGAAGAAGCGAAGACATTCTTATTTGAAAATAAAATCGGGCAGGCATTGCACAGCTCTGCCCTATTCTACAGTTTTAAGAAGTTAGGTTTATTATAATATAAACCTAACTTTATTCTTTCTTAACGCTCCATATCGCAATATTCAACGCTATTTTGTTACCTTTGCCGTATGGCTAGAGAAATTTATGAAACAAAGCGAAAAGCGCTAAAAATCAACCTTAACCCTGATATTTACGGAACGTTCGCCGAGATTGGTGCAGGGCAAGAAGTCGCTCGTAATTTCTTTGAAGCGGGTGCAGCTTCTGGAACGATTGCAAAAACGATATCTGCCTATGATATGGCTTTTTCTGATGCAATTTATGGTGTTGAAGAATCAGGTCGCTATGTTAGCCGCACGCGCTTGAACAAAATGCTAGACCATGAATTCGATTTATTAAAAGAACGTTTACAAGGAGAAAAATACGACAGCAAGAAATTCTTTGCTTTTGCAGATACGGTAACTACGCTAAATTTCACGAAATCCAATGAACCACATGGGTGGATCGGTATCCGATTCCAACATGAAGTCGATGGACCAACAAACGATATTGTAATTCACGTTCGCCTCTTAGATAGTGACAACCGCTTACAAACAAAGGTGTTGGGAATCTTAGGCGTTAATCTTGTTTTTGCAGCGTATTATTATGCGGAAAACCCGCAAACGATGATTGAGTCATTGGTCGACAACCTATCCGTAGGTTCTGTAGAGATCGATTTAGTAAAAGTGTCAGGACCGATCTTTGAAAAGGCGAATGAACGCTTATTAAACTTGTATTTAATCGCTAAAGGTTTCGCAAAAGCCGCCATATTTAAACCCGATGCGAAAGCTGCCCAAATCAAAGATTATCTTTATAAGAAGAATATCATTATTCTCCGCACGAAGTATCGTCAGAAATCAAACCCAAACTTTGACCTATTCAACTTAGCCGTAGAAGAATTCCGCAAGAATACTGGTGCTACAGCAGAAAACACGGTCGTATTAATTGAAGTGCTTATGGGTAATGTATTAGATGAAAACTCTAATATCACCGATGAGGATTTAAATTATTTCGCAGAGCGTGCTGAATACTTATGTTCCACAGGGAATAACATTTTAGTTTCTAACTTTCGCCGGAACAATCACCTCGCGGAATTTGTTCAAAGCTTTAAACCGAGACATGTTGGTATTGCAACCAACGTATTCAACTTGAAGAATATCTTCAATACACATAACTACAACAAAGAAAACTATACTAACGAGCTTCTTTCTTATATCTCGGGCATGTTCAGCAAAAACGTAAAACTTTATGCTTACCCATATCTGGACAAAAAGAAGGAGCAGATCGTTACAACGAAAAATATGCCGGTTTCGGATGAAGCAAAGCCGTTATTCGACTTCTTGATTCAAAACAAATACATTATCGATATCGAGAACTACGATAAGAAATTCGTAAAAGAGATTTAAGATCTTGTCGGAATTGTTAGACACAAGAAAGAGCTTTATTGTGATGATAAAGCTCTTTCTTTTTTGTTATTGTGTCTCGTCCTGAAATAGCGATACATAAAAAGAATCGTTATGAAAGAAATATCCA
>JBEBRI010000141.1:0-10309 GCA_040394915.1 Sphingobacterium sp.
TTTCATTGTACCCGACAATTATTTCAATGAACAAACCAATAGGCTGTTGTTCTTAACACAATTGGATCGTACAAGCAAGGATCAACGAGCTGGTTTTGAGGTACCTAAGGTCTACTTTGACACACTGAGCGAGCAGCTTATGTCGCAAGTGAAGATTGACCAGTCGCAGCAACATGCAGGTTTTGAAGTTCCTGCGGATTATTTCACAACATTGAATAATCGTATTTTGCAGCATGTACAATTGGATCAATTGCAGGAAGAACAATTTACAGTTCCTGAAGGATACTTCGAAGATTTAAGCCTTTCTATACTTGCAAAAGTCAGTGAAGAAAATCTTCGAGAAGAAGTACAAGAAAGTGGTTTTGAAGTTCCAGATCAATATTTTGAAACTTCCGCCGATCAAATTATGGCGTCTATTGCTGTAGAAGGTTTGAAATCTGAAGTGCAGACTGATGGATTTTCAGTTCCTACCGGTTATTTTGAGCAGTTGACGACGGGCATCATGGATCAAATTCAAGATGCTAAGGTTATTCAAATGCCTAAATCTATGCCTGCGGCTACGGTGAAGAGAAGCAGACCGGTGGTTTGGATTGGTGCAGCCGCTGCAGCTTGTGTTGCCGCTTTTGTAGGCGTATCAACGTATAATAGTGTCCCTACTCCTACGGATCAAACGCTAGCAAATGTAGCAAGTACTCAACAAGTTTCTTTAGATGAAATTCCTGAAGATGAAATCATTAGTTATCTTGCGAGTCATTCGGATGGTACAGATTTAGCTTATTATGCGGAGTATATCTATGAACCTGAGGCATCTGTGACTATTGGTAGTCAAATTGAGGACAAAGAATTAGAAGAATACTTAAATTATAATACATTATAATGCTTCGTTTGAAACATATTATTACGACATTCTGTTTGGCTTGCTTCTTATGTTTTGTTGCAAATGGACAATCACGTCAAGATAGATTTGAAGCGATCGAGAATCAAAAGGCTGCATACATCACCAAACAGCTTCGACTGACGCCTGCGGAGGCTCAGCAGTTTTTCCCGCTCTATAATCAATATACAAAAGAAATAAGAGCGATAAAGACACAAAAGAGTCGTGGCAGCGAACGTAGGCAAGGCAATTCAAATTCTTTCCGACCAGGCAATGATGCTATTTCCTTCGATGCGAAAGAAGTCGAAATTAAGAAAAACTATCGATCTCGATTTGCCGATGTTATCGGACAGTCCCGAGCGTCGCAATTCTTTTCTGTTGAACAAGAGTTTATCGAGTTACTCTATAGAGAGCTCAAAGGTCGAAATCACAAAAACTAATAAAAGAAGCTCTAATATTGAGCTTCTTTTGTTTTGAATATAACCCACCCATGATAAGTAATAGAGAATTATTCTTAAAAAATACAGCACAGACTTCAGAGTCTCCAAGACTGATTGAAGTGGAGCGCGCAGAAGGTATTTATCTTTACGGTCCTGATGGACAATCCTATATGGACCTTGTTTCAGGATTCAATGTCAGCAATATCGGTCACCGCCACCCGAAGGTTTTAAACGCAATTCAAAATCAGCTAGACAAATTTATGCACGTTACTGTTTATGGAGAGTTTGTACAAGCTCCGCAGGTACAATTTGCAACGAATTTGTTAGCGGTTTTACCAAGCGCTTATGAGTCTGTTTACCTTACGAATTCAGGTGCCGAAGCGGTTGAGGGATCGATGAAAATCGCCAAGAAATTTACGGGTCGGCGAGAAATAATCGCGGCGAGAGAAGCCTACCACGGTAGCACGCAAGGAGCGCTAAGTTTAATTGGCAATGAAGAATATCGTCAGGCTTACGCCCCTCTCCTTCCTGGTATTTCTTTTATTAACTACAATAGTCTTCCTGATCTAGAAAAGATTAGCCAGGAGACCGCAGCAGTAATCGTCGAAGCGATACAAGGGGAAGCTGGTGTTCGTGTGCCAGACAAGACTTATATGCAAGCCTTGCGAAGGAAATGTGATGAGACAGGAGCGCTTTTAATTTTTGATGAGATTCAAACTGGCTTTGGTCGAACAGGCAAACTCTTCGCATTTGAACATTTTGATATCATTCCGGATGTGCTTATGCTTGCGAAAGGAATTGGTGGAGGCATGCCATTAGGTGCTTTCGTTGCTCGGAAGGAAGTCATGGATGTCATTAAAAGTAACCCGATGCTTGGTCATATTACCACTTTCGGAGGACATCCTGTTAGCTGTGCCGCAGCAAAAGCTTCTTTAGAGGTCATTATCGAAGAGCAATTGGTTGAGAAAGTAGCCTCCAAAGCTGCATTATTTCGCGAGGAACTAGCGATTCCACAGATCAAAGAAATTCGAGGGTTAGGGTTAATGATGTGCTTACAACTTGAAAATTTCGATCAAGTCTATTCAGTGAGTAATTACTGCGCGGAACAAGGCTTAATTATTGACTGGTATTTGCATTGCGAAACGGCACTTCGTATTGCTCCGCCATTGACGATAACAGCAGCAGAAATTAAGCAAGCTTGTAAAATTATTCGTGCGGGAATTGCCAAGTATTGCTAGTTTCCTTATCTTGTATAGGTAAAATCAACCTATTATAACAAGACCATGAGTTCAAGAAGAGATTTTTTAAAAAAAGGTATATTGACAGTGGGTAGTACTGCCGTCGGTAGCAGCTTATTACATGCAACCGATTTTTCTTCCGGAATAGCGAGACCTGGAATACAAATTCAGGAGAACGACGTTATTCTTTTCCAAGGTGATTCAATCACAGACGCAGGAAGAAAGAAAGATAATTTAAACCCAAATGAGATGAATGCGTTTGGAGGGGGCTATGCCATGATCGCTGGGGGCGTCCTGTTGAATAAATGCGCTAGTAAGAACATTAAAATTTATAATCGTGGTATCTCGGGTAACCGTGTTCCCGATTTGTTAAACCGATGGCAAGTCGACTGTATAGATTTGAAGCCAAATATCATTTCTATCTTAATTGGAGTTAACGATTTTTGGCGCACAAAAGATCGCGGTGCGGTGAATACTCCGGAGCAGTATAAAGGTCAATACCAAGAACTTTTAGACAAGACACTTAGTGCATTACCAAATGTTAAGTTGATCATTGGTGAACCATTTGGTTTAAAGAATGTGAAACATATCACGGATGATTGGTTTCCTGAATTTCCGAAATACCAAGCCGCGGCACGTGAAATCGCTAGAGAATACAAAACTGCTTTTATCCCCTATCAAGCGATATTTGATGCAGCCTTAAAACAAAATAATGGGGCCTATTGGACTACCGATGGTGTACACACGTCTTGGGCAGGCGCTAATTTAATGGCGGAGAGTTGGTTATCTCAATTTAAACTTGGCTAGGAAAAACCCTACGCTAACAGCAATAGAAAGGGCTGTCAAAGCAGACAGCCCTTCGTTGGAACAACATGCAAACTAATAATATTTTGCAGCTTAGCGTACTGAGCGTTTATCTAATTCTATGCCTTAAGGCTAGTGGAATTCATGGTTGGATAAGTATGCGGCATACATAAACATTCCTTAAAATCTCTTACAAATACTAGCTAATTCTTTTTATCGAAACATTTTAAAAGATCTCGACGCATGCCGCAGGTATGAATTATTTAATTCAAATATTAGGTTTTTATACTAGCAGGAAAATGATATTGATCATTTTTTATCCTCTAAAATAACTAAGCTTCACCAATTTGCTGAAAAACAACATATTAAACCCGATAACGATGGCTCTTTCGAGACTATAGCTTAATAACTTGTAGCAACAAACCTACAAGGCTTAATCTCAACTTAGTTCTGTCAATTAAAAAAGGGATTCACTCAGATAAGCGAATCCCTTTTATATAATGCTAAATTCTTGTAAGCTGCTTTATAACACGCGTACCAAAAGGCCTTTTAAATATTCTCCTTCATTAAATGATGCACGAACAGGGTGATCTTCAGGTTGACAATACTGGTAAATAAACTGTATCTCTTTTCCTGCATCCAATGCTGCCCAAGCGATCACCTGTTTAAACGTATCAATATCCATTGCTCCAGAACATGAAAAAGTAGCTAAAAGTCCGCCAGAGTTCAATAACATTAACCCGCGACGATTTAGATCTTTATATGCTCGCGACGCCTTTTCTAGAGCCGATCGCGAAGGTGCATATTTGGGAGGATCAAGAATAATAAGGTCAAATTTTTCTCCTTGCTCCCCCAGTTCTCGCAAATACTTGTTCACGTCGGATTGTACAGCGATGTGTTTACTTGAATCAAAACCATTTAATTCAATATTTTGTTTCAATGTTTCGATAGCTAAAGCCGAACTGTCTACTGACGTCACTGAGCTTGCATTTTCACGAAAAGCATTTAAAGTAAATCCACCTGAATAACAAAAGCAGTCTAATACTTTTTTATCCTTTGCATATTTAGCGGTAATATATCGGTTATCTCGTTGGTCGCAATAAAAGCCAGACTTCTGCCCTTCCACGATATTGACTTGATAAAGAATTCCATTTTCGATAATGTCGACAAAGGTTGGTGGTATTTCGCCAGATCGCAGTCCATTGTCGTCCGGCAATCCTTCATATTCTCGAGACTTTAAATCACTACGCTCATAGATCCCCTTAGGTCTTAACAGTTGATTTAGCTCATCGACAAGGATTGACTTAATACGTTCGATGCCTGCTGCATGCACTTGAATAGAGATGTAATCGCCATATTTATCGGCAATTAATCCAGGTAGAAAGTCCGCCTCGGCAAATACAAGCCGCAGGGTATTATTCTTGTCGTTTAAAAGATGTAATCTATTTTTAACAGCTCGTTGTAACCTGTCTCGCCACCATGATTCGTTAATTTCCTTATTGGGATCCCACTCTAGCAATCGCACGGCAACGCGAGATTGATTGTTATACATCCCGTAAGCAATAAATTCATCATCATGGTTGTATACTGAGGCGATATCGCCATTTTGAAGAGTTTCTGAAACGCGGGCAATTGCTCCGGAGAAAATCCAAGGATGTAACTGCCAGGCCGCTTTATCCTTTCCCTTGTTGAGGATTATTTTATTCATCCTTGCAAAAGTAATTAGAATTGAAAAAAAAATAATCAGAATATCGAAAAAAAGGACTATCCTCTTCGAGATAGTCCTTAGCCAACATGTAAAAAGAATCTATTAGTTATTTACCAAAAGATAGGTTTTGAAAGTCTGGTAATCGACTGGCATTTCCGTTGCCTGCTTGTCTTTATGAGCCAATACAGACGCGCCCTCCGGCAGTGTCACGTGTTGATAGACTTCTGGTTTTATGGCTTCTGGAAATTTACACGGATGAGCCGTAGAAAGAAATACAGATGCATAATGTCCTGGATAATCCCGACGATAGGCCTTCGAAGCCAAATACGCGATTGCCGTATGAGGACATGCAACATACTTATACTTTTCAAAAAGTTCCTCCATCCCTTCGACGGTTTCTTGATCGTCGTATGTATAGGAAGAAATCTGAGCCTTTAATTGCGCTAGATCTTGATCAAATAAGTCTTGAATTCTAACCCAATTGCTTGGATTTCCGACATCCATAGCATTTGCCAATGTTTGAACGGAAGGTTTGGGTTCATATTGACCGTTTTTCAAGAAACGTGGTACCGTATCATTTACATTAGTTGCTGCGACGAAATGACTTACTGGTAAGCCCATTTTGTAAGCCAACAGGCCAGCACCAATATTCCCAAAATTTCCACTAGGCACAGTAAACACGATCTCCTCCATCCCTTGGGACTTTAACTGCGCATAGGTCCAAAAATAGTAGAATGTTTGAGGAATTAATCGAGCGATGTTGATTGAATTTGCGGATGTTAATCGCAATACTCCATTCAGCTCCTTATCGTTGAAAGCTTGTTTAACGAGTGCCTGACAATCATCAAATGTACCCTCTACTTCGAGAGCACGTATGTTTTGACCATTGGTCGTCAATTGCTCTTCTTGAACTTTTGAAACCTTACCTTTGGGATAAAGGATTGTTACACGTGTTCCCTCCACGCCAAGGAAGCCTAGGGCAACTGCACCACCCGTATCGCCTGAAGTTGCTACCAACACGTCTAGAAGTTGATCTCCTTTTTGTGAAAAATAGCCCATTATACGACTCATGAAGCGCGCTCCAAAGTCCTTGAAAGCGTATGACGGCCCGTGAAATAGTTCTAGAACAGCAGTTTCAGCATCTAAAAATCGTACCGGTGCATCAAAATTAATAGCATCATTCACAATTTCCTTCAAGTCCTGTTCAGGAATATCATCCCCGATAAACGCTTTTGCAATCGTAAAGGCGATTTCTTGAAATGAGTATTGTTGTATATTTTTTATGAAATAAGGATCCAATTGCGGAATAGCCTCAGGCATATATAAACCCTTGTCTTCAGGCAATGAATTAAATACAGCTTCTTGAAAAGAAACGCGAAGAGCTTTATTGTTTGTACTATAGAACTGCATATTATTTTATTTTAGGTTGATCACTTTTGGTCCTTGCGCATTTACCGAAGAAACAAATTGCAAACTTTCAATACCGTGAGCATTTAAGTGTGCTTGAATTTTATCCACTGCTTGTTGCGCTGCCTCTTTACCACGACTTATGGCGACAACTGAAGGTCCAGAACCTGAAATACCAAAACTTAAGACACCGCAAGATAGCGCGATTTCTTTCATCGCGTAAAACTCAGGTATTAAGATTGCGCGCGTTGGTTCAATTAGAACATCGTGCATACTCCGACTAATCAAATTGTAGTCGCTACGGTATAGTCCCGCTACTAATCCTGCGATATTCCCCCATTGTACGACTGCATCTTTTAAAGACACCTTTTCCTTAATTAACTGCCGTGCGTCTCTTGTGGGAACATCCACTTGCGGAAATACGATTCCCGCAACCAAATCCTCAGGAACAGGTAAATTAATCATATCGAGAGGATCGTATCCTCGAATTAGTGTTATTCCGCCCATTAGTGCTGGGGCAACATTATCAGCGTGTCCATGTCCACAAGCAAGCCTTTCTCCTTCAACACAAAAAGGCATTAACTCTTCCTTGCTAAGTGGATCACCCAATAGGCTATTGATCGCGAACAAGCCTGCTACTGTACTGGCAGAGCTTGACCCCAAGCCACTCCCAATTGGCATATGCTTGGTTAATTCTATCTCCACTCCTATGCTATCGGTTAATTCCAGATGATTCAACAGCATTTTAACGCAAGCGCTTACGGTATTTTTATCTGGATCTAACGGAAGTCTTCCGTCGTCACCATGGATTGCTAGGATAGTGACACCAGGCTTTGCTACCCGACGCATGAATACTTCATCGCCAGGAAAATCGACAGCAAATCCAAGTATATCAAATCCGCAGATCATATTTGCTACAGTTGCAGGAGCAAAAACCCTGACTTCTTGCTTTACGTTCGAGAAGTCTATATTTTTCTTTCCTTCCATTAGGGAGTTTTGATTTGTCAACATGTTCTTAAACTTATTTAGCGGCCACATTCACAAGGTCAGCAAAGACACCGCCTGCAGTTACCTCCGCGCCTGCACCAGGTCCTTTAACCACCAACGGTCGCTCTTTGTATCGCTCTGTGGTGAAAGAGATAATATTATCGCTTCCCGATAAAGCATAGAAAGGATGTGAGCTATCCACCATCTGTAAGTCGATAGAAACCTTACCATTCGTTAGGTTACCGATGTAACGTATAACTTTGCCTTCATTTGCAGCCTTCAGCTTCAGCGCGTTGAAGTAATCTTCTGATTTCAACAGTTCTGTATAGAACTCATCGACAGAATTCGCTTTCAAACAATTCTCAGGCAATATGTTACCTAACGCAACATCCGCAGCTTCAATAACATTTCCTGCATCACGTGCTAGGATTAACATTTTACGCATGAAATCAACTCCCCCCAAGTCATCGCGAGGGTCTGGTTCAGTATAACCTAATTCCTGCGCTTTCTTCACAACATCATAAAACGAGGCATCACCATGAAAATTGTTAAAGATATAGGAGATTGTACCGGACAATATTGCTTCAATTTTCAAGATACGGTCTCCACTTAACATCAAATCTTTCAATACGCGTACTATTGGTAAACCAGCACCAACATTCGTTTCGTAGAAGAAATCTACACCATGCTTCCTAGCTGTATCATGTAGTAATCTATATTGTTGATAGTCTCCAGAGTTTGCAATCTTGTTACAAGTTACAATCGAAATATTTGATTTAAATATCTCTTCATAGTAAGTCGCTGGTAATTTACTTGCGGTATTATCAATAAAGACACAATTCGGGAGATTCATAGCTTGCATTTTACTCACAAAAGTTCCCAAATCAGCAACTTCTCCATGCTCCTCTAACTCGTGTTGCCAATGCTCCAAATTTACCCCATCAACATTGAAAAGCATGCGACGAGAATTCGAGACGCCTACCACTTTAATCTCAACATCGTTATGATCAAGTAAAAAATCATGCTGTTCATGTAACTGTCTAAACAGCGTCGCTCCTATATTTCCGGTACCTAAGTTGAATACATGTAAAGTACGCTTTAATTCGGCAAAGAATGCATCATGTACTGCATTAAGCGCCTTCGCTAAATCATCCTTATTAATGATAACCGATATATTAAATTCCGAGGAACCTTGCGCAATTGCTCTGACGTTTATTCCATTTCGACCTAACGCATGGAATAACTTTCCTGACATACCAGGGGTACGCTTCATATTCTCACCGACAATTGCTAAAATAGATAGGTTGTCCTCAATGACAGGTGTCGATAATTTATTTGCTAATAACTCTAACTCAAATTCATTTTGAATTAGCGAAATCGCTTTTTCCGCATCACTAGGATTAACTGCAAAAGTAATGCTGTGTTCGGAAGATGATTGCGTAATTAAAATAACATTAATCTGCTCGCGCGCTAATAACGTAAATAAGCGTCCGCTGAATCCTGACTTACCCACCATGCCGCTTCCAGTCAAATTAATTACAGAAACATCAGCAATAGATGATATACCCTTGATTGGATAAGTCGACTTTCCGCTTTCAAATTGAATTACAGTTCCCGCCAAATGAGGTTCAAAAGTATTTCGAATAACAATTGGAATCTTCTTTAAAAAAGCAGGTACCATTGTGGGCGGATAAATTACTTTTGCCCCGAAGTAAGATAGTTCCATTGCTTCAGTGTAAGAAAGTACCGGTAAAGAGAAAGCTTTCTTTACTATTCTAGGATCAGCCGTCAACATTCCATTTACATCTGTCCAAATTTCAATAGCCGAAGCATTTAAAACAGATCCGAATATCGCTGCTGTATAATCCGAACCACCTCGCCCTAGTGTCGTCACGCGTCCTTGCTCATTAGACCCTATAAATCCTGTTACAAAGAGGAGTTTATCGGCATGTGTTTGGTAAAGCGCCTGTATCAATTGATTCGTAAGAGGTTCATTTAAATGAGCATTTCCGAAGTTTGAATCCGTTTTCACATAATGTGAGGCGTTGATATATTCGGACTCAGGGATCTCTTGCTCCATAACTTTGGAGACTAAGAAATTACTGCAGCGCTCTCCGTATGAAACTATTAAATCCCGACTTTGCTTGCTCAGTTCCTTTAGTGCGGAAACACCAAGTAGAAGTTCCTCTAATTCATTAAATAAAAGCTTTAACCGAGTGAGTACCGGATTCTGATACTTCACAGCAATAAGTTTCTTAACAACTTCGAAGTGTCTTTCTTCAAGTTGTTTTAAGCCATCATCGAAAGACTTCCCTTCCGCTGCTTCCTCCGCCATCTTCGTTAACAGGTTGGTGACGCCTGACATTGCGGATAAAACGACTAAAGGTTTTTCGCCAGCATCAAAGGAAGCTTTAACAATCTTCAATACGGCCTGGATACTTTCTACGGAACCTACGGATGTCCCGCCAAATTTTAAAATTTTCATACTGTTTAGTTGGTTGTTTTGCTGTATGTTAATAAAAAAAGCCTTCCCTGGTGGAGGAAGGCTTCTTATATTTGTACTAATTACTATACAATAGACTACTTCCTCCTAAGTTTTATCCCGGTGGTAATAATAATTGTAATAGAAATTGTATTGTTTTTCACTTTTCTTAATTATGATTTCCCAAATATATTACAATTCTTTTTATAAAAACAAGATATATTTAAAATATTTTTAATCCGCATACATTTCGATGTAGAGAATGTTATTCCGGAGTGATGATGAAATATTCATTGAATTACATCAAAAATTGTCGACGCCCAATTTGTTAAAAGTGTTAAAGATTTGTTAAATAGCGTAAAAATTGTT
>JBEBRI010000142.1:0-10259 GCA_040394915.1 Sphingobacterium sp.
AAGAGCTATGGGCGTATCGGTAGGTCCGGGACGCGGTTCCGCTGCCGGATCAGCAGTAGCCTATTGTTTGGGAATTACTAACATCGATCCCATCAAGTATGATCTCCTTTTCGAGCGTTTCTTAAATCCTGACCGTGTATCCATGCCCGATATTGATATTGACTTTGATGATGAAGGTCGTGGTCGCGTTATGCAGTACGTGATTGATAAGTATGGCGCATCTCAAGTCGCTCAAATTATAACCTATGGGACCATGGCGGCCAAGTCGTCCATTAAGGACACCGCGCGCGTGTTAGACTTGCCTTTAGCCGATGCCAATGAAATCGCTAAACTAATTCCCAATTTAAAGCTTAGCAAGATCTTCAATATGGAAGATAAAGCCTTAAAGGAAGTTTTGCGTGCTGAAGAATTGGAAGCGGTCAATCGATTGAAAGGACTAGCAGATGGAGCGGGTCTTGAAGCGGAAACGATTAAGCAAGCCCGAGTCTTAGAGGGTTCGATGCGGAATACAGGGATCCATGCATGTGGTGTGATTATCACTCCGGATGATATTACAAACTTCGTACCTGTTTCTTTAGCAAAAGATTCGGATCTCTATGTGACTCAGTATGATAACTCAGTTGTCGAAAGTGCTGGATTGCTGAAAATGGACTTCTTAGGCTTAAAGACTTTAACGCTTATTAAGGATACTGTACAGAATGTCAAATTACGACATGGTGTAGACCTCGATCCCGAAGCCTTTGATATCGAAGATACATTGACTTATGAGCTTTTCCAACGAGGTGAGACGATTGGTATCTTCCAATATGAGTCCCCCGGCATGCAGAAATACATGAAGGAGTTAAAGCCCACGGTCTTTGCCGATTTAATTGCGATGAACGCATTGTACCGACCAGGGCCAATGGAGTATATTCCATCCTTCGTCAAACGTAAGCATGGTATTGAACCCATCACTTACGATATTGATGCGTGCGAGGAGTACCTAGCCGAAACATATGGTATTACTGTCTACCAAGAGCAGGTAATGCTTTTGTCACAAAAGCTAGCCGGCTTTTCAAAAGGTGATGCCGACGTACTTCGTAAAGCCATGGGTAAGAAACAAAAGGCCGTTCTCGATAAGATGAAGCCTAAGTTTATTGACCAGGCGGCAGAGAAAGGCCATAACCCGAAGGTGCTAGAAAAGATTTGGACCGACTGGGAAGCATTTGCATCCTATGCCTTCAACAAATCCCATTCGACATGCTATGCTTGGGTGGCATATCAAACCGCTTATCTCAAAGCACATTACCCTGCTGAATATATGGCTGCGGTTTTATCGAACAATATGAACGATATTAAGCAGGTTACCTTCTTTATGGAAGAATGTAGGAGGATGGGGTTAACTGTTTTAGGGCCAGATGTTAATGAGTCGCACTATAAGTTTACAGTAAATGAGGAAGGAGCAATTCGCTTTGGTATGGGGGCTGTTAAAGGAGTCGGTGCAGGCGCTGTAGAAACGATTGTACAGAGTCGAGAAGGCGAGCCTTATAAATCAATTTTTGATTTAGCAAAGCGTGTAGATCTGCGGATGATCAATAAAAAAGCATTTGAAAGTCTTGCTTACGGCGGAGGTTTTGATTCCTTTACCGATACCCATCGGGCCCAATACTTTTATTCGGATTCAGACAATCCGAGTGGTATTGAAAAGGCTTTAAAATTTGCGCACAAATTCCGGGAGAATGAGAATTCCGCGCAAGTGAGTTTGTTCGGAGCTGGAGGTGCCGTAGAACTCCCTGAGCCGAGCATGCCACCCTGTCCGCAATGGGGGCTAATTGAAAAGCTAAAATATGAGAAGGATGTCATCGGTATTTACTTAACGAGTCATCCCTTAGATAATTATAAATTCGAGATTAAACATTTCTGTCCAAATAATGTAACTGACTTGCAGTTAATTAATAAGGTGAAAGCATCTGAAGTAGATCAGGAGGTTTTGTTGGACTTTAATCGGATTAAAAATAAGGAAGTGGTTATCGGTGGTATCATTGCATTAGCAAATCATCGTGTCGCCAAATCAGGTAAACCTTTCGGGTCTTTTGTTATTGAAGACTATTCGGATTCCTATGAGATTATGGTCTTTGGGGAAGATTATGTGAAGTTCAAAGGCTACTTACAGGAGGGATACTTTGTTCAGATTCGCGGACTTGTCCAAGAACGATTTAAACAGGTTGGCAATTGGGGATTTGAATTAAAACATATTCAATTGCTTTCAGATCTTAGAGAGAAGATGGCGAAGAGCTTTACCATTCAGTTTCCATTGCATTTACTGGATGCTGAGTTTATGAATTCCTTAAATCAACTGCTAGCATCAACGGTGGTCGAAGGGCAAGAGGCGAATTGTCAATTGAAGTTCAAAATCATGGATGAACAGGATAAGCTGGCGATTGAAATGCCCGTGAAAAAACGTAAAATATTTATCACAAATGAGTTCTTGGACGGTTTAGAGGCAATGGAAGGGGTAAATTATAGATTAAATTGATAGGCGATAGAAAAAATGTTAGTATAGGATAAATAGCAATACGAGCGTATTCATTATCTTTGTTTATATTTAGAACTATAAATCATAAATTTATTAAATATGGCATTAGAAATTACAGACAGCAACTTCGAAGAGGTTGTTTTAAAATCAGATAAACCAGTGCTTATCGATTTTTGGGCAGAGTGGTGTGGTCCATGTCGTATGGTTGGTCCATTAGTGGACGAAATCGCTACTGAATATGAAGGTAAAGCAGTAGTTGGTAAGGTAAATGTGGACAATAACCCAGATATCTCTGTACGTTACGGTATCCGCAATATCCCTGCATTATTATTCTTCAAAAACGGAGAAATTGTTGACAAACAAATTGGTGCAGTGCCTAAATCAGTTTTAGCAGAGAAACTAGACAAACAATTATCATAGTCTTAATTGTTTAAACCATAAAAAAAGGTATCCAATTTGGATACCTTTTTTTATTTGAATTTAGTGCTGAGTCCATTGATATCGAAGACCTAAGTTCGCCCATCGACTAGGCATTGGAACTGCACCCACTTCAACGTACTTTTCATCGAATATATTTTGCACATCGGCAAATACCGAGAAGCGCTTCTGATGATAGGCTAATCGTAGATCGGAAATAAAGTAAGCATTCGAAGAACTACGTTCTAACCAGCGGTTGGCGGAAGTAATCGACCAATTTTTAAAGCCGTAACTAATGCTAGCCTGCAATTGATGTTTTAAACTCTCAATTCCGTATTTAATCATACTGTTGCTATAATCGTTAATTATAGAGGGATCGAGGTAGGTGTAGGCAAAGTTAAACATCAACGATTGATGCTCAGCGAATACCGTTTTATAGCCGATATTCGCGTAGATGCCATGTGTTTTATTATTGCCTAAGTTCTGCGCTTGATAGGGCACATCGGTACTTTCGCGTAACCAATCAATGAAGCGGCGGATATCACGGTAGAAGTATCCGGCTTGTAAGCTAAATTTATCTCGGTTATACTGCAAGCCAAATTCATTTTGCCAAGCTGACTCACTCTTCAGGTCTGGATTACCGATATTACCAGGGCGCTGATTAAGGTACAAATCAGTAAATGTAGGGATGCGCTGACTCGTACCGCTATTCACAGAGAGACGTAGATGCTCTGTTGCTTGGAAGCCAATGTCGATCCCTGGAAAAATCTCCCAATTATAGTCGGTATTGTAATTTACGTAAGCACCGAAATTAATATCAAATCGATTGAATTTAGTTGTTCTAAACTCGGTGAAGAAGCCATAATTCGCACGATTATGCTTTCCGATATTGGAGCTGCTAATGTCTTCAAATCGAGCTTCAGCACCAATTCCCAAATCGCCTAATGTTGTTTGGTAACGAGCATGCAATTCGCCGGTAAGACTCTGTGTATAATGTTTACTACGACCCTTGCTCAGATCGTGCCGGAAGTATCGATAATCATCCTCATTGTAGCGATGGCTAATCCTCGGGCTTAAATACCATTTATTAAGCTGGTGATGCGATGAAATACTCGAAATAACTGTTTCCACGTGTTCTTCCGATTCTTTATCACCAGGAGCAGCATAGTAACCATTGGCGCCGAACGCATTGTTGATATAACCGGCCATCATTTGGACGTTATGGGAAGGCGACAGTGTGATTTGGTTTTGATAATACAATTTCTCGTTATCTGCCCCACTATTATACCGCTGACCGTTGCTGTGCTCTTTTCCAAAGAACAACTGATGTTGGTGGTTTTTGCGAACAAACGATCCACCCAGCTGTACCGCATTACCGTAATAAATGCCATCTTTACCAGCTTCGACCTCAACGTCCTTAAAGGATGAACCCGATTGCAGTTGAACAAAAGCTGAATTAGAGCTTGCCTGCTTCGTCACGATATTGACAGCCCCCGTCAATCCATTGATACCGTAAATCCTAGAAACGGGACCTCGCAACACCTCTATGCGTTGTATTTCCGATAGAGGAAGCGGCAGATTCAGCATGTGATGTCCTGTCTGGGGATCCGAAAGTTTGACCCCATTGATTAAAATCAATGTCTGGTCGAAACTACCGCCATCAATACCGATGTCAGCTTGGGTACCAAATGGGCCACGCTGCCGTATATCAACACCCGCCGCATAACGTAGCACCTCATTGATGCTTGTACTAGGAAGCTGTTGAATATCCTCTTGCGTTAGAATTTGAATATTTCTATTGCGCTTATCGAATGGAATAGCAAGTCTATTCTCTTGGATAAGGATCTCCTTTAATAAGGTCGTATCACTTTGTTGGGCGAATAAGAAGCTTGGACTAATGCTTAATAATAAAAAAAGTTTTCTCGAAAACATGAAAAGAAAATTTCTCAAAGTTATATAAAATACCATAATGAGCGGCGTTTAAATCCAGTCTTCATGTTCTTTTGGACTGAAAGAAGCATAGTGCCGACTTTTCGCTAGTTAGTTGATGTTTGTCCTGAGCTGAATGATCATCGGTTGACCAGCATCTATCCATGCCGAATACCACAAAGATGCCGTGGCTCGGATAGCAGCTGTTATTCGGCGCTCAAGCATGCCCCGCATCGCCAAATGATAATGCCTACAAAACTCATCGCTGTAGTCTAATTGAAGTAAATTGTTCTTGACAATATAGCTTCTTTTCCGGTAAGCCGATAGCTGTTGACTCGACTGCCGCTCTAAACAAAAAACGGAATCTAATAAAGCATGACTTGCTCTTACGGTTTGCCAAGCAAAATGGAGCACATCGGGCGTATATTCGGGTTTTCCCACAATTAAGTTATAGCTAGGAATAAACATCTCCGGTAAACGGGTTTCCCACAATGCGTGAATGCCATGTTGATTGGTTCGTTGGCCGTTATAATTGCTGCTGGTATGCAAGGGTACATGTGCATCTGCTATGTAATGTCCTAAGTCGGATGCATGTTGAATAATCTTTGCACTATTTTTCTCGTAGAAGGCGTTTACAAGCTTTCTGTAAGTCAAATCAATCTGCCATGGGATAATACCTTGTTTTAATAAATCGCGCTGTAGGCTATGCTTATCCAGTTTGTACCAGGGGATGATTAAGGAATCATGTATACCGTCGTGATGGTCCAGATTAATAAAATGACGAGCGCCTTCGTGGGGATCTACATACACACGTCGGTCCGCCTGAACAGATTTTTCTCGGATTTGGTAGGCGTAACGTTTGAAAAAAGGGGACATCTCGAGTGGAAGGCTATAGCTAGCGTGTTGATTAATAATACGATGTGTGTAGAATCCCCAAGATTGCAGAATTAAGCCGAATAACAGAATTAATACCAAGCGAAAATATCGTCCCATAAGCTGGAAAAATGCCTATAGAAATATAGCTATGTTTAATAAAAGAATAATGAATTTAATGATAAGTTATTAATCGTTTTTCGTTACTTTGAGGTTCAATCAATCTGTGGATGAAAATTTTATATGCTGTACAGGGTACAGGAAATGGACATTTAACAAGGGCAATTGATGTTATTCCCTGTCTACAAGCACACGCACAAGTGGACGTCTTGGTAAGTGGTATCCAGGCCGATATCCAATTACCTTTTGAAGTCAAATATCGATATCATGGTTTAAGTTTTATTTTCGGTAAATCCGGAGGTGTCGATTTATGGAAAACATTTATGAGCTCTACTGTTCGTAAATTCGTCAAAGAAGTCAACTCAGTGCCGGTCGAGGATTATGATTTGGTTATTAATGACTTCGAGCCGATTTCCGCCTGGGCATGTTACTTTAAAGAAAAGCCCTGTATTGGTTTAAGTCATCAAATCGGCGCTTTTGATCCTGCCAGTCCTAAACCGGAAGAAACGGATATGCTAGGCAAGTTTATTATGAAAAACTATGCGCCCTCAACTAGTGCCTATGGTTTCCATTTTAAATCCTATGCAAGCCACATATTTACGCCTGTCATTCGACAGTCTGTCCGACAATTAGAGTCGTTAGACAAGGGGCATTATACCGTTTATTTACCATCTTACGACGATGCCCATCTTATTAAGCAGCTCACGCGCTTTCCTGATGTAAAATGGGAAGTATTCTCCAAGCATAATAGGCGACCCTTCCAACAAAAGAATGTCTCCATCAACCCGATTAACAGTGAGGCTTTCGTTGCGAGTATGGCGAATTCTTCTGGTGTTTTATGCGGTGCAGGCTTTGAAACTCCAGCCGAAGCCTTATATTTGGGGAAGAAACTATTGGTTATCCCTATGAAAAACCAATATGAGCAGCACCTAAACGCCGCTTCTTTGGAAGAAATCGGCGTGCCTGTAATCAAATCGTTGAAAAAGAAATATGAATATGATATCGAGGCTTGGCTGAATGCAAGGTCGCGTGTCAACGTTGATTATCCGGACTGTACTGCTGATATTGTGGAGAAAATCATCAAAAAACACAGCTAAACATGAAATACATTTTCGGACTGATGTCCATCTTTTTGGCATTAAATACCTCCGCACAATCGCTAAAAACCGCAAACGATTCCTTAACATACGCCTTGGGACAGGATCTGGGTAAACACTTAAAACGCCTAGCCTTTCCGGTAAATCAAGCTGTATTAATGAAATCTATTAAACAAGCATTGGAAGGTAAAGGGCAAAAGTTCTCCGAAGATCAGGTTAACGATATGATCCGTACAGGATTAACTCGTTTGGAAGAAGAGAAAATTACTAAGACGAAAGCAAAGTCTCAAGCGCTGCTTGATGAAAATAAAAAGAAAGCAGGCGTCATTGTCACAAAAGAAGGCTTGCAGTATGAAGTGTTACAAGAGGGAACAGGCTTACACCCTAAACTGCAGGATGAGGTTGTTGTTCATTACAAAGGAATGCTTGCCGACGGTACCGTATTCGACAGTTCTTATGATCGGAATGAACCTTTAACGGTTGGCGTTGATCGCGTCATTGATGGCTGGAAGATCGGAATCCCAACGATGAAGGTTGGCGGCAAGACGCGTTTTGTTATACCCTATGACTTGGGTTATGGTGCCCGAGAAAGCGGTCCGATTCCTGCATTTTCCACGCTAATCTTCGAAGTAGAACTGTTAAAAATCCTCAGCGACGAACCCCATGAATCGATCTAAGCTCGCGCATGCGAATCTATTAATTCCCCAAATATCTTTAGGGGCGATGTCACTAGATTATAAGGAGCCTCAATTAGCTTCCAGCATCTTAGATCAAGCATTAGCCTTGGGGATAAACTATATTGATACCGCGGATTTATACGATCGTGGTGAGAATGAGCGGCTGATTGGGAAACTAACCAAATCCAATCGCAAGAATTGGCTTTTGGCTTCCAAAGTTGGTAACCTATGGCGTCAAGATGGTTCCGGATGGGATTGGGTTCCATCAAAGCATTATATTATCCAAGCCGTGGAGCAAAGTTTAACGAATTTGCAAACGGATTATTTGGATCTCTATCAACTTCACGGAGGTACCGATGAAGATCCGATGGGGGAAATTGTGGAGGCTTTTGAACTGTTGAAGGCACGAGGGAAAATTCGAGCCTATGGCATATCATCTATTCGTCCCAATGTTTTCCAGAACTATGCACAAGTGAGTCAGATTTCTAGTAATCTGATGCAATATAGTTTACTTGATCGTCGTCCGGAAGAATATTTAGATTTCCTCGAGAAATCGCAAGTGTCGGTTTTTGTTCGCGGTGCTTTAGCGCAGGGTTTGTTGGTGGATAAGCCTGCCAAGTCTTATTTAGGATTTGAAGCGACGGCGATAGCGAACTTGCAGCGTGCTTTACAGGATCTTTCGAATGTACTACAAGTGCCAAAACTCGCTTTAGCCTTGAAGTATCCATTGTTACATAGGTCTGTAAAATCGATTGTGGTTGGGATTCGAACAGCGCAGCAAATGGAGGAGTTGGCGCTGGCTATACAGAAATTATCGGATATTCAGCTTTCTGACTATGAAGATGTCTTAAATCTATTGCCTACAAACCGCTATACCGATCATAGGCAATAAATCAGTTTATTCTTATCCGTTGAAATATTTGCGCTTGATAGCTTCTAAATCTTCAGGCGTATCAATTGCATCGTTGACATGATTAGAAATGGCGGTCTTAATATGATAGCCATGATCAATCCAACGAAGCTGTTCGAGTGACTCAATCTTTTCTAAATTCGATACCGGAAGTTGGGTTAATTCCTTTAAAATTTCGGAACGATAGCCGTATATGCCTATGTGGTTGTAGTAATCCGCATGGTTTAGCCAGTCTTTCATATCCTTTCCACGATAGTAAGGGATCGCCTGACGCGAAAAGTAAATTGCTTCCTGTTTTGTGTTCAGCACTACTTTGGGCTTATTCACATTGTCTAGGTCAGAAAATTCCGTAATCTTACGTATCAATGTAGCAATCTGTACGTCGTGGTTTTCAAAGCAGGATGCTAACAAATCGATTTGCTGCGGATCAATAAAAGGTTCGTCGCCTTGTATATTGATGACGGTGTCAAATCCCGTAATATTCTGTACCACTTCCGCACAACGATCTGTTCCGGATTGATGTTCCTTACTTGTCATTACGACATTTCCAGCAAAGCTTTTGACATGATCGAAAATACGTTGATCGTCAGTTGCTACCACGACCTCACTAAGACTGCTGGCATGTTTGACTTGGTTGTAAACACGTTGAATCATCGTCATTCCGCCGATGTCTACCAAAGGTTTACCAGGGAAGCGGGTAGATTCGTAGCGTGCAGGTATTACTCCAATTACTTTCATATTCAAAAATAGACATTAGATATTGGAATTAAAAAAGTATGGAAACATGCCTGAAGATTTTTGATTCAAGGGATGGATTATTATGGTGGAACTAACGTCAATAGCGCGCCATCGCTACGCTTAATTTCTACATTTTATTGGCCTTTCTACGGACCACGTTCGGACCTTATTCGAATGGAGCCGACGCGCGATCGGCGAATGGCTGGAAGACGCGTGTTCAACGAATAAAAAAAAGCCAGAATTGTTATTCTGGCTTTTTAATAGGTTAATAGAAAATGCTGTTTCGCAGCAAGTCGTTCCACCTTCCTTATTTTAAGATTAAAACAAACCGAATAATTCGGCTTCAATCTTTTGGATTATTGTTCCTAGATCTTCTTGGTTATTCGCAAAATCTAAATTGTCTTTATCTAAGATAAGAAGTTTACCTTCTTTATAATTTCCGATCCACTTTTCGTATTTATCATTCAATTTGGAAAGATAATCTAAACGAATGCCCGATTCATAGTCTCTTCCTCGTTTTTGGATGTTATTAACTAGGGTAGGGACAGAAGCTTTCAAATAAACTAACAAGTCTGGTGGCTTGATGTAATGGATAATCGATTGAAAGATATCACTATAGTTTTCGAAATCTCTAGCACTCATCAATCCCATATCATACAAGTTTTCAGCAAAGATATAGGCGTCTTCATAGATTGTTCTATCTTGAATCATATTGATTTGACGATTCTGAAGGTCGACGATATGACGGAATCTGCTATTTAAAAAGAAGATTTGTAGGTTGAATGCCCAGCGTTTCATATCGCTATAAAAATCCTCTAAATAGGGGTTGTTTTCTACGGCTTCGAATTGCGGCTCGAAGTTTAAGTGTTTGGCAAGTCTTTCTGTTAAAGTTGTTTTACCGGCACCAATATTTCCAACAATTGCTATATGCATAATATCTATTAAAACAGTCTTTTTAGACCAATGATTTCACGAACTTCTTT
>JBEBRI010000143.1:0-10230 GCA_040394915.1 Sphingobacterium sp.
CCCTCTATTTTCAGTCATAAATATATAATAATTAATTTCAATCAACCCAATTTTATTAAAAAAAAATATATTTAAATTCACGGCTTAAATACCTAGGGCTTAAAACCTTCAGAGATGCGTAAAACTATTTCACCGATTTTTTTCAGCCTTTCACCGAAAAAAAGCCCCTGAAGACCTATTAGCTATGTACATATCCTTATATTCGCTCTACTTTTGGGTATACTTAAAAATGACGCAAAACTATGAACACGCAACAAACGAACAACAACAACGAACAAAAACCACCAAAGAACAATAGCTCTACAACGATGGCCGGAATGTTCATTGTATTCTTTGGAGTAGCCATCCTCTTGAAGAACATGAATATGGGCAGCATTGTACCTTCATGGATCTTCGGGTGGGAAACGATTCTTATTATCATTGGTTTAGTGATCGGAGTAAACTCAAAATTCGAGAAGAAATCATCGATCGTCCTGATTGCCATCGGTAGTATCTTCTTATTAAAAAATGAGCTTGACCTATCTTTCGGCCGATTTATAATCCCGATGGCGGCTATTATTCTGGGCATATACTTAATCAAGCGTAATAGAGTAGCGCCAAAATTACCGCCTACAACGCCAAGAGACGATGAATACGACTGGGACAAGCGAGTGGGTTATGGCGATCCGACATCTGCAGACGCGAACACTGCTGAAAGCAATACAGCCAATACAACAAATTCCTATGCTCACGCGACAAGCAACGAGCATAGGGATAGTCACTATAGAAACTATTTGCCCGACTTTGAGAACTATTTGAAAGTCGATAACTTCTTTTCAGACACCAAAAAAATCATTCTATCGAAGAACTTTTTAGGCGGAAACATTACATCGGTATTCGGAAGTACAAATCTAAACTTCCTACAAGCAGATTTAAAGCAACCGGTAGTAATTGATACGTTCCAATTATTCGGGAGCACCAAGATCATTGTGCCCACAAACTGGCGAGTTTCTTCAAATGTTGCATCCGTATTCGGTGAATTAGACGACCGTCGCCCAATGATCGAAGTGACGACAGATGAAAACAAGAAGATTTATATTACTGGAACTTCAATCTTTGGCGGTTTAACCATTAAGAATAGTTAATCCAGATTTATGAGAAAACCGCTTAATGAACAAAGTAAAAGATCAGTAATCCACGCCTCGTCTTGGATTATTTGCATTTTATACTTTCTGATCGTATACGGGTTATTGTGGTGGTCAAAAGTTGCCAAAGAAGCAGCAATCTACGACGCCACCATTTCTGCATTATCGATAACCGGGATCACTTACCTGGTCTATAGTTCCCTTCAGTACTATCTACCAAATAATAAAAACTTCTGGAAGCTGTTTTCCATCGCTGCCATTTTCACGTTAATCAGCATACTGATTACGCGCTTCCTTATTATACAGTTTGTACCTGATGAGGATTTACTCTACCTCACGTTCAGTCTTCCTTTCCGTTTCGTTATCAATTTCTTGATCATCACATGCGTCATGATTATCAACATTTTTTGGAACATTCAAGAGGAACTACTGGAAAATAAAAAGAGAAAAGATGAGAGTGAAAAAATGGTACGGGATGCGGAGCTCTACAATCTTCGCCAACAACTTCAGCCCCATTTTCTTTTTAATAGTTTAAACTCCATTATCGCTTTAATTGGCAGTAAACCAACTGAAGCAAGAAATATGGTCTTTCAATTATCCGATTTCTTACGAGGAACCATGCGTAAGGATGAGCGCCAATTTAGCAATGTTGAAGACGAGCTAAATCATCTAAAACTCTATCTAGACATTGAAAAAGTTCGTTTCGGACATCGCTTATCCACTGATTTTGAATATTCCGACGAGGTGTTGCAAGCTAAAATCCCGGTGATGATCCTCCAACCCTTAGTTGAAAATGCGATCAAATTTGGATTATACAACGTTACTGATCAGGTTTTAATAAAAATAGACTTAACTTTAACGGATAATTTACTAACTATACGGATCAGCAATCCGTTCGAAACGGATCAAACCGAACAGAAAAAAGGAACCGGATTCGGATTATCCAGTATACAACGTCGATTATACCTATTATTCGGACGGACAGATTTATTACAAACAGCAACGGAAGACCAAAACTTTATATCTACATTAAGAATACCACAATGATAAAGACGATCCTAATCGATGACGAGCCCCTAGCACGTAGCATGGTGTTAGAATACCTACAACAGCATCCTGATTTTCAGGTGATGGCCGAGTGTAACGATGGCTTTGAAGGTGTCAAAGCAATACAACAACATCAACCCGATCTGATATTCCTAGATATACAAATGCCTAAATTGACTGGCTTTGAAATGTTAGAGTTGTTAGATAATCATCCGCATATCATATTCACGACGGCATTTGATGAATATGCCCTTAAAGCATTCGAAAAAAACGCTATCGACTATTTACTGAAACCTATCCGTCCAGATCGTTTCGAAAAGGCTATTGATAAGTTTAAGTCTGCTTTCCAAAGCAACGCGAACCCCAAGATTGAAACCGAGAAGTTGAAGGAAACGCTAGAAGAAGAGTCGTTAGAGCGAATAGTTGTGAAGACAGGTTCGCAAATTAAGATTATTCCCGTTCAGCAGATAAATTATTTAGAGGCCTATGATGACTATGTCAAGATCCATACGAACGACGGCATGTACTTAAAGAACAAAACTATGAGTTCGTTTGAGAAGCAACTCGATGCTAAACAATTTGTCAGAGTCCATCGTTCGTTTATTGTTCGTGTAGATTTATTGCAGAAAATAGAACCGATGGAAAAAGATAGTTACATCGCGACTTTGAGTAGTGGAGGAAAAATAAATATCTCTAAATCGGGTTACGCACGTTTAAAACAAGTAATCGGTTTATAATTTGTTTTGTAGATTTGGGGATGACTATTAAACAGATAAGCCTAAGTTTAGGCATGATGTTCATGCTGTTGCATACTGTTTTTGCGCAATCTGAAGACGAACGCAAGAATCGCGCAGTATACAACAGAATTGAATTTCTAATTAATACACAGCAAGCTGATTCCATTTATGCATTAGCTGCTCCGTCGTTCCAAGAAGCGATCAGTAAAGAAGATTTTATAAGTACTTCAACAAAATTATTTTCTTTAGGGAAAATTGAAAATTCAACACTTGAAAAATATAGTGCCGGAGTTGCGTTATATCGTGTTTCATTCGCCAGCGCCGAGATGGGTTTATCCCTGGCTATTGATTCCACGATGAAATACACCGGCCTCAGGTTTCAGCCCATCGATCCTAAACAAGGTCCCAAAAAAGAAACAGTTATTGCACAAGTAGAAACAAAAAATCCGCTCGATTTTTTTGTCGATTCGTTGGCTAGAAGCTATGCTGAACAACAGCATACCCAATCGTTGGCCATAGCAGTTATTCACAAAAACAAGCTTAATAAATTCTTTTACGGCGAAACGGCAAAGGGCAACCACACACTTCCTGACGGTAATACCCTTTATGAAATCGGTTCCGTGACGAAAACGATGACCGCATCCTTATTAGCCGATTTAGTAAATAAAGGTGCTATTTCATTAGACGATACCATCACGCGTTTCTTGCCTGATTCTGTCGCGATAAACCCCGCATTGCAGAAGATTACTTTTAAAACTCTCGCCAATCACACCTCGGGATTACCGCGTATGGCAGACAATGCTGACAAAGTAGCGAAATACAATCCTGCGGACCCCTACGCGATGTATGATCGGAAAGCGCTATTTTCTTTTCTAAAGCATGTAAAACCTTTAAGAGCACCAGAAGAAGCGTTTGAATACAGCAATGTAGGATATGGTTTACTAGGCGAGCTCATCAGTATCATTAGCAAAAAGCCTTACCTGCAATTGCTCAAAGAACAGATGTTGGTTCCTTTAGCAATGTCGAACACAACGGACAAAATTGATCTCAAGAATAAAAATATCGCAAAACCCTATAACAAAAATGGCGAGGAAGTTTCCCATTGGAATTTCCAAGCGCTAGTGGGGGCTGGTGGTTTGAAATCGTCATTAGATGATTTATTGCGATACACGATTGCGCAGTTAACATTTCCAGAAACAGACATACAGCGTGCCATGCATTTAACGAAACAGTTCACCTATTTTATTCCTCCCAATACGGATATAGGCTTAGCATGGCATATGAATATGATTGATGATCAGATATACTTTCATCATACGGGTGCAACCGGTGGATACAATAGTTTTGTCGGTTTTGTTCCGGATGAGAAAGCAGTGGTTATCATGTTAGCGAATTCAGAATTGGGCGTTGGTGATATCGGTAAGAAACTTCTTGAAAAAGTATTAACAACAAAATAAAGTGGATGATGCAGGCATACATCGCCGCAAAAGCCTAGAAGGACACTTAAGTTTCATTGGTATACATCCAATGAAACTTATTTTTTTGTGATCAAGTAAGGAAGTAATTTCTTTAATTTCCCTTCCCCATTGAAGTGTTTAATTTCTCGCTTCGTATCGCCCGCATATATATAGGTAAACGGAAAATTTTTCGGATTAAAGGCGAGTATGAACTTACCTTCAGGGTCATAAAGAAAGTGTACGTTCGGCTTATCAATCAGATCTTTTGCAAACATATTTAACATCCCCGCTACCTGCCCTTTCTCTTGCATTGCGACAAAGTAGAAATCGGTACCTTGATCAAATTGATCTAAAGACTTCCCTATTTCCGATGCCAACTCTTGGCAATGACCACAGCCTGGATCGTAGAAAATCAACGCATTTACTCCCTTATGACTCAACGAATCCGATGAAAAGGGAGCATTGTTTTTCATATTGAACATACCGCTGAAATTCGGCAGATTTTCAGGAACTTGCGCTCGCGCAGTGGTACAGATAAGTACGAATAGGAAGCAGCAATATAATATTTTCTTCATAATCTTGTAAAATCCTGTATTTCTTAGCTAAATCTACTGATTTAAGTCCGATTCTGATGCGTTCGAGACCATCTTTTCAAAAAAACAGCTATATTTGAATTGATTTCATTTATTTATATATCAATCTTAAAAACATTGTGAAAAAACGCATTGCTATTTTTGCTTCAGGTTCTGGTTCGAATGCTCAGAAGATTATGGAGCATTTTAAATATTCAGACAGCGCTGAAGTTGCCTTAGTAATAAGTAATAATCCAGAAGCCTTTGACTTACAACGCGCAGATAATTTTGAAATCCCAACACATGTTTTTGACCGACACGACTTCTACGAAAGCGATGAGGTTGTTAATCTTCTGAAGCGTCTGGATATCGATTTGGTCGTTTTGGCTGGATTCCTTTGGTTGGTTCCTGAGAATTTACTAAAAGCATTCCCTAATAAGATTATTAATATTCACCCGGCCCTACTTCCTAAGTTTGGTGGTAAGGGTATGTATGGCGACAAAGTACATAAAGCAGTGCTAGCAGCTGGCGAAGAAGAGCATGGCATTACCATACACTTCGTTAATGAAAACTTTGATGAAGGTGAAGTGATTTATCAAGCAAAGTTCCGTGTGGAACCTGGTGATACCCTCGAAGTAATTAAGTTTAATGGCCAACAGTTAGAGCATTTACACTACCCGAAGGTGATCGAGAATTTATTAAAAAAATATAACTAGTTACACCGCACATCCCCTTTTATACGTCAGTATACACATAGGCCTTAGCGGATGACTGAAACATTAAACGAGAAGAGCTGCTCCATTGAGCGGCTCTTCTCGTCTAATCCATTATGCCTCGAGTTGAAAGCTTGGCATTTACTTGCAAATATCGCGATTACACCGTCGAATTTAATCGGTTAAGCCTCGAACAAGGTTCGAAGCAAGAGCATTCCATGCACCTGATTTACAAGATTATTTAAAGAGTAAACTACTGAATTCTATAAGGTAATCACGCCAGTTGGACCAGGTATGCCCTCCTTCCGACTCATGATAGGTATACTTCAGGCCGAGATTATCCAGCTTTTTTCGATAGTCTTCACCGGTCTTATATAAAAAATCTGTTTTTCCCATCCCAATCCAATACAAGGCATAGCCATTCTTTTTCTGCTGAAGAAGATTTTGATCGATGTTATCATAAATTGGGATCCCCTGCTTGTCGTTCAAGCGATAGGCCGCCGAAAATAGGCCAATATAATCAAACGTGTTCGGATTAGCTGCCGCGATAAACAGTGAATGAGACCCGCCCATGGAAAGCCCGGCGATGGCTCTATGTTTCTTCCCTTTCTTTACTGGATAGTTCTTCTCGACGAATTGGATGATTTCTTGAAAATTGGATTCCATCTCTCCGGTTCCAACATCAGGGGTTCTAAAATTAATGGCATATTCTCCCTTCTCGGAATAACCTGGAGCAGCAGAATTCGAGCTGTGTCCGTTTGGCATAACGACAATCATCGGTTCAATTCTGCCCGAAGCAATTAAGTTATCCATGATTTGCGATACGCGACCTAAGGTTGGCCAGGCTTCCTCATCCCCTCCCATCCCATGCAACAAATATAAAACGGGATAAGATTTTTTAGCAGTTCCGACGCTGGGTGGAATATACACCGTCATTCGTCGTTCAGCCTTATTGATGGATGACTTATACCATACTTTGGTCATGGTCCCATGTGAAACCGCTTTCGTTTTATAGATTTCTGCTTGTCCCCCATTTGTGATAAAATAGTTAAATACATTGCTTACATCACGGATCTGGTAGACATTTAGTGGATCAGTTATACGAACGCCATCAACTAAAAAGTTATATAAAAATAAATCACTGCCGAGTTTTTCCTGCTTTGCCGTCCAAATCCCGTCGGCGTTCTGATGCATGATTAATTTGTTATCAGCTGAAGCCTTCGCCATTGGCCAATTGCCAATAACCGCAACTTCCTGTGCCTTAGGCGCGAAAAGATTAAAAGTCACCGTATTGTCCGCACTTATTTCCGGAGAGCGAATGGCCTCTAGCTTCCTGCCAATATTTTCCTGCGCAATGGAAATATTAAACAAGCCACAGACGAAAAAATAAAAACAAAAAATTCGAGTTGATTTCATAGGTTTCATAATTAGTTTAACAATCGAACAACTAAGTTAAAAATATGCCCGCTGATTTTAACGATCCTTTTGAATAATTCTATATTAATCCGCAAATAGTCTTTTTAAATTTTTATCTTTGCGGCTCCAAACAAAATACAATGAATCATCCTGTTAAGATAAAAAATGCATTGGTTTCCGTTTACTACAAAGATAACCTTGCGCCCCTAATTCAACTATTACATAAATACGGTGTTACATTCTACTCTACTGGTGGTACAGAAGCGTTTATTCGCGACTTAGATATCCCTGTAGAACGTGTGGAAGACCTAACAGGCTATCCTTCCATCTTAGGAGGTCGTGTAAAAACATTACATCCGAAAGTTTTTGGTGGAATTTTATCGCGTCGCCCTTTAGCCGACGACAAGGAACAGTTAACGCAATACGAGATTCCGGAAATTGATTTAGTCATTGTGGACTTATACCCATTTGAGGAGACGGTTGCTTCTGGCGCTCCTGAACAAGATATCATCGAAAAAATCGACATTGGTGGTATTTCTTTAATCCGTGCAGCCGCAAAGAACTTCAATGATGTGGTTATTATCTCTTCAAAAAATGATTATCAAGAATTAGAAGAAATATTAAAAAATCAAGAAGGTACAACGACATTAGCACAGCGTAAGTCTTTTGCTAAACGTGCATTCAACACTTCTTCACACTACGATACAGCGATCTTCAACTACTTTAACCTAGAAGAGCCTATCGAAGTATTCAAACAATCTGAGCAACAATCCCAAACCCTTCGTTATGGAGAAAACCCTCATCAAAAAGGTGTATTCTTTGGAAACTTAGATGCTATGTTTGATAAATTGAACGGCAAAGAATTATCATATAACAACTTAGTTGATGTGGATGCTGCAGTTGCGATAATCGATGAATTTCAAGAACCTACGTTTGCCATCTTAAAGCACACAAATGCTTGTGGTGTGGCTTCTCGAAATACCATCAAAGAGGCTTGGTTAGCAGCATTAGCTTGCGACCCTGTTTCTGCTTTTGGCGGTGTATTGATTTGTAATGCGGAAGTTGATAAAGAAACCGCAGAAGAAATAAACAATTTATTCTTCGAAGTACTAATCGCGCCTTCTTATTCAGAGGAAGCTTTACAAGTATTGACTGCAAAGAAAAACCGTATTATTCTTCGTCGTAAAGAGGTAAGCTTACCAACACAACAATTCAAGACCTTATTGAATGGAGTTATCCTTCAAGATAAAGACAACACGGTAGAAGGTCCAGCAAAAATGACGGCCGTAACGACGGTTCAACCAACCGCTGAACAATTGAACGATCTTTATTTTGCTAATAAAATTGTAAAACATACGAAATCGAACACCATTGTATTCGCAAAAGACGGTACATTAATCGCGTCTGGTGTCGGCCAAACTTCACGCGTTGATGCCTTGAAACAAGCTATCGAAAAGGCAGAATCTTTTGGTTTTGATATCAAAGGTAGTGTAATGGCATCCGATGCTTTCTTCCCATTCCCTGACTGCGTAGAAATCGCTGGTAATGCAGGTGTGGTTGCGGTATTACAACCAGGCGGATCGATTAAAGATCAATTGTCTATCGATATGGCCAACGAAAAAGGAGTGGCTATGGTAACTACTGGCGTAAGACATTTCAAACACTAGTTTTACTATTACAGTTTAAATTTGGAGATATTCGACCGAATCGGTCAAAAGAAGGGGTGCGTAAGCATCCCTTTTTTGATGCATAGTTGGAATAAGTATTTTCTCATATTATCAAATTACTGGTAATTGCGCGAAATGGTAATGGAAATTATAATCCTCCAATGAACAAGTGTTGTTACCGCTATATCATTTTTTCAGCATGAATTTATAGTCGGGCAAACTTCTTCAGAAATCACAAGGGAAACATTCTTCAGCTAGCAACGTTATTAATACAAAACAAGTAAGCTATGAAAACAAATCTATATCTTCTCATCATCCTATTGATTTTTACAGCATCCTGTCAACAGAATCGATCAAAGAATGAAGATATGAATGAAAATAGTCATATTGACAGTGTACAGCATGAACCTCAGACAGTAGATACCATTCAACGAATTCGGGATAACTACAATCGAATTCAGCAGCTAAGCAGTTGGGATAAGATTGACTCCGCGGAGGTTGTAGGCGAATCGACGGAAGGTGGAATTGCTTATTTTTATTATAAAAATCAACAGCTGGAAAAGATGGATATCAAATACTATGGCGAAGGCGGGTATACCATCGATTATTACTATTTTAAGGACAATAAAGTATCCTTTGTTCTGGAGGAAATTTACCGCTACAATGCGCATATGTATTCCCCGGAGTTTGATTATTCGAAGACGAAAAAAGCGGAGGAATTCCGATTCTATTTTTACGATGGTGTTTTTGTTAAAGGACTACCCGAACAAAGCGATCCCGAATGGAGGGCAGAGTTGTCCGATCGAGCTACCGTTTTGATCCAACAAATGGAAAAAGTGAGTAAAATGAAAAGATATTAATCGTTTCCATGGAAATAAAGTCATCCTTCCCTCCTATAATCGCTTCATCTGCTCGATTGCTGATTTTAGGAAGTCTGCCCGGCGACTTGTCTATTCAGCAACAGCAATACTATGGACATCCTCAGAATAGGTTTTGGAAACTGATGTACCATCTGTTCGCCAAGAATTTCAGCACAGATTATAGTGACCGAAAGCAACTACTCATAGAAAATCAGATTGCGTTGTGGGACGTATGTGCCTCTGCGATTCGTCCGGGGAGTATGGATTCTGCGATCTCTTCGGTTCAAGCTAATGACTTACCTGCACTTTTACAGGCTTACCCCACCATCAAGCATGTATTCTTCAATGGTCAGAAAGCATTAGCACTGCACGATAAGCTATTAAAGCGTGCTGAAGGGATCAATTACGTGGGGCTACCAAGTACCAGTCCGGCGAACGCTCGGTTTAACCTAGCGCTTCTTAGCGAGCACTGGAAGCAAATTCTAGAAGTGAAGTAGGCCCATATTCTATTGAATTGGATTTTAAGGAATTTGCGCTCGAAAAACTTTCGCAATAATCAAGAGGTTTGCTTATTTTTGCAAGCAAGATGTCAGATTTAAAATACAACCAACGAGGTGTATCCGCTGGAAAAGAGGAT
>JBEBRI010000144.1:0-10116 GCA_040394915.1 Sphingobacterium sp.
GATACCAATTCGGCATGGATGGCACAAGCCTTATTGTCCTTGCAAATCCAAATAGCACAAATTACATCTATTTCTGATCGCGAAGAACATATCTTAGAAGCACTAAGTGATGCAACGCAGCGCGCTGACCTAATCATCTGTACAGGCGGACTTGGTCCAACAAAGGATGATATCACGAAGTTAACGGCTGCGAAATTCTTTCAAACCAGCTTAGTCCGAAATGAAGTTGTGTTAACGCATGTTCGTGGAATTTTTGCGAAGTTTAACAGAACGATGCCGGATATTAATTTAGGACAAGCGGATGTGTTATCAAATGGGGAGGTCCTTTTCAATGATTGGGGTACAGCACCGGGTATATGGGTAGCTCATGGAGGTAAAGTTTATGTCTTTCTTCCGGGAGTTCCTTTCGAGATGAAGAATCTGATGAGCCACCGGGTTCTGCCTAAGCTTAAAGAATTCAATAATCAAGAGAAGATCGCGATTCGTTATATCTTAACAGTTGGGATTGGAGAGTCACATTTGGCGGAGCAGATCGCTGATATTGAAGCTGCCTTTCCTCCACATCTACATTTAGCATATCTCCCAAAGATCGGCTTAGTTCGTCTGCGTATATCTGCAAGCGGGTCGGATCTGGGGCAATTGGAAGAGGAAGTAGATCATTACGCAACATTATTGATCAACCGTATTGGTGATGCGGTTGTTGCTCATGATGATATTAGTTTTGAAGAAGCGATTGTCCGATCATTTGTAGCATCTAAAGAGACATTAGCGACAGCGGAAAGTTGTACGGGAGGAAATGTTGCGAAGCAGATTACTGAAATTGCTGGTGCTAGCGCCATGTTCCAGGGTGGAATCGTCGCCTACGCAAACCAAGCAAAAGAGCATTTGTTGCATGTGGAACATTCGGTTTTAGCGCAATATGGCGCGGTCAGTGAGGAGACGGTAATTCAGATGGCTCGTGGAGCACAGAAACAAATAGGTGCGAGCTACGCCATTGCGACGAGCGGAATTGCTGGACCCGGCGGCGGAACGGAAGAAAAGCCTGTGGGCACCGTTTGGGTAGCGGTCGCGGGAAAAAAAGAAGTAAAAACGAAATTGTTTCAGTTCCACCAGGATCGGATTCTTAATATCGAGCGAACAACAGCTCAATCTTTGCTGATGTTGTGGAATTTATTTCAAAAAGAAAAAGACATTTAACAAAATTTTATTTTAAACATCTGTATTCGGAAAATATCTAATTCTGTTTACTTGATAGTTTAGTATTAATAGGTAACTTAGTATCTCAAACAATCGAAATAATAATAGATGGCTATATATAAACTTTTACTCCCAAAGATGGGGGAAAGCGTGTCTGAAGCTACGTTAACTAATTGGTTAAAACAAGTTGGGGATCAAATTAATGAAGACGATGCAGTAGCCGAAATTGCGACGGATAAAGTTGATTCTGAAGTGCCTTCGCCAGTGTCTGGTAGGTTAAAAGAGCGATTGTTCGAAGAGAATCAAGTAATTCAAGTTGGCGATGTTATCGCCCTTATTGAAGTCGACGGTGAAGAGACCGAGGAAGTTGTAGAGAATGTTTCTACGGAATTAGTTACCGAAGATGACGTTCAACAATCACACGTCGAGGATCTAGCTACTGAAACCCCTGTAGAGGAAGTATCCATTCCCGGTATTTCTCAAATTCAAGAATCAAATCATCAAGAATCGGTAAATAGCGAGCCTATACAACATGGTATTCGCTTCTATTCTCCGTTAGTGAGAAATATAGCCCAACATGAAGGTATTAGTCAGCAGGAATTAGATACGATTCCTGGTACAGGTGCTGAAGGTCGCGTAACGAAAGAGGATGTGTTGAAGTTTATTCAACAACGCTCGAATACAGGACAAACGGCTACAAGTGCGCTAGAGGCTAAACCAATTAATACGGAGAAATCGGCTTCAGTTGAAAGTCCGGTGACAACACCAGCAGCTCAGGTTGTTCGTGTAAGCAATACGGATGAGGTTATAGAGATGGATCGGATGCGCCGTTTGATTTCCGATCATATGGTAAATAGTGTGAAGACTTCTCCACATGTGTTTTCCGTGGTAGAGGCAGACGTTACTGGTCTTGTAAACTGGCGCAATAAAGTTAAAGACGATTATAAAAAGCGTGAGGGTGAAAATATTACATTTACGCCATTGATTATTGAAGCAATAGCAAAGGCTATTAAAGACTTTCCGCTTATCAATGTGTCTGTTGATGGATATAACATCATCCGTAAGAAGAACATTAATATTGGAATGGCAGCGGCGCTTCCAACGGGAAACTTAATTGTTCCTGTAATCAAAAATGTTGATCAGTTAAGCTTATCGGGCATTAGTCGTTCTGTAAATGATCTGGCTAATCGCGCGAGAGCAAATAAGTTGAAGCCTGACGATACGCAAGGAGGTACATTTACCTTCACAAATATCGGGGCATTCGGTAATATTATTGGTATGCCCATTATCAATCAACCTCAGGCGGCAATTCTTGCTGTAGGAACCATTAAAAAGAAACCTGCAGTACTAGAAACTGAACAAGGTGATGTAATAGCCATACGTCATATGATGTATCTTTCGATGTCGTATGATCATCGTGTAATTGACGGTGCCTTGGGCGGATCCTTTATTCGCAGAGTAGCAGATTACTTGGAGAATTGGGATAGCAATCGAATCGTCTAAATCCCGCTTCATACTAAAAATCAAAAGGGATAATCTTAACATAAAAAAGCGTCCTATTTGCAAATAGTTAAGTGCAAATAGGACGCTTTTTTTATGTTGAAGCTGTGGGAACAAGGAATGAAAGAACATGTCTCACTAGAACGATGCTCGACGTTGGCAAGCTTTTTAAGCCGCGATATTTCTATTCAAATCTATTTCTCGTCTTTTGATGATATGTCTATATCTTAAATAAAGAAGAATTGAAGATGTCAGTAGACCGAGTGTAAGCCCATACCATATGCCTTTAACGCCTATATCTGTTTTCACTCCAAGGAAATAGGCTACTGGGAGTCCAATGATCCAGTAAGCGAAGAATGTAATAAAAGTGGGAATGTTTACATCCCCCATTCCTCTTAAGATCCCCAGACCGACAACTTGCGTACCGTCAAATAATTGGAACATCCCGGCGATAATCAACAACTGAGCAGCCAGAGCAATAACTTCCATATCTTTAGATATGATCATCGGCAAGTATTGATTGAATACAGCAAAGATGATCGCGCAGACAATCATAAATACAAGCACAAGATGGTAGGATACTGTTGCGAATTTCTCTAATCGGAAGAAGTTCTTGTTACCATAACTATTACCAACTTTAATCGTTGCCGCGGATGCAATTCCGCTTGCCATCATATAGGTCATTGCGGCGAGTGTAATTGCTGTTTGATGGGCAGCTTGCTCTAAAGCACCAATTTTGCCTGCGATTAAAGCAGCACCTGCGAAAGCCCCAATTTCGAAAACATATTGCATCGCGACAGGAGCACCAATCTTCAATATTTTCTTAACACGTTCTACATCGATAAAACGGATAGAGAAATACGCTATATATCGTTTAAAATTACTTGATTTCAACACGTACCAAGCCATAACGATCATCATTAACACACGATCTACAAGCGTGGCAATCCCCACACCAGCAACGCCCATGGGTTTGATGCCAAACATACCTTTAACGAGAATAATCGCCAAGATGACGTTCAAAACGTTCCCCCAAATCGTAATGTTCATTGCTTGTTTGGTGAATCCTAACCCTTCGGCGAATTGCTTAAAGGTGTTGAATATCATCAAGGGCAGGATGGATAAACTTAGAATAAGCAAGTAGGGCTTTGCGGTTTCTACGACCTGGGGGTCCTGATCGGCATGTTGCATAGCATACATTGACCCGAAATAGACAAACAGGAATAATAAAATTCCTGCTATTAAGTTTAACCAAAAGCTGTTGGAAAGCAACTTAGCACATTCTGCATAATTGGAACGACCATTTTCTTGCGCAATATGTGGAGTCAAGCCGTAAGCGATACCCAATCCAATAACTAACACCACCATAAATACGGAGTGAACCAATGAAACAGCTGCTAAGGATATAGTACCTGCAAATTGGCCAACGATTATCGTGTCAGCAGTTTGAACTAGGGTATGACCTAATTGAGATATGACAACAGGGCCTGCTAGCGCCATGCTGCTCATATAGTAAATTTTGTTGGCTTTGTACTTTTGAAACATATCAGCAAATAAATAAGAAATGCAAAGGTACAAAGACTAATCCGGTTAACATGTCTTATGAAAGTTAACTTTCCATGACTAATCGCGAAGTAGGCCTGGATCGCAATAGTTCATAATTAAGGGGCAATCATAAAGCCTGCCCCTAGTTTTTCGTTTCGGATCTTAGAATAAGCGATTTCCGTAAATTTTATTGTAGTAGGGTTCCGTGTTCATCGTAAGTTGGTGGGTGTAGGACTTGCCTTGTCCCGCTAATGTATGGCTATTTACAAACGTATGTCTCAAAATGTCAGGATTCGAAGCTGTTATTTAATGAATAGTAGAAATATATGTCGGTAACTTAAAGTAGATTAGCCTCGAATTTGCGTTGTTCAATATACTCAGCCTAGATTTTAAGATTGATAAGCAATAAATGTTCGATTAGATATCCTCTAATAGGGGGCTGTTCCTGTCCATTTGCTTTTCACTTTTGTTTCGAAATAATTACAGACAGATATTGATTAAAAAGTAGAATAAACTTACCTTAGCTTTCCACTATAAAAAGGAAAAGAGATGAATTTAGCGTTTTTGAATATAGGTACTCAAGAGATGATGTTAATCATATTGGTTGCCTTGTTGTTGTTTGGGGGTAAGAAATTACCAGAGCTAGCTAGAGGATTGGGAAGAGGCATTCGTGAGTTTAAAGATGCCTCAGAGGGAATCAAACGTGAAATTTCCGATCAGATAAACAACTTTGAGAAAGAGATCGAAGATGTTAAAGCGGACATTGAGAAGGAACCGGAAGCTAGAGTGGTCGAGCAAAAAGTAGAAGAAAGGGTTGAAGGTGCAGAGACTGTAGGGGAGGAATTGGCGAGTGAGGAATCCGGAAACAAAGAGAAGAAGGCGCCGCAATTTACAGCCCCTTCGGGAACTTATGAACACCAGCCGTACCAAACACCTACTGCCGATGATTACTATAGTTACGGATATAACGATCATTTCGCGAATAACGAGAATACGGATGCTGCTGTAGAGCAAACTAACGACAGCGAAGTTGAGGAAACTCCATCCTCAGATCCTAAGCCTTCGCAAGAAGAGAATACTAAAAATGCCTAACAATATTATTTTATTATATGCCTAAGCTGTTGATAACCATCAACAGCTTTGTTTTTCATTTTAATTCTTATGATAACATCACACGAAACGATCGTTTCGCAAGAACTGTCTCTTGCTGAGAAACAGGTTCGTACAACAATCGCATTATTAGATGAGGGTGCGACAATTCCATTTATTTCCCGTTACAGAAAAGAGCTTACCGGAAGTTTGGATGAGGTACAAATTACGGCAATTCGCGATCGTATTCAGCAGTTACGGGATTTAGATAAACGTAAAGAAGCGGTTTTAAAATCTATCGCGGATCAAGGGAAATTAAATCCAACCTTAGAAGAGCAGGTGAAATCTGCAGAGACTATGGCCTTATTGGAGGATATCTATTTACCGTATAAACCTAAACGTAAGACTCGCGCATCAGTAGCCCGCGAGAAAGGATTAGCTCCACTTGCTGATCTTATCTTTGCGCAAAATAATATCGACGTCGAAGCGGAAGCCGCTGCATATTTAGATGAAGAAAAAGGGGTTTCCACGTTAGAAGAAGCACTAGCAGGAGCTCGCGACATTATAGCGGAGCAAATCGCAGAAGACGCCGAGGTGCGTGCAAAAACACGTCAGGTATTTTTAAGCAAGGGTGAATTCGTTTCCCGTGTCATTCCAGGAAAAGAGGAAGCCGCATTGAAGTTTAAAGACTATTACGAATGGTCTGAACCTTTAGAACAAGCGCCTTCACATCGTGTGTTAGCTATGCGCCGAGGCGAGAAAGAAGAATTACTTTATTTGGATATTTCGGTTGATGAGGATCAGGTATTGCCAGGCATTACAAAACAATTTATTAAAGGAAATAATGAAGCTGCAAAACAAGTCGAATTGGCGATCATCGATGGATACAAGCGTCTATTAAAGCCTTCCATGGAGACAGAGATTCGCGTGTTGACGCGACAAAAAGCCGACGAGGAAGCGATTAAGGTTTTCGCAGATAATGTCCGTCAATTGTTATTGGCTGCTCCGCTAGGTCAAAAGCGTTTGTTAGCATTGGACCCAGGATTTCGCACAGGCTGTAAAACCGTAGTTTTAGATGCTCAGGGGAATTTATTAGAAAATACTGCTATATACCCACATACGGGAGCAAACGCCGCGCTAGAGGCTGAAAAGACGATTAAACACCTTGTTTCAAAATATGATGTTGAAGCTATTGCCATTGGCAACGGTACTGCCGGACGGGAAACAGAAGAGTTTGTGCGTAAGCTAAAACTTTTGAATATCATAATAGTGATGGTCAACGAAAGCGGCGCATCTATTTATTCTGCGTCGGAGACTGCGCGTGAGGAGTTTCCAGATCAGGACGTAACGGTTCGTGGCGCGGTTTCCATAGGTCGCCGACTGATGGATCCATTAGCTGAACTCGTAAAAATAGATCCTAAATCTATTGGCGTAGGTCAGTATCAACATGATGTCGATCAAAATAAATTGCAATCTGCCTTGGATGATACCGTTATTTCTTGTGTGAATGCTGTAGGCGTAGAGTTGAACACGGCGTCAAAACAAATTTTAGCTTATATCTCGGGTCTAGGTCCTGCGCTCGCGCAACAAATTGTCCATTATCGTAAAGAAAATGGACCATTTAAATCACGTCGCGAATTGAAGAAAGTTCCACGTTTAGGAGAGAAGGCATTCGAACAGGCAGCCGGATTTTTACGCATCCGTAATGCGGAGCATCCATTGGACGCTTCAGCCGTTCATCCGGAGCGCTATGCCTTGGTTGAGCAAATGGCGAAAGATTTAAATGTCTCCCTCACCGAACTAATGAAAGATGAAAAGCTTCGAAAAAGCTTGGACCTGAAAAAGTACATGAGTGACGAAGTTGGATTACCGACTTTAAATGATATTCTTGCCGAATTAGCGAAACCAGGATTAGATCCACGCGAGCAATTCGAAGCATTTTCGTTTACCGATGGGGTCAATAGTATTGCTGATCTTCGCGTAGGAATGAAATTACCCGGAATTGTGACGAACATTACCAACTTTGGAGCATTTGTCGATATCGGTGTACATCAAGACGGCCTGGTGCATTTGAGTCAATTAGCAAATCATTTTGTAAGCGATCCGCATGAAGTTGTCAAGGTGCAACAACATGTGATGGTCACGGTTACCGAAATTGACGAAAAGAGAAATCGGATTAGTCTGACAATGAAAACTGAAGAAAAAGCACCGAGAAAGCGAAACGATAGAGAAAAGAAAGATAACAGAGTGCCAGAGACGGATATGGCAAGTAAGTTGGCTGCCCTTGCGAGTAAATTTAAGTAAGATTAGCCGTTCACAAATAAAGAATGGACTGAACCCTACAGGGCACCTACTTATAAATCGCTTATGGAGGGTTCAGCTTGAAAGTTTTCGTATAGGATATAAAAGAGAAAGGCTAGTATGTAAATTCTAGCCTTTCTCTTTTATATCCTATTGGATTTTATCTTGATAGACCTGCTAAATGTAGGTCGAACTATTTTATATGTTATTCGTTACATCGCTTCTGCGACCACTTCTTCTACCTCAGGTACCATTCGTTTTAACAAGCCCTCAATACCCGCTTTCAACGTAATGGTAGACGAAGGACAACCCGAGCATGAACCGCGTAATTCTACCGTTACTACACCATTTTCAAATGCTTTGTAAGCGATAGCACCACCATCCTGTTCTACAGCAGGACGCACATAGTCGTGCAAAACTTGCTGTATTTTTACTTCTACATCCGAACCTTCGAAAACAACATCTTCGGAATGCTCTTCTGGTTTCACGGCCAATTCAGACTCTACGGCACCTTTTACGAATTCTTTTAATAAAGCTTCAATATCTGACCATTCTGCATCGTCTGTTTTTGTTACCGTTACGAAATTACTTGCGAAGAATACCCCATTTACAAAGTTAAATTTGAAAAGCTCACGGGCAAATGCCGACTCTTGTGCCTTCTCACGATCTGGATAGTCTAAACTCCCATTGATTAAAAGCTTGTTCACCAAAAACTTCATCGTTGAAGGGTTCGGGGTACTTTCTGTATATACGTTAATTGTTGCCATGTTGTAATCGTTCTATAATCTGAAACAAATATAAGTCATTCCTTAAATGACAGCGTCATTACTGCGTAAAAGCTTAGAGCTATACGCCCGTGTAATTACTTGGGGAAATCGCTTTGATTTCATTTTTAATTTCCTCGGAAACACTCAAATTGTCGACAAATTCCGCAATAGTAGCTTGCGTAACATGTGTATTTGTACGCGTCAAGTCTTTTAGGGCTTCGTAAGGTTTTGGATAGCCTTCTCGGCGTAAAATTGTTTGTATAGCTTCCGCTACGACTGCCCAGTTGTTTTCCAAATCTGCTTTAAAAGCCGATTCGTTTAATATCAATTTACGTAAACCACGTAAGGTAGACTTGAATGCGATTAGGGTATGAGCAAATGGAACGCCGATATTTCGTAAAACCGTTGAATCCGTTAAATCCCTTTGTAATCTTGAAATCGGTAGCTTCGCTGCTAAGTGCTCAAAAATAGCATTGGCAATCCCTAAATTACCTTCGGCGTTTTCGAAATCAATAGGATTTACTTTATGTGGCATCGCAGAGGACCCGATTTGTCCAGCTGTAATTTTTTGCTTGAAGTAATCCATGGAGATGTAAGTCCAAATATCACGACAAAGGTCAATAATGATGTTGTTGATGCGTTTCAAGGCATCGCAACTAGCAGCAAAGTTATCGTAGTGCTCGATCTGCGTAGTTGTCTGCGAGCGGTTTAACCCCAATTTTTCATTAACGAACTTATTTCCGAAAGCAACCCAATCGTTTGCAGGATATGCGACATGATGAGCATTGAAGTTACCTGTAGCCCCCCCAAATTTAGCGGAATACGGTACTTGTACTAGCAAGTCTAATTGTCTTTCAATGCGTTCAATGAATACTTTAATTTCTTTTCCCAAACGAGTCGGAGATGCTGGCTGTCCGTGTGTACGGGCAAGCATCGAAACCTCGTTCCACTCCGAAGAAAGGGATTTTAATTCACTAACAAGTTCATTAATACCTGGCGTATAGACTTGTTCAATAGCCTCTTTCCAAGATAATGGAATCGCTGTGTTGTTGATGTCTTGCGACGTTAAACCGAAATGTATAAATTCTAAGGAATCTGTCAGTCCTAACTTTTCAAATTCATGTTTTAAAAAGTACTCCACCGCTTTCACGTCGTGGTTTGTTACTTTCTCAGTATCTTTTATCCACTGCGCATTCTCTTCCGTGAAGTTACGGTAGATATCGCGTAACTTATCATTCAAAGAGCCGTCAAAATGTGCTAACTGCGGAATTCCCGATTCCGAAAGGGCAATGAAATATTCCACCTCTACCAATACGCGATATTTGATTAATGCGAATTCGGAGAAGTAATTAACAAGTTCTTTGGTGTTATTGTAGTATCTCCCGTCGATAGGTGTAACGGCAGTTAAGGATGATAATGTCATGGTATAAAATCTTTTGTGAGGCAAAAATAACAAATTCGTAGACCTATACCAACCGAAACCTGATAAAACAACAAAAGCCTGTTTCTAAAACAGGCTCTTGATGTATTTTTAATTTAGTTCGGATTATTGAACGTTTTTCAAAGAATCAGCGATAGAATCACCTGTTGCTTTTACTGAATCAGCAACGTTTTCTAATGAATCAGCGATTGAATCAGTTGTAGCTTCTACTTGATCAGCGATTGAATCAGCAGCAGCTTCAGTTTTAGTTTCAGCGTTGTTACAAGATGCAACAGC
>JBEBRI010000145.1:0-10048 GCA_040394915.1 Sphingobacterium sp.
AGAATGTTCTTTCTCATATACTATAAAACGTTTTCTACTTTATGTTCAATGGCTTTAACTTCGCCACGCTCTAATACAATTCGATGTTCAATGCAGTCTGGTAATTGGCTTTCATAATGGCCAACGTAAATTAAGGTTTTTCCATATTGGCAAAGCTCATCGACTACATCGTTAAAATATTTTGCCTGCACGGTATCCAAACCTTGACAAGGCTCATCCAACACCAATAGGGGAGGATTCTTAATTATGCTTCTGGCCAACATGGCCAGTCGCTGCTTACCCAAGGGTAGCGTATGGAGCAATTGATCTCGATATTCAGTAAGATCAAAAAATTCCATTAGTTCTTCAATTTGCTTTTTCTCGTGGAATTTTACATCGATAAACCAACCGATACTATCGTAAAATCCAGATGCAAGGGTATGCCATACAGTTGCTTGTTGGTCAAAATACCAGTGCATTTCCGGAGAAATCATCCCAATCTTTTCTTTAATATCCCATATACTTTCGCCAGATCCTCTAGGATGTCCAAATAAGGAAATATCGAGTCCATAGGATTGAGGATGATCGCCGTTGATTAAGCTCAACAAAGTGGATTTTCCAGAACCGTTAGGTCCCTGTAATAACCATTTTTCGCCAACTTTAACCGTCCATGATATATGCTTCAAAACCTCCTTTTCACCGTATCGAATGACAATGTTTTTAAGGTCTGCCACATGATCGTAAGGGGTGTCGGGGATTGCCTTTAAAAACAGCGGCAATTCTTTTTTCGTGCGCAGCGCATCTTGTTTGATTTCCGCTAAAGATTCAACCTGATCCACCTTCCCATCAATAATCTGTACAAATGAATTAATAACGGATGGTAATATTTGATCATTGCTTATGAGAAGTAACTGTATGCCCTGATTCGCTAATTCATCCAACCATTCGTTTAATACATTGCGTGACTTTTTATCAAGTCCGGTGTAGGGTTCGTCAATTATTAATAGCTGCGGTTTCTGCCATAGCCCCTTGACCAGCTGTAACTTCTTGTGTTCGCCACTTGATAATTCGATCAGCTGAGACTGTTGTACGTTCTCAAATCCGAATGATTTAATCTTGTTTTCAATATCTGCGAAAGCTAATTCTTCTTTTTCAGCAAAGTGCATTAACTCGGCGTGTACCGTTAAGGTATCATGGCCCTGATGTCGATTATAGCGCTGTTGATAATAGAAGTTTCGATCACCTTCGAGATTGGTAAACTGATACCAGTTAGATATGTAGACCGTTTTTGGTGCTAAGGAACTGGAGGAATCATAGATAACTTGTATCTCTCCAGTTCCTTTAGTTAAGCCCGCTATTGCTTTTGCTAAGCTGGATTTTCCCGAACCGGATTTACCAGCAAGCACAACATGTTCACCTTTCTCTATTGTCCATGACAAATCCCGCAATACGGTCTGTTGACCGAATGCTAATGTAAAGTCTTTGATATGGACAGTAATAGGCATTATCTCGCGGATTCGAATTGTTCGATATTTGCTACATGGCTTAAGATGAAGTCGATATCATCATATCCGTTAATTAAGCAAGATTTTTTATAGGGATTAATCTCAAACACGAATTGTTCGCCTGTATCGGCAATGGTCAAAGTTTGTGCCTCAAGATCGACCTGAAGTTCGGCATGTGGATTGGCAAACACTTGTGTAAAAATCTTTTCAAGAAACTCATCGGTTACAGTAATCGGCAACACACCGTTGTTTAGTGCATTCCCTTTAAAGATATCGGCAAAGAAAGAACTAATAACAACGTCGAAACCATAGTCTTGGATAGCCCAGGCGGCGTGCTCGCGGGAAGATCCACATCCGAAGTTCTTTCCTGCGACAAGAATTTTTCCAGTAAATGTAGGGTTGTTCATGACGAAGTCAACTTTTGGTTGATCATGACTATCATAACGCCAGTCGCGGAATAAATTGTCACCAAAGCCTTCTCTAGTAGTCGCTTTTAAGAAGCGTGCGGGAATGATTTGATCTGTATCTACGTTTTCTATCGGTAGAGGAACTACACGAGAGGATAATTTTTCAAATTTTTTCATCTCTTGATTATATTGTTTTTGAGGAATGATGAACTAAATGTAATGTTCGACTACTGGGAAAGGATCATAAAAATGATGTAATAGATGCTTCCAATCTTGGTAAACTTTACATTGTCGGAATCCTACGGTGTGATCTTCTAATGTTTCCCAAGAGACCAATAGAATATACTGGTCTTCTTGTTCGATACACTTCTTTAGTTCATGATTGATATAACCTTTTATGGATTGAATTAGCGCTTTAGCTCGTTCAAATGCGATTTCAAAATCTGCCGATTGACCGGCTTTAATGTTTAAAATAGCAACTTCCAAGACCATAAAAGATATTCCTCGGTTATACCAATTCTCTAACGTCTACAATTTTTCCTGTTACTGCAGCAGCTGCAGCTGTTAGCGGGCTAACGAGCATTGTACGCGCATTAGGTCCTTGGCGTCCTTCAAAGTTTCTATTCGATGTAGAAACACAGTACTTGCCTGCAGGGATTTTGTCTTCATTCATCCCTAAGCACGCCGAACAGCCTGGTTCACGTAATTGAAAGCCTGCCGCTTCGAATACTTTATCTATACCTTCTTCTTTCGCTTGAGCTTCTACTTGTTTTGATCCAGGAACAATCCAAACTTCTACATTATCGGCCTTCTTTTTGCCTTTAACAAATGCAGCTACTTGACGTAAATCTTCAATTCTAGAGTTCGTGCAGCTTCCAATGAACACATAGTCAACCGGTTTGCCCAGTACAGAATCTCCATCATGGAAACCCATATAGTCTAATGCTTTTTGATAAGAAGGACGTTCAGTTTCTGGTTGAGAATCCGTCGTAGGGATCTGTTCTGTAATACCTATGCCCATTCCTGGGTTTGTACCGTAGGTAATCATTGGTTGAATATCGGCAGCATCGAATGTTAATACTTCATCGAATTGCGCATCGGCATCGGAGTAAAGCGTTTTCCAATAGGCTAAGGCTTCATCCCAAGCTTCACCTTTTGGAGCAAATTCTCTACCCGCTATATAGTCAAATGTGGTTTGATCAGGAGCAATTAATCCGCCTCGGGCACCCATTTCTATACTCATGTTACAGATCGTCATTCGACCTTCCATGCTTAATGAGCGTATTGCTGAACCTGCGTATTCGACGAAATAACCTGTTCCACCTGCAGCGGAGATTTTAGAGATAATATAAAGGATAATATCTTTCGCACCCACGCCATTACCTAATTCACCATTGACTTCAATTTTCATCATCTTTGGCTTTTGTTGTAATAAGCATTGAGTAGCGAATACTTGCTCTACTTGGGATGTACCAATACCGAACGCAATAGCACCAAAAGCACCATGCGTCGAAGTATGACTATCACCGCAAACCATTGTTTTTCCTGGTAATGTTATCCCTAATTCAGGGCCAATAACGTGTACAATACCTTGGTAGGGATGACCTAGTCCATATAATTCAATTCCGAATTCTTTACAGTTTTTAGTCAGCATATCCACCTGATAGCGGGATAGCTCTTCTTTGATTGGAAGGTGCTGATCCAATGTAGGTACGTTGTGGTCAGCAGTGGCTACCGTTTGTTGTGGTCTGAATACCGGTAAGCCTCTTTTGCGTAATCCATCGAATGCCTGTGGTGAGGTTACTTCATGGATAAGATGGGTATCGATATATAATATATCTGGAAACCCTTCTTGACGCTTGACGACATGTGCATCCCAAATCTTTTCTACTAATGTTTTTCCCATTTTTTTTATTAAACTGTTTGGTTTTTTAATTCCCAATGGGGTAAAATTAAGAATGTCATAATTTTACCCCATTGGGAGCTATCTAAATTACGAAAATTTAAATAGTTTTGATAGCTTTCATCGCTGTCATCGCCTTACGTAACTTTCTACCAACGATTTCCACTTCGTGATTACGTAATACTTCGTTGATTTGCACCAACGTAATGTTGTCTACAGCACCATCTTTCCCTTCATTGTAATTCTTTCCGACAACATCGGTGTCGATTTTGCTCATGAAGTCTTTCAATAAAGGTTTACAAGCTTGATCAAACAAATAACAACCATATTCTGCAGTGTCGGAAATAACACGGTTCATTTCGAATAATTTCTTACGTGCGATTGTATTGGCAATCAACGGCGTCTCGTGTAATGATTCATAGTATGCCGATTCTGGTTTGATACCAGCTTCAACCATTGTTTCAAATGCTAGCTCAACGCCTGCACGTACAAATGCCGACATCAGTAAATAATTGTCAAAGTATTCTTGCTCATCGATTTTCACATCGCCAGCCGGCGTTTTTTCGAAAGCTGTTTCGCCAGTCTCTGCTCGCCACTTCAATAAGTTAGCATCGCCATTTGCCCAATCTTCCATCATCGTTTTGCTGAAGTGACCTGACATAATATCGTCTTGATGCTTTTGGAATAATGGACGCATGATGTCCTTTAATTCTTCTGATAATTGGAATGCTTTTACTTTCGCCGGATTACTCAAACGATCGAACATACCGCTTACACCACCGTGTTTTAATGCTTCTGTGATTACTTCAACACCATATTGAACTAGTTTTGCTGCATATCCTGCATCGATTCCTTTTTCAATCATTTTGTCGAAAGAAAGAATAGAGCCTGTTTGTAATAAACCACAAAGGATAGTTTGTTCGCCCATCAAGTCTGATTTCACTTCTGCAACGAAGGATGACTTCAATACCCCTGCACGGTGACCTCCAGTTCCCACACAATAAGCTTTAGCTTCAGCCCATCCTTTACCTTGAGGGTCGTTTTCTGGGTGAACTGCGATTAGCGTAGGCACACCAAATCCTCTTAAGTATTCAGCACGAACCTCAGATCCTGGACATTTTGGAGCTACCATGATAACAGTAATATCTTTACGGATTTGCATACCCTCTTCCACGATATTGAAACCATGTGAATAAGATAAAGTTGCACCTTCTTTCATTAAAGGCATAACAGCATTAATTACCGAAGTATGTTGTTTATCCGGAGTCAAATTAATTACTAAATCGGCCGTAGGGATTAATTCTTCGTATGTTCCCACGTTGAAATTGTTATCAGTTGCGTTTTTCCAAGAATCTCTTTTTTGTTCAATAGCTTCTTTACGTAAAGCATAAGATACGTCCAAACCAGAATCTCTTAGGTTTAAACCTTGATTTAATCCTTGCGCGCCACATCCTACGATTACGATTTTTTTACCTTTTAGAGCAGTTACGCCATCGTTGAATTCCGCTGAATCCATAAATTCTGCTACACCTAGTTGGTTTAATTGCTCTCTTAGAGGTAATGTGTTAAAATAATTTGCCATTGCTGTACTGTTTAAAATATTTTTCTTTTCAGATTGATTATAAATTGTTGATTATGCGTTTTTGTGCTACTGCATACCCAAGATGCAGGTTGTCATGACCTATCGACGTGGTTAAAACATCCTCTATGGTATTCATCACGGCACCATAGGTGGCGGTTTCATATGCTGTTATGATGTCGAATACGCCTGCTTTGTAGTCGTTTTCTATCGCTTCGATCGTAGATATCGCCAAGGCTTTTAGTTCATCTACTTCGGCTTGCTCGACAAAATAACTCGGTTTTGTGCCTTTTGCATAGGCATCTACATATTTAACCCAGCTTGTCCCTTCTTTGATTCCTGTACGGGTGTAACTCAATGTTTGGGTACTGACAACTATATGTCCGAAGTTCCAAATAATATTGTTATTAAAGCCTTCAGGAAATTTATTTAAATCTTCAATACTAAGACTGTCGATTAGTTGGATAAAGGCGTGACGGCTCTCGAAAATGAATTTAAATACATGTTCCATCTGCTTTTCCAAATTACATGGTAAATACATCATCTCGCTGATCCAAGAATTCATTCTCTACGATGTCTGGAGCAGGCTCTTCCTCTTCGAACTGCTTAAGCTTCGCATGAAAGCCCGCGCTGTCTTTGATAATCGCGATACGCGCACCGCGTACAAATTCAATTAAGTTATACTTACCTAATTCTTCCGTCAAACGATCAATTTCCACACGATGTCCTGCTGTTTCAAATACGATATAATCATTTCGAATTACAACGACATTCGCTCCATATTGACGCAATAAACGTTCTACATAGGCTTTCTCTGCAATGACATCTGCTGGAACTTTGTACAAAGCCTGTTCTTGCCAGATCAATTCATCGTTCGTATTGAAATAGGCTTTCAAAACTTCCACTTGTTTTTCAATTTGGCGACAGAGTTTACGAACAACCTCTTCTGATTCCGAGATCAAAATTGTGAAACGATGTATGCCTTCCACTTCAGAAGGAGAGGTGTTTAAGCTTTCTATATTGATTTTACGTCTAGAGAAGATCCCCGTGATACGCCCGATCATCCCGATAGTATTTTCCGTATATACTGTTATGGTATATTCTTGTTTTTCCATTTTACTTCAATCTAATTTCAGAAACACTAGTTCCTTGTGCTACCATTGGGAATACATTGTTTTCTTTTCCCACCATGACTTCCAATAAATAGGATCCATCATGCGCAAGCATAGTTTTTAATGCTGACTTCAAATCCTTCCGTTCAGTGACTTTATTTCCGTCAATGTAATACCCCTTTGCTACAGCGACGAAATCAGGGCTTGTGATATTCACAAAAGAATAACGTTTGTCGTGAAACAATTGCTGCCACTGGCGTACCATACCTAAGAATTCGTTGTTCAGGATAAGAATCTTCACTTTAGCTCCGAATTGCATAATTGTGCCAAGCTCTTGAATGGTCATCTGAATACCTCCATCACCAATGATGGCGATTACATCGCGATCTGGAGCACCATACCAAGCACCAATTGCAGCTGGTAAGCCAAATCCCATCGTTCCTAAACCGCCAGAAGTAACACTAGATTTCGATTGTGTATATTTTGCGTAACGACAAGCAACCATTTGATGTTGACCAACGTCTGTCACGATTACAGCGTCTCCACCTGTTAATTCGTTCAACTCACGGACAACTTCGCCCATCGTCATCACATCTGTTGTGGGGTTAAGCTCCTCGTTAATAACTTCTTTTATCTCTTCCTTTTCCAGTTCGCGGAATTGCTGTAACCAAGCGCTGTGATCGTTTTTATCTAATAAGGCAGTCAACATAGGAAGTGTCTCTTTACAATCTCCCCATACCGGAACCGCTGCTTTGACGTTTTTATCAATCTCCGCCGGGTCTATATCCAAGTGAACTACTTTCGCTTGTTTCGCATACTTATCTAAACGCCCAGTAACGCGGTCGTCAAATCGCATCCCAATCGCAATCAACACATCACATTCGTTGGTCATCACGTTCGGAGCATAGTTCCCATGCATACCTAGCATACCTACGTGGAGTGGGTGATCTGTCGGAAGCGCGCTTAAGCCCATGACAGTTGCAGCAGCAGGAAAGCCACTCTTCTCAATAAAACGTTTGAATTCCTCTTCCGCTTTTCCTAAAATTACTCCTTGTCCAAATAGTACGAATGGTTTTTTAGCCTCGTTGATAACACGTGCCGCCGCTTCAACATATTCTTTACGAACGATAGGGGTAGGGCGGTAAGAACGTACATGGTTGCACTTGCTATAACCTTCGTAATCGAAAAGCTGTAGTTGTGCGTTTTTCGTGATATCGATTAAGACTGGACCTGGACGTCCTGTTTTTGCTATGTAAAATGCTTTTGCTAATACACTTGGAATTTCGGTTGCATCGGTCACCTGATAATTCCATTTGGTGACCGGTGTCGTAATGTTGATCACGTCAGTTTCCTGGAATGCATCGGTTCCTAGTAAAGAAGCGAATACTTGGCCTGTAATACAGACCACAGGATTGCTATCGATCATAGCGTCCGCTAAGCCTGTGACCAGGTTTGTTGCGCCAGGACCACTCGTTGCAAACGCTACACCCACACGTCCTGATGTACGTGCATATCCCTGTGCAGCATGAATTCCCCCCTGTTCGTGACGTACCAAAATATGCTTCAATTTATCGTTGTAATCATACAACGCATCATAAATTGGCATAATCGCACCACCCGGATACCCGAATACGGTATCCACGCCCTCGTGGATTAAGGCCTCTAATACCGCTTGCGAACCACTGATTTGCGTGTTTGCAGCTATGGTAGTAGCTTCCAATGTTTCCGTTTTTTCAAGTGTACTCATTGTATATAGATTTTAGACTTTAGACGATAGCATTAAGAACTGTTGCTGAAAGTTTATTGTTAAAGTAAGTTTATTCACGATGACAGTTTTAATCACTATGCTTGCCTAATTTGTTTCCAATTGTAGTTTATATCCTATTTATTTTCGCTTTTGAATCTAGCTGTATATTTCGTCGAACTGTTTCAATCAATTGATTATTGATCGGTTACACATCCTTCCGATGCATTTGCAACAGTCTTTGCGTATTTGTATAAGACCCCTTTGCTTACTTTCAAAGCAGGTTGTGTCCAGTTAGCACGGCGCGCAGCAATTTCTTCCTCCGAAACTTTCAAATTAATCTTGTTGTCAACAGCATCGATTTCAATAATATCATCATCTTGCACTAAGCCAATAAGTCCGCCCTCATAGGCTTCTGGCGTGATATGTCCAACGACAAACCCATGCGTTCCCCCCGAGAAACGTCCATCCGTAATTAAAGCGACTGAAGTACCTAAGCCAGCGCCGATAATTAAAGAAGTTGGTTTAAGCATCTCAGGCATTCCCGGCGCTCCTTTTGGACCTTCGTTTTTAATGACGATGACATCCCCAGGTTTGATTCTACCTGTTGAAACTCCTGCCACTAAATCATGCTCACCATCAAAAACACGTGCCGGACCCGTGAACTTTTCACCTTCCTTACCAGAAATCTTCGCTACGGATCCTAGTTCCGCTAAGTTTCCGTATAGAATTTGTAAGTGACCCGTTGCTTTGATTGGACTTGCCAAAGGTTGTATGATCGGCTGATTGTAATCCATGATCGATTTAACTTCAGCTAAGTTTTCCGCCATGGTCTTTCCCGTAACCGTTAAACAGTCTCCATGAAGAAGACCTTCGTCTAATAAATAACGTAATACCGCTGGGATACCACCATATTGATGTAAGTCTTGCATCAAGTATTTACCAGATGGTTTGAAATCCGCCAGCACTGGTGTTTCATCAGACATGCGTTGGAAATCGTCTGGCGTAATGTCTACACCTACCGATTTACCCATGGCGATAAAGTGTAAAACCGCATTTGTTGAACCGCCTAGGATAACGATCGTACGCATCGCATTTTCGAATGCTTTACGCGTCATGATATCCGAAGGTTTGATATCTTTTTCTAGGAGAATACGGATGTATTTACCCACCTCCAGGCATTCATCTTGTTTTTCTTTTGATGTTGCCGGGTTAGAAGATGAATACGGCAAGCTCATGCCCATCGCCTCGATTGCCGATGCCATGGTATTTGCAGTATACATACCACCACAAGCTCCAGCGCCTGGACAAGTATGTCTGATAACGCCATCGTAGTCTTCATCAGAAATTGTACCTGCTACTTTCTTCCCTAAGGCTTCAAATGCCGATACGATATTTAATTCTTCTCCTTTATAATGTCCTGGGGCAATGGTTCCGCCATATACCATTATTGCGGGGCGGTTAAGTCTGCCCATCGCCATGATTGCACCAGGCATATTCTTATCACAGCCAGGAATGGCAACAACACCATCGTAATATTGCCCACCACAAATAGTTTCAATACTATCTGCAATAACATCACGAGAAACTAGGGAGTAGCGCATACCATCTGTACCGTTGCTCATTCCGTCGCTCACGCCAATAGTTCCAAAGGTTAAGCCCACCAAATTGTTGTCCCAAATTCCCTTTTTGACGACGGCCGCCAAATCATTCAGGTGCATATTACAGGTGTTCCCATCATAACCCATACTTGCAATACCAACTTGAGCCTTATCCATATCGGCATCGGTCAATCCGATTCCATATAGCATGGCTTTTG
>JBEBRI010000146.1:0-10007 GCA_040394915.1 Sphingobacterium sp.
GTTACTTTCTTTTCGTTATAACTCATTGTGTTTTCATTGTGATGCATTTGCGTCAATTGGAATGCATCAATTTAATTTTGACCTTTTTAATCGCACAAAGGTAAATAAAATTTCTGCCCTAATCCTAGAACCGATTTATTTTTTCACCGCTAGGAAGGGAATGTTTCTTAATGAGATATTATTTTAGCTCTTCCATCCAAATCTTGTTAAACCATACGGGCTGTGTGGCGGAAAAATGAACCTCGTAGTACCCTGGTCGGTCAGCCTCGAAGACCCCAACAGCTTGATCTAAGAACTCTTCCACATACCAATTCTCGTTAGGCTCCACAGTAACTTTTCCGTTTGGATTCGCTAGGATTTGATAATCTTTTTTGTATTTCTTCGCCGCAGCACTAGCTTCTAGAGACAATCGTTGCACTTTTATGTTTAATGCCACCGCTTGCTTATTCCCGTTATGAATATTGCTGGTCAGCTGGTATTTCCCGGCCTTTGGTAAATATACTTTCCAGGCTATTTCCTGATCTGCTTTTAAATCCAAATAGTCGGGTCTTGTTCCATCAAATGCTTTAAGACTGATATTTGGTGTGACGATATTGCGTGCATTTAAAGCGTATCCGCCAAAAGTAGACTCCCCAACGACCTGCTCATCTAGATAAACTTCGTCAAATGTTAATTTGATAACCGACACATAAGGATCGGCTTGCTCGTCAGGGACATGTATATGCAAAGAAGTCCCCCATTGATCATAGCTGAGTGGCTGGGTTCCATTTGCTGTTAGCAATTCTACTTTTTGAGGTTTACCCATCAATCCAGAAACACGCAGAATCTTGTCCAGCGGCCAATTATAAACATGTAGATACAACGTTTTGCCCGTTTTATCCTGTGTGATTTTTCCCCAGTCGTGTTGTGTACTTCGCAGTTTTACGCCTTTGTTGGCATATAATGCTTCCCCGTACGTCGCTAACCACGTCCCGATCGTTTCCAGCCGTTCTACACCTTCATAGGGTACCGTTCCGTCTGCTCTAGGCCCTATATTCAAGGTGTAAGAGCCATTCAGACTTACATTGTTAATCAAGGATTGGAAGATTTGGTTGGTGGATTTCCATTCCGATTCTAACGCGTTAAAGCCCCAAGAATGGGCTATAGTACCTGGCGTCTCCCACACATGGTCGGTATAGGCTTCTCCAAACACATTATCACCCAGCGTTTCAAAGTCTACATGCTCATTGCTTATCGGCAATCCCAATCGTGAATTGATTAAACAATTCGGTTGAATAGCATGAATGAGATTCGCCAATTGTTTCAGCTGTTCCTTTTTAATTATACTTTGTTGATAAGGAATCCACATATCGAACCACATTAAGGCAACGTCTCCATAATTTGTCAAGAGTTCTCGAACTTGAGGGATTACCTTCTCCTGCCAATATTGATTGTATTGTGCATCGGTCACACGCCCAGTAACCTCTTGGTTGTGATTCCAAGCATAGGGATGCTGCCAATCTATCCAGTGCGAGTAATAAAATCCTAACTTCATGTTGTGCTTGCGACAAGCATCGGCAATTTCCTTGATTACATCTCGATTCGAGCCACTCAACTTGGGTAATGAGTAATCTCCTATTTTCGTATCCCATAATGCCACACCATCATGATGCTTTGAAGTAATGATGATATATTTCATGCCTGCTTTTTTCGCCAATAACACCCATTCCTCGGGGTTGATCTTCGCCCAGTCAAAACGCTTAGCGAGTTCGCCATATTCAGCTTCGCCAATTCGATTTCGATAACGTATCCATTCGGCATAATTGTTTGGGTGCCGCAATCGCTCGCCTTTCCAAATTCCCTCCGTTGCACTGTATAAACCCCAATGAATAAACATACCATAACGGGCATCTTCTAACCACTGCGCTTTTTTTTCCTGCGCATTGGCACATAATAAGTACGTGATAAATAAAAATAATAGGCTTAATTTTTTCATGGATATTGTTGTGATGAATGCGGCAATAGTTTTTACCACACTAAATTACTGATTCAATTAAATGATTTCGATAAAGAGAAATGGTTATAAAAGAAGAATTCCTATCAGACATTGTCTTTTAGGAATTCCTCATTTTAACAAAAATAATAGTTTGTGTGATTTGTTAATTGTTAATCGCGTAATTACTGACCAATTATTTTACGTGCCAGAACACTTTGACATCGACACGATCTTTATCAGCTACCTTTGCGTAATTATCCTTATTTAACTCTCGCTCAGTACTCGGGTATAATAATCTAGCTGGGGGAACTTTGGCATTAGGAGAGGTCGCGTCACTAATAAAATTTAATTTAGGATAACCCGTCCTACGAACTTCCGCCCAAGCATGATATGCTTGAATTACCCCGAAATTGATCCATTGTTGGGTAGCAATTTTCTCTAGCTTTTGCTCACTACTCCCTGCGTAAGAAACTTTTGGATTTGCTAGGAACGTCGAGATTTCTGAGGCTGTGGGTTTTACTTTAGCAACATAACTTGTACCATCAGAATTTTGGTTAGAAGCGTTAATTTGATAGTAGTAATCGATGGACTGACGAATTCCGCTTTCATAAGCCTCTTTTGCTGTTCCGGTTCCAATACCCCAACGCTCTAGAGCTTCGGCTTTGAAAAAACTTACCTCTGCAGCGGTTATTATAATCCCTGGGAACTGATCGTTTCTACTGAACGTTGCCGAGTCAACGCGAGAGAAGTACTGCTTACCTATAGAATCGGTTTGTCTATTTTCATTCCAGTCTTCATTAACACCAATGAATTTACCAGCATAGTTTTTAGAAAACAACACTTTCAAACGTGGATCTCCACTTGGAGACATAATCTCATTGATCATTTTTCCAGGAGCACTCGTTCCCTGTAAACCTCCGCGAATACCGCCTTCATGCTTATTGACAATGGAGCGTAGAATATCGCCTTCAGCTTTGATTGCAAGATTATCGGCTACGGTAGACACAACTGGGTACTTCGCTGCATTATTTAGAATCTCTTGCGCAACGGTTTTCGCTTTAGATTCGCTCTTGAACGAAATTCTCATGGCTAAGCGAAGACGTAATGAATTAGAATATAATTTCCATTTATTCATATCCCCCTTAAAGAAAATATCGTTAATGTCGAATAATGTTTTCTTAGCAGCATTAAATTCCAATGTATTTAGATAATCAGAGATACGTTTTAAGTCACTGATGTAGAAATCGTACAACTCTTCGGCTGAGTCATATTTAGCATTTTGCAAAGAACCACTTTCTAAAATTAATTTTCCAGTTTCTGTAAACGGGATGTCACCCCACATATCGATTACTTGTGCCGCTTGATCGTAAAGCAAAACTTTTGCAACCTCCATGAACGGTAAATATTCAGCTTGTTCATCAACGGATAAAGTTGAAAACTTCTTTTCCATGGAACGATAACCTGACATATAAGTATTGTAAAAATACTCCCAACGTTGTTGAGCATATGCAGTACTTTGCTCATAACGACCGGTTGCATTGGTATACCCTACAACCTGTGCATAGCGTGCTGGCATCGGCACCTGGAAAGTTGCCAAGTTCCAATAGCGCGGCAGAATTGTATTACGGTTTTCAAAAGAATTGTTGTATAAAAACCCTGTGAATAATCCTTCCAACGACGCAGAAACCGATTTCTCTGGATTGTAATAATTCTCATCGAATTCCGATTGCTTACAGCTATTTAGAAAGATAGTTGTCGCGATTAGGATGGATATATATTTGAATATCTTTTTCATAGTTCAAAAAATTAGAAAGTTAGGCGAAGTGTAAGTCCATAAGATCTAGCTGCAGCTCCCGATCCACCTACAGCAGCACGACTTACGTAATTAGTTCCAACACCGGCTTCTGGATCTAGATGCGGTAGTGATTTATAGAAGTAAAACAAATTTCGACCAAACGCTGTAACAGATAAGTTTTGAGCCTTAATTTTCTTTGCAAAAGAAGTCGGCAAATAATATGTAAGTGCTACCTCTCTCATTTTTATATAGTTATTATCATATACTGCAGAGGCGTAAGTTCCTGCTAAACCTGAACCAGGATAGGCACCCCAATAGTACGTGTTTACATAATAATTAGGAGCTTCAATAATCTTTTCATTTATCGTACCATCAGCCAATACACCGTCCATGATCATACCGTCATGATAAACCTTTTGTCCTCCAGGACCAGCAGTCGCTCCGTCTGCAACTCTAACATTATTACCATTTGCATCAACATAGTATGGGATTCCGCCATGCTCCGCATCACGTCCAAATAGTGTTTCTTCCAACAAACCACCACTTTTTGCAAATTGAAGCGAGTTAGAATGAATTTGCGCGCCCCATTTATAATCTACAACAACATTTAGCGCCAAATCCTTGTAACGGAAGTCATTAATAAAGCCTCCAACCGATTTTGGTTGTAAATTACCTAGTTTCTTCAATGCGTTTTCAGAAGTGAAATCAGGTACGTAATAACCATTATCATCGACAATCAATTGGCCTTTATCGTTCTTCGATAATTCATAACCGTAAATATCGTATGCTGCACTACCAGGGGTAGACTTTATAATCAATGACCCATTATCAATACTTGAATGCTGAAGCTCCGTTAATCTCAAATTTTCATTCAATGACAGCAATTTGTTTTTGTTAAATGCGACATTCAATTTTGTCGACCAAGTAAAATCTTCGGTTTTAATAGGAGTTCCACTTAAAGCTAATTCTACACCTTGGTTTCTCATTTTTCCAACGTTATATAAAATGCTTGACGCACCCATCGTTGAGGGAACAGATAAATCATTGATTTGATCGTGAATTGTATTATTATAATAAGTAAGATCAAACCCTGCACGTCCATTGAATAGTTTATTTTCCCATCCAAATTCAATTTCTCTTTTTCGCTCATTTTTTAATAGGTCATTTCCTGCTTTACCAGTCAGATAATAGGAAAGCGCCCCATTAATTACCGTTGTATTATAAACCACGTTTGCTGAATAATTTCCTGGAGGGTTACCGACTTCACCGTATGATGCTCTTAGCTTACTATAAGTGACGAATGACGGCATTTTAATCGCATTACTCAGTTCGAAAGCTGCACTAACCGATGGATAGTAGAAAACATTATTTCCTGGTGCTAAAGTTGACGTTCTTTCTTGACGAACTGAACCTTCAATAAATAAATTGTCGTCAATATCAAAACCTACGATCGCAAATATCCCATCTTTAGTTTCGAATGCTCGACTTGAATTCCCTCTAGGTGTATTATTTGAATTGTTGAAGCTAAACCAGTTCTCTTGTGCCAATCCCCCTTCTGTATTTTGGGAAGAGTAACGCAATTCCTTTTTTGTAGCTTGATAACCTAACTGTACGTTCAATTTAATCTTCTCGCTTAAGTCTTGATTAAACGTCAACAAGAAATCACCATAGGTATAATTAAAGCGATTAAATGCAGTGCTGTAATAACCACTTTTTCCAAATGCATTACTAAACTCATTCGGCTCTTTATTTTCGTTCTGATACCCAGTGTAGTCAGTACCAATACGACCACGTAAGCTCAAATTATCAAGTACATTATATGTCAATGTACCAGAAGCCATTAAACGATTTGTATTTTCAATGTAACTACGTTCCAATTGCGTCCAATAATAATCTAAAATATCCCCACCAACTATATTGTACTTAAAAGCTTCCTCCGGATTTCTAACTCTATTGGCGAACGTTACATATTTGTATCCTTCCGAAGTTTTATAATGAGCCCGAAGAGTATTCATGTCAATCGTAGGAGACAAGAAACCACTGTAGTTGTTCGTTATACGATCAATTTGCCATGGTCTGTTGTCTACTTTTTCTTGCATGTAGTTCGCAACTAAATCAAACTTTATTTTAGGAGTAATGTTTAAACTAGAATTTAAGTTAAAAGTATTCTTGCCTTGATCTCCACCTTCCATCACGCCTGAATAATCGTTTCTAGCATACGAAAATCTGTAATTAAACTTCTCATTTGCATCATAAATCGCAACGTTGTTCACAGCACTGAATCCGGTTTTATAGAAATTTTTCCAGTTATCTTTATATGGCTCGTATTTTCTAATAGAACCGTCAAAATAGTAGATTTCACGACCATCATATTTAGGACCAAAGTGCGCCCATTGATTTGCCCATGGTCTCTGATAATCTTTTCCATCAACTTTTATTGTAACCCAACCTTCTTCATTACCTGTAGATTGCAAGTTAGTTGCTCTATCCCAACCTTGTCCAAATACGGACTGATACTCCGGTACGATCGCCACATTCTCCAAACCATAGCTTGTGTTAATGTCAACACCAAAACCTTTAGCGCCCTTACCGCTCTTTGTCGTAATGATAATTGCTCCTGAGCCAGCTTCGGAACCGTAAAGAGCAGTTGCTGCCGCTCCTTTTAGGATGGAGATACTTTCAATATTCTCAGGATGAATATCTAAGATACCATTTCCTTGAATGCGCGGAGAATCCCAAAAACCATTGTTATTTGCTTCACCATTTCGACTTATTACTCCGTCAACAACCATTAATGGCTGTCTTGGATTACTCATCGAATTTAAACCGCGTACGTCCATAGCGACCGCACTTGTTGCTCCACCAGGATTTGAACTGATCCCGACGCCCGTTGCTTTACCGTAGAGCGCTGAAGCCAAGTTTGTTGGAGAGGTTCGGACAATATCTTCGGACTTAATCGTAGATACTCCATAACCTAGCTTTCGTTCTTCACGCTTAATGCCCATAGCGGTAACAACCACCTCATCAATATTCCCCTCGTCTGATTGAAGGACAACATTGTGCGTTGTCGAAGAAACCGTTATTGTTTGTGTCACGAACCCTAAAATAGAAAAACGTAGTTTTTCACCATTTGATGCGTGTACAGAATAGTTACCATTGACATCAGTTTGCCCTCCACGCGTTGTCCCTACCACCGTCACACTTACGCCCGCAACTCCTGTATTACCGTCTGTTACTTTCCCGGTAACAGCTTGTTGTGCGAAAATCGTTGTTATGCTTAAGAACATAAGTAACGATAGACTGCAACATTTTAAGTAAAAATTGCTCATTGTTGATGTTTTAAAATTATAATTCAGTTAATTGCTTTCATTATGGTTTTGTCCATGTTGCCGACTGCGACGCAACAGGATCCTAGTAATTGTATATCAGTTATTTCGGAGAACTCAATTTTCGTATTTTTAGAAAGTCTGGGAATAGCAAACTCTAATAAGGCACTTTGAATCTCCGGTAATAAAACCCGCTTTGCTTTTGCTCCGCGTCCAGAAATCACAACCTTTTCTGGATTAATAATATGAATTAGGGTCGCTATTCCTTTCCCCAACATGTAACCAATCCTACGTACGGCTTTAATTGCTAATTGATCGCCCCCCTCGGATGCTTCTAAAAGTTCGTCGCCTGTAATAAATCCCTTTTTAGCGTATGATGATTGTAAAACCGATTCTTCTCCGGAGGCTAACATCTCATTTGCGGAATCTCTTGCCGCAATTAAGGAAGCTTCGACTTCCAAACAACCTTTCTTCCCGCATGAACATAATTTACTCATATTCGAAAGTGGGATATGACTAAACTCCCCAGCGTAACCACTGTGTCCTCTGTACAAATCACCATCGATAATCATCCCTAAACCTACCCCCCAATTCAAGTTGACCACCATAACATCCTTAGCATCTTTTCCTTGCCCGAAATTATACTCAGCAATAGCAATCGCAGTGGAGTCATTCTCCACAAACGTTGGAAGCTCGAATTCCTTTTCAATATTCCCTCCGATGTTATATAATGGGGTGTCTGTAGCGAAAGAATTGTTAATTCCTTCCAAACTATCCACAAAACCTGGAATCGTTAGTGCAATCATAAAAACAGAATCTTTCTTTACATGCTCCATTGCTTTTGAAATTAATGCGCATATTTTGGCAAAGGCATCTTGCTCAGCTAATCGAATGTTTTCTGTCATGATTTCTGTCCGCGGTTTATTTGCAAAATCTAAAACAACGACAGAGGTCTAATATTGGTCACCCGCAACCGATAGTATTGATGGACGCGCTTCTGCATTCAAGACAAAGCTAGCGGCTCTTCGCCCCCCAGTCGACGGCGCTAATCCGTTTTGAACAACAATATTTGCTTCCACAAGCTGGTTGATTGAGGCTGTGATATTAGGTACGCTCTTGCCGACGGCAGAGCTTATCTCTGCAATCGATTGCGCACCCGCGAAATATAAACGCCTGATTATCGATAATTTAAGCTTGTCCACTTTTTATAGTTTGGTAATATTATCGTAAAGTTAAATTAAAAATTATATAACATCCAAATACTTCTTAAATTATTTAATAAGTTACAACAGCATTGTTAAAATGTTGTGGATTAATTGCTACTCCAGCTGTCTTTCTGATCTATCAAAAAACGATAAAAACACCTCCGATCCGGCTAATAATTGTAACTTCGTTTCAATTATTAGCTATGAAACAACGTTATTACTCCTTAGATGTATTTCGGGGCGCCACAGTCGCTCTGATGATCATGGTGAACAATCCAGGAACCTGGTCGCATATGTTCGCTCCCCTGAAACATGCTCCTTGGCATGGCTGCACACCGACCGATTTAGTGTTTCCTTTTTTCTTGTTTGCCGTGGGAAATGCCATGTCTTTCGTTATCCCTCGTTTACAAGAAGCAGGCGACATGATATTTTGGAAAAAAGTAATCAAAAGAACGATTCTTATCTTCTTGATTGGCTTAGGGTTAAATTGGTTTCCCTTTGTACAATGGGTTGATGGTGCATTACAGTTCCGGGAATGGGTTAGTAGCACCGACCCTGAAAAAGGCGTGCGCATATTGGGTGTTTTGCAGCGAATAGCTATTGCTTACTTCTTTGCTTCGGTATTAGCGTATTACTTTAAACCTCGTAATCTGATCTATATTTCTGCCATTATACTATTCTCCTATTGGGGCTTATGTGCATTTTTAGGAACTGGGGATCCTTACTCGTTAGAAACTTGGTTTGGGACGAACTATGATAAAGCTATTCTAGGCGTTGCCCATATGTATAAAGGGGAAGGTATTCCATTCGATCCAGAAGGTTTAATGAGCACTTTACCTGCTATTGTACAAGTTGTATTCGGATACTTGGCTGGCGTATTTATTAAAAATCAGGGCACAGTTAATTGGTTGTGGACAAAGGTTCCAGCAAGTAAGGAACCGCACTTTAAATTACTGTCGGGCTTATTTGTAACCGGATTTATCCTTGTAGTACTTGCATGGGCATGGTCTTTAGGATTCCCGATTAACAAAAAGATATGGACTAGTTCTTACGTTCTTTACACTACAGGTCTAGGTATCATGACAATTGGCGGAATGATTTGGTATATCGAAGTGCAAGGAGTAAAAAACAAACTAACGCAGTTCTTTGACGTCTTTGGAAAAAATCCTTTATTTATCTTTGTTTTAAGCGGATTACTACCAAAAGCATTAGGATTGATTCGAATACCGGTAGGAGAAAACGAAGCCGGTGAAGCCATGTTTAGCAATCCGCTGAATTGGTTTTACAAAAATATATGTGCCCAATTACCCGGACCTCCAGAGCTAGGTTCGTTCGCCTATTCGCTTGTGTTTCTTGCTATGATGTGGGTGATATGTTACTGGCTTGACAAAAAACGAATTTATATTAAAGTCTAATCAGACTAAATGTCTGTTTTTAAACATTTTCTAGAAATAAATTTTAACAATCCAATTGGACATGCTATCTTTGCATCCAATTAATAATTTTTTTAACGCTTCAATATTATTCAAGAATGTATTTAAGTAAAGAGTACAAAGCAGACATCTTCGCAGAATTTGCAGGTGCAGCAGCAAACACTGGTTCTGCAGAAGGACAAGTAGCTTTATTCACTAAGAGAATTGCTCACTTAACTGGGCACTTAAAAAACAACAGAAAAGATTTTAACACACAACGTTCACTACAAAAAT
>JBEBRI010000147.1:0-9963 GCA_040394915.1 Sphingobacterium sp.
TACGTAATCGCGATTATCACGGCAAGCTCAGACTTAACACCGACAATCGACAACATTATTTTAGAAAAACAAGGAAAGGAAATTGCAGTGACTTATAAGGAAGTATTGGGAGAAAAACAAAGTTACCAAATACGTCCAGTCGCTATCCTAATCATCGATAAACAGTTTCAAGGGCCTTTGAAATCCGAGATTCAAAAAGAAATCTAAGGATTATCGTAAGTCCTTCCTATCATTATAGATTTCATCGAGAAGTTCATAAAGTTCAGGATGGTCTTCTCTAAGCAACTTTGGTTTTTGGAAGAAATACTCTGAAACGACTGCAAGAAATTCCGCTTGATTAGTCGCTGCGTAGTCTCGAATATTTGATTTATCGCGCTTAATCAAGGAAATAGTTTCATGCATTTCTTTCAGCCAAGGTTCAACCAATTCTTTTGGGATTAAATATTCAGGAACACCATCTACTTCGCCGTCCGCCTTGTCAATGAGGTGTACAAACTCGTGTATTGCGGTGTTGTTTGCCGAATTCTGTTGAAAGCCTGCGAGCAATGCAGGAAGTGACAAGATCATCTTTCTGTTCATTGCACCATCTCCAACCATGCCTAGTATATTTCGACCGTTTTCCTCTGTATTATATTTCTCATTGAAGACCTCTGGATAGATCAGTACTTCGTCCAAATTCTCATAAGACCAAGACTTGAAATGAAACAACGGAATCGTTGCGCTTGCGGCGACTAAAACGCGATGCTCATCATTAATTTTAACGCCTTTTTCTGGGGTTATTTTAGTTGTTTGAAGGAAATACTCCACCCTGTTGACAAACGTCTCCTGCTGCTCATGATTTAACTGAACAAAGAACTTCACGTCGTCCGTTAATACTTTCAATATTGTCTCTTTTGTTGGAATGACAGGATTTACAATTTTTTTATTACCCACCTTATTCCATACGAAGTAAACGAGCACAAAGCCAATTAAGAAAATAAGAATAGTAATTAGGGTTGGCGAGTATTCCATTTTATTTATGTTTATCCATTACGCGTGATTCTAGATTCAACAAAATCTATGCTAAAAAAGCAATCAAAAAAATAGCTGTCTTTTTGAGACAGCTATTTCCTTTAAATATTTATTTGAGCTTACATCATGCCGCCCATACCGCCGCCCATTGGAGGAGCGCCAGCACCTGCAAGATTCTCTTCTGGATCGTCTGCAAGAACACATTCTGTTGTTAACAACATCGAAGCAACAGAAGCTGCATTTTCCAAAGCAACACGAGAAACTTTAGTAGGATCAATAACACCTGCTGCAATTAAGTTCTCATACTTATCCGTACGTGCATTGTAACCAAAGTCTGCTGTTCCTTCTTTTACTTTTTGAACGATTACTGCACCTTCAATACCTGCGTTTGCACAGATTTGACGCAAAGGCTCCTCGATTGCACGTTTGATAATATCAATACCGATTTGCTCATCTTCATTATCACCTTTAAGGTCCGCTAATGCTTCTGTCGCACGAATGAAAGCAACACCACCTCCAGCAACAATACCTTCTTCTACTGCCGCACGAGTCGCGTGTAAAGCATCGTCAACACGATCCTTCTTCTCTTTCATTTCAACTTCAGTAGTTGCTCCAACATATAATACAGCAACACCGCCAGATAATTTAGCTAAACGCTCTTGTAATTTCTCACGATCGTAGTCCGAAGTTGTCGTTTCAATTTGCGAACGAATTTGAGCAACACGAGCCTTAATATCATCAGCTACACCTGCACCGTTGATAATCGTCGTGTTATCTTTATCTATTAAAACTTTCTCCGCTTGTCCTAAGTATGATAATTCAGCATTTTCTAATTTATAACCTCTTTCTTCCGAGATCACTGTTCCACCAGTTAAGATTGCGATATCTTCTAACATCGCTTTACGGCGATCTCCGAAACCTGGAGCTTTTACAGCAGCAACTTTCAGTGAACCACGAATCTTGTTTACTACTAAGGTAGCCAACGCTTCTCCGTCTAAATCTTCGGCGATAATTAATAATGGTTTACCAGTTTGAACTTGTTTCTCCAAAATTGGCAACAATTCTTTCATGTTACTAATTTTCTTGTCGTAGATCAAAATGTAAGGACTGTCTAATTCAGCCTCCATTTTGTCAGAGTTCGTCACGAAATATGGAGATAAGTAACCGCGGTCGAATTGCATACCTTCAACAGTTTTTACTTCTGTTTCTGTACCTTTCGCTTCTTCTACCGTAATTACACCGTCGTTTCCAACTTTTTCCATTGCTTCAGCAATTAAAGAACCGATGATTTCATCATTGTTCGCTGAGATTGAAGCAACTTGTTTAATTTTATTATTGTCCGCACCAACTACTTGAGATTGTGCTTTCAAGTTATTTACAACTGCACTTACCGCTTTGTCAATACCACGTTTCAAGTCCATTGGATTAGCACCCGCAGCCACCGATTTGATACCCGGAGCAACAATCGCTTGCGCTAATACCGTTGCAGTAGTTGTACCATCACCAGCTTGATCAGCTGTTTTGGAAGCAACTTCTTTTACCATTTGTGCACCCATGTTCTCTAAAGCATCTTTCAATTCGATTTCTTTAGCCACTGTAACACCATCTTTTGTAATTGCTGGAGAACCGAATTTCTTCTCGATAATTACGTTACGACCTTTAGGTCCTAATGTTACCTTTACTGCATTTGCTAATGTATCAACACCTTTTTTCAGTGCGTCACGAGCTTCAACGTTATATTTTACTTGTTTTGCCATTGTTGTTAAAATTGTATTCAGATAGCCTCAGCCGACCCGAAGTCAAAGCATCAACTATCGTTTAACTGTTAAAATTAGATTGATTGAATTACAGAACTGCGTAGATATCAGCCTCACGCATAATTAAATATTCTTTACCTTCATAAGTGATCTCGGTGCCAGCGTATTTCCCGTATAATACTTTGTCACCAACTTGAACAGTAAGAGGTTCTTCAGGTTTTCCTGTACCTACTGCTACGATAGTTCCTTGAGATGGTTTTTCTTTCGCAGTGTCAGGAATGTAGATACCTGATGCTGTTTTTTCTTCTGCTGGAGCAGGCTCTACTACTACTCTGTCTCCGATAGGTTTAATACTTAAAGCCATAATTGTATATCAGTTTTTATGTTTTTAATTGTCTTCTTTCCGCTAAAGCATCAGTAACTATGCCAATTGGAAATGCCTATATTTTTTTGTCATTATTGTCATTTTTTAATGAAAAATCCTGACAAAATATAAATAACGATTGTGTCATCTTGTCAAAATGACGAGCTCCATGCGCCAATAGCGGGCGAATACCGCTATGCGCGGAAAAAGGAAAAGCCTTGTCCGAATGAACAAGGCTTTCAATGTATTTTGTCGACTTATCTTATTTTGTTGAATCGGTCGCTGCCGGCGCTTGCGTAGCAGGAGCAGTCGTTCCAGTTGCAGGCGTTGTGGTGCCTGTTGGATTAGCATTCGGGTTCAAGTTTAAGCTAGGGCCTTGTGCTGGCGCCTCGATTTGATCACTTAAACCACCTGCGGCTGAAGCTGATGGACCAACGATGTTAATCGCTAAACTGAATACCATCAACGCGATAATTAAAATCCAAGTACCTTTTTCTAAGATATCGCCAGTACGTTGCACTCCCATTAAGTTAGCTCCGCCTGAAAATCCGGAAGATAAACCTCCACCTTTTGGATTTTGTATTAATACGAAGAACGATAATAATAAGCTCACTAAAATGATAAGGATAATAAATAAGGTTGTCATTTCTATATTTCTATTTATAACTTTTGTTCTAACTCTTTAATTCGGGTCGCAAAGTACGATTTTTTTTCTGGATTCTCGGAAATTAATTTTTTAAATACTTGAATCGCTTTTACATACATTGCTTGGCCTTCATAAATGTTTGCTAAGGTCTCTGTAACGACAGACAAATGGTCCTCAGAACTGCGACGAGCCTTATTTTCATTATTTATTTCTTCTGCCTTCGGCGGTTGAATTTGAGGCTCCTCGCGAATAAATCGTTCGATTACCTCGTCCGTCTCTTGAACTGGATTAAACTCAACGGTTTCTTTTTTAAAACGCTCGCTCAACTTATCCTCGGGATTCTGAAGGTGAAATATATTTTCACGAATTTGTTGATCTAATATTGCTTCATCCAATTTGCGCGGATCAAACTGTCCTTTCTGAGGCTTTGGGAGAATGGGCTGAGCAAAAGGTTGGTAAGTGTCCGCATGTTCTAAACGCGTCTTATAAAGCCACCAACGGAAACTATAAGGCATTAACTCATCATTATATAAGCTAATGTTCTCCTCCGAAGTAGTTTCCTCTTCTGTTCCTAGACTTGGGAGAATAACATCTTCCGTAATTGCCTGTTCATGTAAAGGTTCTTCTTCGTCCCTTGTAAGGTGCTTCGAACTGTGTCGTGGTTTCGCCCCTAAGGCATAGCGCTCATAATCAAAAAGCTGACTTTCATCGATTTCATCTTCAACAGTTTCCTCTTCCTCAGCAATCGCATGCTGCTCAACACTTGAAGATTGATTTTTTTGATCGATATGCTCATCAGGAGTAGGCAGTTCTTCTTCCATAGCTTTAGGATCGACAAACTCCTCTTCGATCGAAGAAATAGGTTCCGCCTCCTCAGCATCAGGCTGACTGCTTAACTCCTCAAAACTAACATATTCATCCGAGTCGACTTCGATTTCAGGGATATCATTTAGGGGTTTTTGTAAATAATCTCGAAGCCAAAAAGCGTTGTAAGCATACAATAACGTTCGCTGTTTATCAACAGACTGTTCTGCTAATTGCTTACGACGTTCATTCGCAAAAACTATAGGCTGGGAATATGGATATTTGGAAAGTAAAAATTGAAAATCCGCCTCTGTCACTTCTAGGGGATTTTCTAATGCCTTTCTAAATATATTTAGTTGATCCATCGTGTTCTATAAGTAGATTACCAATTGTTAAACGCCTTGTTAAAGATATCTTCAGCGAGCATTTTTACGATCTCTTGGGAAAGTGAATTCTCTTGTCCAGTAAAATCACCACGAAACTCTTTAAATTGCGTAAATGATTCTTCAAAATCGCTATTCCCGGTATCGTCCTTAGTATTTTTATACGTCACCTTCACAGTGATCGTCAAGCGACTTAATGCGGCCATATCGGTGTTGGACTCCACAGCTGCAGCGGTGATCCCATAGTTGGTAATAACACCTTCGAATGTAGCGTCCCCGTCCTGATTCACTTGACTCAACCTAGACTGCGTACGAATTGTTTCTTTCAGTTTCTCGGTAAACGTTTGACTTAATGATGGGTTTACAATTGGCGAGATATTCTCAAAAAACGCAACGGAATAAGTCTTTAAATTTTCCGGAATTGCACCTCCCGATAAGCTGTAGCTCACACCACAACCCTGTACTAAACAGATCATCAAAATAGCCATTACGCTAACGAAGGAGATTCCTCTTATCTTAAACATCAATTTAATAGATTAGTCGAGATTTAAATCTTTAATTTTCCTATATAATGTACGCTCAGAGATTCCTAATTCTTGAGCTGCTGCCTTTCTTTTGCCCTTGTGCTTGCGGAGGGCCTTTTTAATCAGATCTGACTCCTTATCGACCAAAGATAGTGATTCTTCCACTTCCTCGACATCCTGAGTGTCGTAGGTCAAATAATCGTTATTACTATTATTTGGTTGAGTTGGGTTATGAATTGTCAGTGTTGCTGGCTGCGTTATTGCATAGTCATCACTCACAATATTCGAGCTTCCAGGGCGTACTTCTTGATATAACTGGTTAATATAAGGAGAATTCTGCTCGATAGTACCCGGATTAAATCCATTCTGAATCAGTTCAACGACTAATTTCTTTAAATCCACCATGTCCTTTCGCATATCGAAAAGCACCTTATACAATAAATCTCTTTCCGAAAAGTTGTCCTTATTTGCCTCCTTAACCGGCATTGGCAAAGTCGTTTGAGACTCAACTGGAATATAATTACTCAATATTGTTGCATTCACAATACGTTCCTTTTCAAGAACGGCAATTTGCTCCGCAATGTTCTTCAATTGTCGAACATTTCCTGGCCAAGAATAATTTGTCAATAATTCTTGCGCATCGGGGGTCAGCTGAATACCAGGTGTTCTGTATTTATCCGCAAAATCGACCACAAATTTGCGAAATAATAGATAGATGTCCTCTTTACGCTCACGAAGGGAAGGAATTCGCAACGGAACAGTATTTAATCTATAGTACAAATCTTCACGAAACTTCCCTCTTTTTACGGCCTCATATACATCTACATTCGTTGCGGCAACCACACGAACATTAGTCTTTTGTACTTTAGATGATCCTACGCGGATATACTCTCCACTTTCTAACACGCGAAGTAACCGAGCTTGTGTACCTAAGGGCAACTCACCTACTTCATCTAAAAAAATAGTACCTCCATCAACCACTTCAAAATAGCCTTTACGAGATTCATGTGCCCCTGTAAAAGAACCCTTCTCGTGCCCAAAAAGCTCCGAATCAATCGTCCCTTCTGGTATGGCACCACAGTTAACTGCGATGAATGGTCCATGTTTACGACCACTTAGTTGGTGAATAATATGTGAAAAAACCTCTTTCCCAGATCCACTCTCTCCTTGAATCAAAACCGATATATCGGTAGGTGCTACTTGGCGCGCAATATCAATCGCACGATTCAATAATGGGGAATTTCCAATAATCCCAAACCTATTCTTGATATCCTGATGATCCATTTAAATCTTTATTATTTGCAATAAATATTAGTCAACGATCTTTCCAATCAATGTTGCCGAAGTACAACTTACTCCTAATACATTAACGTAATCTCCCACCTTATAGCGTTCATCAACCGGAAAAACAACCATTGTATTTTGATCGTTCCTTCCGCAAAAATCTTGGTCAGAACGCTTCGAGAAACCTTCAATCAACACACGATGCACTTTTCCCACAAAATTTTCGACACGGTACAAGCTGTGTTCGCGTTGTAAATTAACAACCTCCGTTAATCGACGTTTTTTAACATCTTCTGGAATATCGTCCGCATATCTTTTTGCAGCCAAGGTACCAGGACGCTCAGAATAAGCAAACATATAGGCGAAATCATACTTCACATATTCCATCATCGACAACGTTTCTTTATGCTCTTCTTCAGTTTCTGTGCAGAATCCAGTGATCACATCCGTTGAGATACCACAAGTAGGAATAATACGACGAATAGCATCGACCCTTTCCATGTACCACTCTCTATCGTATGTTCTGTTCATTAACTCCAATACCCTACTATTACCCGATTGAACAGGCAAATGGATATACTTGCAAATATTATCATAGCGTGCCATGGTATGAAGAACTTCATCAGTAATGTCCTTGGGGTGCGAAGTGGAAAAACGAACGCGAAGTTCCGGGCTGACTTCGGCAACGAGCGCCAATAATTGCGCAAAGTTTACCGTCTCTTTCGGAGTTTCACCGTCAGCTACTGGTGCGGTATATTTGTAAGAGTCTACGTTTTGCCCCAATAATGTCACTTCTTTATAGCCGGCTTCAAATAGGCCTTGTGCTTCTTTTACGATAGATTCTGCATCTCTACTCCGTTCTCTACCTCTCGTAAATGGAACGACACAGAAAGAGCACATGTTATCACATCCACGCATAATGGAAATGAAAGCAGAAATACCATTTGAATTTAAACGGACAGGACTAATATCGGCGTATGTTTCTTCGCGAGATAGCAATACATTCACTGCGCGGCCGCCTTCATCAACTTTTTCAATTAAATTCGGCAAATCCCGATAGGCATCAGGACCGACAACAACATCGACCAACTTCTCTTCTTCTAAGAACTTTGCTTTCAAGCGCTCTGCCATACAACCTAAAACACCGACAACCATTCCGGGATTCTTCGCTTTGGCCGACTCAAACTCTTTTAAGCGATTACGAACGCGAGTTTCTGCATTTTCGCGAATGGAACAGGTGTTGATAAAAACAACATCGGCATCCTTAAAATCTCGAGTTGTTTCATATCCCTTTTCCATAAGAATTGAAGCAACAATCTCACTATCTGAAAAGTTCATTTGGCAACCGTAGCTTTCTATATAAAGCTTACGTCCATTCGACAATCCAGTAGGCACTAACTCCAAAGCTTCCCCTTGGCGCGTCTCATCATGTGTTTTCGTAGTATGTGATAACTCTAGCATAGTCATTTTTCAAAGAGTACAAAGTTACTAATAAAAACGAAAAGAAATGACAGTTTGTCAGCAGTTGGTTAAAATTTAACAAAACGATGAAGGAGGTATGTGAGATAGTTTGGTCATTTAGGTTTAAAACAAAAAAATCGAGCGAGCTAAAATTAGTTTTAGCTCGCTCGATTCATTATATTTCTAAAAACAATAAAGCTTATTGACCAGCTTCTTGTTTCGCCTGCTCTTGCATTTTCTTACTTGCAACAATTACAATCTCTACACGACGGTTTTCTGCTCTTCCTGCTTCCGTATCATTAGATGCAATTGGTTCTGAATAATTCTTACCTTCTGTTCTAATACGACCACTTGCGATACCCTGAGATACTGCATATGATTTCACAGACGCCGCACGTCCATCAGAAACCTTTTGGTTTGCTTGCAATGTACCCACATTATCGGTATGCCCTAGAACAAGAATTTCAGTATCTGGTTCCTTGTTTAATGTTTCAACCAATTTAGCAATGTTTGTTTTCGCAGTAGGCTTTAATGCTGTACTGTTGAAATCAAATAAAATACCTGAATCAAACTTCACTAAAATACCCTCACCCACTTGCTCAACCTCTGCACCAGCAACCGTATTCTCGATTTCTTTTGCTTGCTTGTCCATTTTCTTACCGATCAATGTACCTGCAGCACCTCCGATAACAGCACCTGCAATAGCACCCACTGCCGTATTACCTGCTTTTCCACCGATCAATGCACCAATAGCACCACCTGCAGCAGTACCAACTACAGCACCTTTAGTTGTGCTACTTGTATTTTGAATAGTTGAACAGCTAGCAAACAACATCGCTGAAGTCGCAACTGTCAATCCATAAACCGCTAATCTTTTATTCATTTTCATAACCACTAATTTTATTCTTAATATTTCTAATTCGTTTCAGTAACAGATATTTTGCAAAGCCAATGCCAAAGTCAATAACAACTAGATAACCCTATTTTAAACGGCTGATTGTCAGCTGTTTATTTTTGTTGCTCAGGGATTTCCAGCTTTGGAAGGCGCGTCGACTTTGGACGCCCTTGTGCATCCCAAGATTTGAATGAGTTGGTAATATAGGTCATAATATCATATTGCCCCCAATGTTGCGCTGTGCTATAAGAAGGTCTATATAAATCCATGAACGACTGCAAATCATCGCCCTCTAATTTTGTCAATTGAGTAACTAATGTTCTGTTGAAAATACGATCCACTTTCGTTGCTTCCACTTCTTGATTCATATATTTTTCGAAACGCTTCGCATTCTTTGCATCTTGCCCAAATAGATTATAAAGGGCAGTGGCAGGACTGGCTAGGTAGGTACCAAATTTATTGTGACCGCCGTTGTAAACACCCTTCTTTTTATACTCGTCTAAATAACCGCGCATCTCAGCTTCTTTCGAACTACGAGTGACAATAACAGTCTCTATTGTAAGGCCAGATTGAAGATCGACTAGAATATCCTCCAAAGTTCTAACAACGGTCTTTGTTGGCCCAAATCCTACCTTTTTAAACGATAAGGTATCACCTACAGACGCAAAAATGGAAAATACGCCATAAGCATTCGTCCGAGTGGACTGTCCGTTTTTTAAATTACTAATATTAACATCGACAATCCTTGTACTCGTCCCCTTTTCTAGCACTAAGCCAGAAATAGTTCCCGCCTCTTGGGCACGAACGGAAACTGCACAACTTAAGCATAGCAAC
>JBEBRI010000148.1:0-9940 GCA_040394915.1 Sphingobacterium sp.
ACTGGGGTGCACAAACTGAACGTTCAAGAAACAACTTTAAAATTGGTCCGGCAGCTTCTATGCCACAAGAGATCGTAGCAGGCTTCGCTTATCTAAAAAAAGCGGCTGCTTATGCAAACCACGAATTAGGCGTATTACCTGTTGAAAAGCGCGATGCCATTGCAGCAGTATGTGACGAAATTCTTGCCGGTAAATTAGACGATCAATTCCCATTAGTAATTTGGCAAACAGGATCTGGTACACAATCAAACATGAATGTGAACGAGGTTATAGCAAATCGTGCGCAAGTGCTTGCAGGTGGTAAAATTGGTGAAGGTGAACCTGTTTTAAAAGCTAATGATGATGTAAATAAGTCTCAATCGTCAAACGATACTTTCCCGACAGGCATGCACATCGCTGCTTACAAAGCCGTAGTAGAAATTACAATCCCTGGTGTGGAGAAACTTCGTGACACTTTAAAAAGTAAGTCAGAAGCCTTCATGAACGTGGTTAAGATAGGCCGTACACACCTAATGGATGCCACTCCGTTAACATTAGGCCAAGAACTATCGGGTTATGTTGCTCAGTTAAATCATGGATTAAAAGCGTTAAAAAACACATTGTCGCATTTATCGGAAGTCGCTTTAGGTGGTACTGCAGTAGGTACTGGCTTAAACACGCCAAATGGCTATGATGTTGTGGTTGCAAAATACATTGCCGAATTCACAGGACATCCGTTCGTAACAGCAGAGAACAAATTTGAAGCATTAGCAGCTCACGATGCTATCGTAGAAACGCATGGCGCTTTAAAACAACTTGCCGTAGCATTAAATAAGATTGCTAACGATATCCGTATGTTAGCTTCAGGTCCACGCTCAGGAATCGGTGAGATCCTTATCCCTGAAAACGAACCAGGATCATCTATTATGCCAGGAAAAGTAAATCCTACGCAATGTGAAGCTTTAACAATGGTTGCTGCACAGGTGATGGGTAATGATGTGGCGATTACAATCGGAGGTACGCAAGGACATTATGAGTTGAATGTATTCAAACCATTAATGGCAGCTAATTTCTTACAATCAGCTCGATTAATCGGTGATGCATGTGTTTCTTTTGAAGAGCACTGTGCGATAGGTATTGAACCCAACTATGCGCGCATTAAAGAGTTGGTTGACAACTCGTTGATGTTAGTGACAGCTTTAAACACGAAGATTGGTTACTACAAAGCCGCTGAGATTGCTCAAACAGCACATAAAAACAATTCAACGTTAAAAGAAACAGCTATCTCACTAGGTTACGTGACTGCCGAAGAGTTCGACGAGTGGGTTAAACCTGAAGAAATGGTTGGAAGTTTAAAATAAGCGAGTGGATAAACACTTAAAGAAACATATTTCGATGAAAGCATACCTTGGCATTTTGCTAGGTATGCTTTTTATTGGCAGCAGCTGTCAACGACATTCGGATATGCAAGATGAGGGAGCCGATTGGTTCCAAGGCGTATGGGTGCAAGACAGCATTCCCAATGCTTCTCACATGTTAAACTATACGTTGCACGAATTCCGTGTCACTTGCGACTCGATTTACACCACGATGAAAGTGCATAACAAGGTGAAGACGATGCCTGACAGTTGTTTTAAGAACGGTGAGTGGACAGAATACGCTAAAGCTGTCTATGTATTACGTGGTGATAGTATGATTGTTGAGGGCGTTTACACCAAAGACAACTGGAAACAAAAGATTTCCGGTTGCTATAAGCAAGGTGAATACCTTCCCCGTTATAAAGTAGCCTACAAAAGCAAAGACAGTGTAGTTTTAGAAAACAAATTTGACGCACGCCCTGTAGTGCTGAGAAAAATTAAAGATATTACTTGCGTTCCTAAGAAACGTTGGGAATTGTAAAAAAAGCCGCTTATAGCGGCTTTTTTTATATCTAGTTAATCAACCTAGTCTCATCCGAAGACTTCAAGATATGATTCTTTAATTCAGTTTCAGCCTGCAACAAATCAGCCTCTGCCACTTTACGTTTTTCCCTGCCCTCCTTCTGGATTCGAAGCACTTCCTCAATTGTTGTAATAATATCCGTATTTGCTTTCTTAATCGTTTCAATATCTATAATTCCACGCTCCGTTTCTTTTGCAACACTAATCGTGGCATCCTTCAACATTTCAGAATTACGTCTCAATAGTTCGTTCGTTGCGTCAGTTACGGCACGTTGCGCCTCCAATGCACTTTGCGCATGCGCAATTCCTAAGGTTAAGACCATCTGATTCTTCCATAGCGGTAGGGTGTTCACAATACTTGACTGAATCTTCTCCATCAGCGAACTGCTATTGCTTTGAATCATCCGTATTTGCGGAGCAGTCTGCAATACCACCATACGCGTTAGCTTCAAATCGTGAACCTTCCGTTCGAAACGCACCACATGTTGCTCCATATCTTTATATTCTTGGATCTTATGCTGGTCGCCGGTAGATTCAGCTTCCGCCTTCATTGCTGGCAATGTTACTGTCAACACCTCGTGCAATTTCTCCTCACCGGCTTGAATGTGTAAAGAAAGATCCTTAAAATATTGTTGATTCTGTACAAAAAGCTTATCGAAAATATTGACATCTTTCGCTAAGTTTTTATAATGCCCTTCCAACTTCAACTCGATCGAATGAATATTCTTTTCTACAGATGCGTATTCCGTACGAAGTCTTCCAATCTTCTTCTTAATATTATCGAAGAATGGAATTAAAGGCTTCTTATTCAACTTCTCGTCGAAATTTTTAATCTCACCACGAAGATTCAACAAAATATCCTCTGCGCCGCCTAAATCTTTTGCACGTACCTGTTTCAAAATCTCATTCGAGAAATTACTGACGTTCGACTGGCTACCAACACCAAATTGAATGATATCAGTTGTCGATTTTAAGTTAATCTTATCCTTATATTGTTGAATTAAACCCTTCTCCTCCTCTGTAAAATTTACAGCAATTTCGCCAGGCTTATTTTTGTTCTGGTCATCGTCCAAATTAGTCAAATCTAAATTTGCCATAATATCTTAATCTTTTAATAGGTTTCTACTTTTCAAAGTTTGTAAATAGACATCCGTCTCCGCAGAAACATCCAACATGCCCATTTTGAAATGATTTGTCACTTCTTGTTCGATTGCGACAGCTGCTTGGCGTATAACGCTCTCCAACTTCCGTTTAGAATCCAAAGTGATTGTGTTATTCAGATTCGCATTTTCCAATTCGTCGTATTGCATCAATACATTGACAACCGTAGAATGTCGTACTAAAAATTTTTCCGCTTCGCGAACATCTTTCTTCTCTAACAATTGGAATAAACGGATGATTTTATCAATGTCAGTCTGAATACTTCGATTGTCAATCTGCTTCCTCCAATGTAACAATCTTTCCACGAAAAACTGTGGCGTATCGATAGATGTCGTTTTCAATTCCAAGTACTTCTGCGCTGAGGGAGTCGATATCCATGTCAATGGACGTACTTCACCTAATTCCAATCGTTGTAAATAGGGTTTCGCTTGATTCAACAACATGCCATTCCCAACAATATAAGAAACTACCGAGCCGCCCATCGTTAGCAACATCGCTTGACTTAATGTGCCAAAGAAATAAATGAACGAAACTAATAGCGCAATCTCCACCGCTAACAAGGTTATGCCAGCAACATACCAAGAACGAACCTTGGTTTTCTTAGCTTGCGCCAACATGACGAAAGGATGTATATGTATAGGCAATGGAATAATCATCAATACAGACAGAATCGTCCACATCAATTGTCTTATCTCCCACGGTCTACTTTTCTTAGTTGCCCAACCCATTTTGCAATTTAATTATTTTTATAAAAATACACCAATTCTTATTCCAATGCATACTTTCTACCTAAAAACTAGGTAATTGGCATAATTACGCCTGTCATTACGTCATTTTTATCGGTGAAAATTCCAAAGCGCAAAGTTGCTAAGGTGAAACGGTTTCGATAAGCGACAATGTAATTTGATAAGGCGTTCGCTTTTCCCATTTCGCCATCAGCCAGCCTATAAAACTCAAATTAAAAATATCTTTATTGGCATCAATTTCAAGCATGGAACGCACTGCCATTTGATAGGACGGATCCCATACAATGTCCGGTTTTTGAATAGAACGCTCCACCATCGTTAAGAAATACAGCACTCGATCCTCAGCTATACTCAACAAATACTTCTTATACCGGCGTTTAAAACTATGCAGACGAGAAATCGCTAATTCTGTATTCTCAAATTGCAGATGAACTAAAATTTCCATGAGATTTTTACGAATAGTCCATAACATCCCCAATTTCTTCTCGTACCAATGATCCGTGTGGCCAAGCTTCGCTAAATAACTAAGGCTTTTGAGGTTATGCTGTTGCGCATAGAACATGGATAAGCTCAAATACAAATCGTCAATATCTTCTTGATTAGATTTCCGATTTATTGCCGATAAACCGACTAGAATAGCTTGGATTCCTTTATCAGATTTCCCCGAGAAATGATAGTTCAAGCCCACCAAGAGTTGCCAACGAAGCGCAAATTGCTCGCGATAAGTTTTGTTTTCTAACATTAACTCATTCATCTGTTCTAAATAAACCATACTTTCATCAAAACGTTTATTTCGAAGGTTGAAATTCGCGAGGTAATAAAGAATATAAAGGTGATAATACAAATGCTTCTCCATCGGTTTATCCAGATTCTGAATATATTGATAAGTCTTTCGGACATAGCGTGCGATTAACCCATAATTCTGATGAATAGCCGCATATTCATTGGCAATGTATAAAATTTGATAGAGCGACTTATAGTTCATTAGATCCAGCACGGCGATTTGATATTTCTTGAGCGTGCCTTCGATTAGCTCCGCAAGATTCACAATCTTTCCTTTCAAGTGTATATCTTGCAGCTCCCTTCGCAGAGTCGCATAGGCCATATGCATCTTTGCTTCCCGTTGCATCTGGTGCTGATTGAGAACAAATCGATCTAAGAGCCGATCAAACTCTAAATCCTGATCAAGGTGAGCGTATTGCATTCGAAGCAGCAAAATCTCATTTAGTAAACCAAATTGCTCTTCGTTTGTGGCTGCTCGTTCCGCACGTTCTAGACATCTCCACCCAATTTTCTCTAAATTATGCTCCAATAAAAATCGGGCAACAACTAAATTTCTAAGAATATCGTAAACTGCATGATCCTTACTTTCAAAAGCACGTTGAGAGAGAAATTGAAGCAGATTATCCTGTAATCTTTTTCTCAACGCATGATAAGCATCCCTATTTTTTTCTGTCTTATATAATTTATTTATCGATTTTATATCGTCAGTTTCTAAAAAATTGAACAAGCGAATATTCTTAACATCCTTCCGCTTGTTTTTCCGCGCTAAAAATGCTTTAAACTCCACTTTATCTTGATTACCAAGCAAGTCTATTAACTGCGATAGATCGTCCATATCTTTAATTATGCTTATAAATATAGAGAAAATCAGAATTTATATCGTCAGTATTTCAACAAAAATAGATTGACTCGCCGCTAAAGTCCCACGATCTTTACATCGTATTAATCAACAAAAATTATAAAATATGGAACCGCTAAATATCCAAACAGAAGAAAACAATTTGGCTTCTAAGCAGTCAGAAACAACGAAAAATCCGTACAAACCAACCGCAGCCTTTGTTGGCGCCTCTTGGTTAGCCTTAGTAACAGGTGCTGTTGCATTTTGTATCGGATTGTGGAATGCCGACATGGCACTTAACGAAAAAGGCTATTATTTTACCATTTTACTATTCGGTCTATTTGCTGTAATCTCTGTACAGAAGAGTGTACGAGATAAAGCAGAAGGACTGGCTGTCACGGAGCTGTATTATAGCTTGAGTTGGTTTGCAACAATTGCTGCCATTGTTCTACTTATTGTAGGCCTATGGAATGCAGACCTAACCCTCAGCGAAAAAGGATTCTATGGAATATCTTTTGTGCTCAGTGTATTTGCTGCAATCGCCGTTCAAAAGAACACCAGAGACGCTAAGCTGGCAAGCGAGAAGACCTTATAACTTAGCGGTTTCCCCGCAGACCTTGATTCACAAGGCTGCGGGTTGTTTAAATAATTGGTATCTTAATCTTACAAATTCGATTTCATGAAAACGATCAAACGCGAGGATTTACATATCCTTGCTAAACATAGTAAATTATCAGAGCCGCAGATGGATCGTGCTTTAAAAAACGAAGTATTCCATGATGAGACAGATTGGTCTAATTTCTTAAAATATGCCCTGTTGGCTCTAGGGATTGGCTTCTTCGCTGCCGGCGTTATATTTTTCTTCGCCTACAATTGGGATGAGCTCGATAAATTTGCAAAACTTGCCTTAACGCAAATTATTGTTATCGTCATCTGTGTTCTCGCTTTATTACCAAAGCTTAACCCGACAACACGAAAAATATTGCTTACTGGTGCATCCCTCCTTGTCGGCGTCATGTTCTCTGTCTTTGGGCAAATCTATCAAACCGGAGCGAACGCCTACGACTTTTTCCTTGCCTGGACACTCTTTATCGGCATATGGGTATTGATTAGTAACTTTCCTCCCCTTTGGTTATTATTTTTGGGACTAATCAATACAACATTAATTCTCTATTCAGTACAGGTAGCTAAACATTGGGACGACTCGCTGATATTCAGCATCCTATTCGTTGCAAACTTGATTCCACTCGTGTTTGTCCATCTGTTAAATCAGTCACCCATCAAAATTACAATACCCACTTACTTTATCAATATACTGGCTCTTGCCGCATTAACCTTCGCGACCATCGGTAATATCGTTTGTATCTACGATTCGAGCACAGGTTTTCAATATATACCTATATTGACAATCGTTTTCTACGCAATAGGCCTAGGCTATGGCATCCAACATCGCAGTATATTTTACCTGTCCGCTATACCGTTAAGCATCATCATCATTTTAAGCGCTTTACTTCTCGAAATTCTCGGCTGGGAAGAATCATACCTATTGGTAAGCCTTTTTATCCTCTTAAGCGTAAGCGCAGTGATTTACAATCTAGTTAACCTGTTAAAACAAAAGCGAAATGAAAGATAGATTAAATATAGATGAACTAACGCAGCAATTAGGATGGGATGAATCAGCTATCGGTTTAAATCGAAATGCGATCGAAAGCGAACTACATGAGCGAGAACAAGCGCAAAGCCTGCCCATTAAAATACTATCAATCTTCGGTGGCTTGATGGCTAGCACGACCTTCTCTGGCTTCTTATTTACTTTAGGCATTTTTGACAATGAAAGCACGCTTTTAGTATTTGGGTTACTTTTTCTAATTGGATCGATTATTTTTAGTCGAAAAGTGAACACAATGCTGCTCGACACTATCTGTGTGTCAACCCTCTTAATCGGCTTTATTCTCTTTGGAATCTCCTTGGAGCAATTCCATTTGGCGGATGCCACCTACCTGCTCATCATATGTAGCCTCGCAACAATTTGTATCAAGCTAGTCCGAAACTATATTATGATCTTTGTCTTGGTATTCATTGCATGCGGGACGCTGCTTGGGGCAATTGTAGAGCTGGGCTACCATCAACTTGCTCAGTTATATATACCTGCTATTGGAATCCTCTTAGCCTATCTGTATCTCAAAGAAGGAAAGATTATTAGTCAGCGAAATTTCCTATCCACACGCTATAACCCGATTCGTACCGCATTGACGTTCTGCCTATTGTTTGGATTAGCATTTTTGACTTTCGATGAGCACAGCAGCTTATACAATTATTTCAGTTGGGCAGGTTCGATAATATTTATCGCCTTATGCTTTGTGATTTTACATCGCATCCTTGAAGTATTATCCATAAGCAAAAGAAAAAACAGGTTTCTACTATACTTACTCAGCCTATGCTGCTTGCTACCCTGTATTTTATACCCTGCTCTATCCGGCGCCATATTTTTGATATTGGCGAGCTTCCTGGTAAATTACAAAACGGGCTTCGTCCTAGGCATTCTATTCCTATGCTACGCGGTATCAAGATTCTATTATGATCTAGACCTGACCTTACTTACAAAATCTATTATAATGATGGTTTCGGGTGCATTCTTTCTTATTCTCTATTTCGTTAGTCTAAAAATAAGCAGTCATGAAAAAAATTAGTATAGTCCTCATCCTGATCAACTTATTGATTCTACTGATTTACTTTAATTACAGTGTTGTCAGAAAAGAAAACACATTGAATAAGGGGCAACTGATATTATTAGAATTAGCACCGGTCGACCCGCGTTCGCTAATGCAAGGTGATTATATGCACTTAAATTATCGCCTTACAGGAGATACCGATTTATCAAAATTACCACGCCGAGGTTATTGTGTACTTCGCATCGACGAGCAACATGTTGCGAAAACAGCAAGACTTCAAGCCAATAAAACACCCTTGCACCCTGGTGAAATTCTGATTGCCTATACTCGCCCGGATGAATGGCGTCTCAATATTGGAGCTGAATCATTTTTCTTCCAGGAAGGTACAGGCGAACGTTATGAACAAGCTAAGTATGGCGCTTTAAAAGTAGATCAAGATGGAAACAGCTTATTAGTCGGTTTATATGACGAACACAAGAAACAAATTAAATAATATTTCCTTTTAGTTTAGTCGTACCTCCTTCGTAAAACACACGGCTAAAGCCAAGTTTTATCGCTGCAAGTAGGCTTCAGGCAGGCATACGCTAGGCTCCAGGTCTAAACATTTAGTAACTGAAGCATAAATTCATCAAGGTAGTCAAATGCTTAATGTTTAACTATTATATTATTTACTTACTTTTCTGATATTCATCATTTATTTTGAGTTTATCCAGCAATATATTTGTTGCATAACAAACCGTTATTGCAATGAAAAAACTAATATTATCTATTGCCGGCCTATTTGTAGTAGGCATGAGCTTTTCGCAAGCACAAACAACCGATTACAGCAAGTGGCAAGTACGCCTTCGTGGAGTAGCCGTAATCCCCAATCCATCTGCTGATATTGCGACGATTGGCGGAGATGTTGACATCAACACCAAATTTATTCCTGAGTTGGATTTTACGTACTTTTTCACAAAGAACATTGCAGCAGAACTGATCTTGGGTACGACAAAACACAACGTCAAAACAACGGGCTCGAATTTGACAGCGATTGGTGGAGCTTCCTCTGCAGAAGTAGATTTAGGATCAGTTTGGTTATTGCCACCAACATTGACAGCACAGTATCACTTTTATCCAGGAAATATCTTTAAACCGTATATCGGTGCCGGGGTAAACTATACGATTTTTTATAGTGTAGATGAGGGTAATACCGTAAAAGCTGTGGATTACAAAAACAAATTTGGTTTTGCTACACAGATTGGTACCGACATTAACATTACAGATAAATTCTTCCTTAACGTGGATGCGAAATACATCTTCTTGAAAACAGACGTCGATGTAGATGCTTCAAACTTAGCGGCAGGTTTAGCCATTCCTGCAACAGTTGACATCAATCCATTCCTTGTAGGATTCGGTATTGGATATAAATTCTAGTAGCATATTATCTAAAAGAACTTCGGCAACGACTAGCTCTCAGTGGAAGCCGGAGTATTTTTACCCAAAAAAGGGGACTTCAGTAGAAGTCCCCTTTGTCTTATTTTTCGATTTTCTATTAGAAAGGTAAATCGTCATCATCAGCTCCTGAAGACGAGATGTCTACTGGGGGCATATCGGCATAACCTGGTGCTGGAGCCGAGGCAGCGGTATTCGCTAACTTCGTCACACGCCAAGCTACTAAGGAGTTGAAGTAAGTTGTAATACCGTCTTTGTTTGTCCAAGGACGACCACGAAGGTTGAATGAGATCTCGATATCCTCGCCTACCGCTAGGTTATCAAATATATTAACGCGATCTTGAGTTGCCTCAAAGCGGATGTATTCTACAAATTGTGGGTTTTCAG
>JBEBRI010000149.1:0-9857 GCA_040394915.1 Sphingobacterium sp.
ACGAAATATTTACATGGCAAATTCAATTCAAGAACTGCTTATTGAGAAGACAGTTGAAGCAGTAAGTACACTATATGGGTCTGAAATTCCAGCAGAACAGATCACTTTGCAGGAAACTAGAAAAGAGTTCGAAGGTCAAATTACAATCGTTGTTTTTCCTGTAACACGTTTTTCTAAGAAATCTCCAGAAGTAACAGGTACGGAGATCGGAACATATCTACAACAACAGATCAGTGAAATCACCGCTTTCAACGTCATTAAGGGATTCTTGAATTTGAGTTTTTCAGACAACTATTGGGTTAATCTACTCAATAATACCATTCTGACTGAAAGTTTTGCGCAGTTCCCGAAGAATGGTAGAAAGGTAATGGTTGAATACTCCTCGCCGAATACAAATAAGCCTTTACATTTAGGTCATATCCGTAACAACCTGTTGGGTTATGCTGTTGCGGAGATTTTGGACGCAGCCGGATACGAAGTAATCAAAGCAAATTTAGTTAACGATAGAGGTATACATATTTGTAAATCCATGTTGGCTTGGCAGAAGTTTGGCGAAGGCCAGACTCCAGAGTCTACAGGTATGAAAGGTGACCACTTAGTTGGCAAGTTCTACGTAATCTTCGATAAAGAATACAAAAAGCAGATTGAGGAATTAAAAGCTGCAGGACAATCGGAGGATGAAGCGAAAAAGAATGCGCCTTTAATCCGAGAAGCGCAGGCCATGTTACAGCAATGGGAAGCAGGCAATGAAGAGGTTATCGCGCTGTGGAAAACCATGAACAGTTGGGTCTACGCGGGCTTCGATAAAACATATAAGCAATTAGGGGTAGATTTTGATAAGTTTTATTACGAATCGGATACCTATTTGTTGGGAAAAGATATTATTCAGGAAGGGCTTGATAAAGGGGTTTTCTTCAAAAAAGACGATAATTCCGTTTGGATAGATTTGACAGCAGAAGGATTGGACGAAAAGCTTGTGTTGCGTGGCGATGGGACGTCGGTTTATATCACTCAGGATCTAGGTACGGCACAGCTTAAATACGATGAGTTCAATATGGATGAATCAATTTATGTTGTAGGTAACGAGCAGGACTACCATTTTAAAGTGCTGTTCGCCATATTGAAAAAACTAGGTAAGGAATGGGCTCAGGGATTATTTCACCTTTCTTATGGCATGGTTGATTTGCCACAGGGTAAGATGAAGTCGAGAGAAGGCACTGTGGTTGATGCTGATGATCTAATGCAAGAGATGCTGGATACCGCGCAGCAACGCACGGAAGAATTGGGTAAAACGGAGGGATTAGCAGAAGATGAGAAAGCCGCTTTATACCATACATTGGGTATGGGGGCATTGAAATATTTCTTGTTAAAAGTGGATCCGAAAAAACGATTATTGTTCAATCCGAATGAATCTGTCGATTTTCAGGGTCATACCGGACCTTTTATACAGTATACACATGCTCGCATAAAATCGGTTTTGCGGAAAGCAGCTTATCAAAATGATGCTTCGAAAGTAGTTCCAGCATCAATATCAACTTTTGAGCGTGATCTAATCCAAGCTATTGCCGGTTATCCGGCTATAATTGCTATCGCAGCAAAAGAATTTAGTCCGGCGCAGATTGCGAATTACGCCTATGAGTTAGCTAAACTATATAATAAATTCTATCACGAAGAGCAAATCTTAAAAGCTGAAGATGAGGATGTAAAGCAATTCCGTTTACATTTATCGGCCGCGGCAGCTAAAGTTATCTCTGGATCTATGAAATTACTAGGAATTCAAGTTCCTGAAAGAATGTAATCATGACAAAATTAAACGTAGGATTAATTGGGTTCTCCATTGGGGGACATGTATTTCATGCGCCATTTATTGCTGGAAATGCTGATTTAAACTTGTATAAGGTAACTGCGCGTAAGCCAGAACAACAAAAGATGCTCGCTGAACGATATCCGGAGGCTATTGCGGTGCAATCTGCAGACGATATTATCAATGATCCAGCGGTAGATATCGTGGTTGTGGCTACATCAAACGATGTGCATTTTAGCCTTGCGAAGCAAGCACTAGCGGCGGGGAAGCATGTCGTAGTAGAGAAACCCTTCACCAACTATTCTATTGAAGCAGACGAGCTTATTTCGCTTGCTAAGCATAAAGGATTGATTTTGTCTGTACATCATAACGCACGATATCATTCGGATTTCAAAACAGTTAAAAAGGTATTAGCATCAGGTAGGCTAGGGAGAGTGGTGAATTATGAGGCACGTTTCGACCGTTTCCGTAATTTTCTTCGCCCGGGAGCTTGGCGTGAAGAAAACTTACCGGGATCGGGTATCCACTATGATCTAGGTGCTCATCTGATTGATCAAGCCCTGCAATTGTTTGGAAAACCGGATTCCATCTACGCCGATTTGCGAGTACAACGCGATAATGCTAAAGCAATTGATGATTTTGAATTTATTCTTTCCTATTCGGGGATTAAGGTGTCATTGAAAGGCCAGATGTTGGCGAAAATTCCTACAGCCCGATTCGCTGTCTATGGGACAAATGGATGTTTCATCAAATGGGGAGTGGACCCACAAGAGAATATGCTCAGAGAAGGAGCTATGCCCCATGAACATGCAGATTGGGGTGTTGAACCTGATGAGATACAAGGTACTTTGGCTATTCTCGAAGACGGTAAGGATATCAATGAACGCATTGCGAGTGAGGTTGGGTCAGGTCAAGATTTCTACCATAACGTAGTAGCTGCTATTCGCAAAGAAGAAGCTTTGTTTATTACTCCAGAACAAGCTAGAGATGTGATTCGTATTTTAGAACTTGCCGAATTATCTTGGAAAGAACAACGCGTTGTTTCTTTAAAAGGTGAACTGATCTCTTAATGAATAATTACGATGCCGTCATAATTGGAGCGGGTGCTTGTGGTTTGATGTGTGCCGCACAGGCCGGTCTACTCGGTAAAAAAACCTTGTTAATTGAGCGCAATGATAAGCCTGGCGCGAAAATTCTTATTTCAGGAGGGGGACGTTGTAATTATACCAATATGTATACTTCCGTTGATAATTTTGTATCTGAGAATCCGAAGTTTCTAAACGCTGTATTTTCGCAATGGTCGGTAGACGATACCCTAAATTTCTTTGAACAATATGGAGGGATAACAGCGCAAGAGAAGACACTTGGTCAGTTGTTTCCCGTTTCTAATAAGGCTAAAGATATTGTAGCCACTTTCAGCAGGCTGTTATATGAAACTGGTCAAGATCTTTGGTTAAATACAGAGGTTAAGCACATTCACAAGCGAGGTGAAGGTTTCGAAATTGTTGTTGATCGTGCAGGAATCGCCCAATCGATTGCTACAAAAAAAGTCGTGATGGCTTCAGGCGGTCTTCCAGTGGCTAAACTTGGGGCATCGGACTTTGCTCTACGTGTTGCTAAACAATTTGATATTCAGGTAGTACCCACGGCTCCTGCATTGGTTCCACTGACGATCACCGGAAAAGATGCCGACTGGTACGCATCATTAGCCGGAAATGCTGTTTTTGCGCGGGTCTACAACGATAAGATCGCTTTTGAGGAGAATATTCTCTTCACACACTGGGGGCTTAGTGGTCCAGCAATTCTTCAGATATCTTCATATTGGAAAGCGGGGGAGCAATTTACCATTGATTTGCTGCCAAAATTTAAGCTGGAAGATGTTATTAAGCAAGAGCGCAATGCGGGAGGTAAGCGAACTGTTGGCCAGCTATTGAATGATTACTTTACCAGGAAGATGGTGGACGCTTTAGGGAAATATCTTCCCTTAGGAATTAAAATTGCGTCTCTCAGCAAAGTCGATGCGAAACTTATTGTAGATACCGTACACCGGTTTAAAGTAAAGCCAGCTGGAGATAAGGGCTATGATAAAGCCGAAGTAATGCGTGGTGGGGTTTCAACAGAAGAGCTTCATGCTAAAAACCTCGAATCGAAGAAGATTAGTGGGCTATATTTTGGCGGCGAAGCTGTTGATATTACAGGTTGGTTAGGAGGCTATAACTTTCAATGGGCTTGGGCCGCAGGTTTTGTTATTGCTCAAGATCTTTAACATGCTCTCCCTAAAACAAAATAGCCGCACAAAGTGCAGCTATATTTGGGTCATTAGTTGTTTGAATTAGTGTTTCTCTCCCTTCTTTAAATGCATTCCTTTTCTATTAGTTAAATGTGTACTCAAATTTTGCCTCTTCTTTCGCTGCGTCTTTTATGATGATATCCTTTGTTGAGGCAGCATTATTATTGACTTTGATTTCCAATTTTACCGTTGACGGCTTATCCACTTTTGCACGGATGTATATTTTCTCACCTTTCTTAGCGATTTTTCTAGTCGCACTAATTGCTTCTCCTATTTTGTAATCTTTTTTCTCTTCTTCAGCCTTGCTTCCCATAAAAAATACGCTTGATATTTTAGCTTCTTTGTCACTTACCGACAAAATCTTGTAGGAAATCTTGGCATCCATTGGATACTTATTAATTGGCGTGGGTTTGTTTTTGTCATCATCATCACAAGAAGTTATGAAAATGAAGGCCACGAGCGTCGCTACCTTAAAGCCCGCTCTCCATAAAGTTAGTTCTTTCATAAAACGAATAAGATAAAAATAAATAATAGTAATTAAATAAAACAATTGTCGACTAATGTTTTATAGTTATACGACATCTGTCGTCAAAACGCTACAATAAAATGTAGCTGGGTATTATTTATTTTTCTTTTATAAATTATTCTGAATAAGCGGGATAATAGCGAACCTAACTATATTTTTCCTACTTTTGCATACTGAAGCAAACTGGTTCTATCGCTGCTCTGTGTTTAAACAGGGGAGAGGAAAGTCCGGGCAACATAGAGCGACACGCTTCCTAACGGGAAGGCTATTATATATAGACAGCAAGTGCCACAGAGAATATACCGCCTTGCAAGAGGTAAGGGTGAAAACGTGAGGTAAGAGCTCACGGTATTGTATGGTGACATGCATTACGGTAAACCTCGTGTGTTGAAAGACCAAATAGGTTACGAGTTTGGAAAGCTGCTCGTTTTCTGCCTTCGGGCACTCGTAATGGGTAGGTTGATGGAGCTTGTGTGTAAATGCAAGCCTAGATAAATGATAGAAATTCAGTCATGAATACAGAACCCGGCTTACAAGGTTTGCTTCTTTTTTATTTGTTTAATATTTACCAATAAACTTGAAAGACATAATATGACAACAGTTTTAATCATCGATGATGAGCGGCCGATACGTAGTTCTTTACGAGATATCTTGGAGTATGAAGATTATAAAGTATTAGATGTCGACAACGGCGAAGATGGACTAAAAATATTAAAAAAGGAAAAAATCGATCTTGTTCTTTGCGATATCAAGATGAGCAAGATGGATGGTATGGAAGTTCTGACTGCGGCAAAGGAGTTCTCAGACGTTCCTTTTATTATGGTTTCTGGTCATGGTACGATTGAAACTGCTGTAGAGGCGGCGAGGAAAGGTGCATTCGACTTCCTGGAAAAACCTTTAGACTTAAATCGTCTTTTAATTACCGTCAGAAATGCATTAGAAAAAAGCTCTTTAGTCAAGGAAACAAAGGTATTGAAACGTAAGTTTTCGAAAACCAAAGAGATCTTAGGAAGTTCAACGGGCATCAGCTTAATTAAAGATACGATTGATAAGGTTGCTCCTACAGAAGCGAGAGTTTTAATTACTGGAGCGAATGGTGCGGGCAAGGAATTGGTTGCTCGCTGGTTACATGAGAAATCTTCGCGTGCAGCGTCACCTTTAATTGAAGTTAACTGTGCTGCCATTCCATCTGAACTGATTGAATCCGAATTGTTTGGACACGAGAAGGGTTCGTTTACTTCGGCAGTGAAGCAGCGAATTGGCAAGTTTGAACAGGCAAACGGCGGTACCTTATTTTTGGATGAGATCGGCGATATGAGCCTTTCTGCCCAAGCAAAAGTACTTCGCGCCTTACAAGAACATAAAATTACTCGAGTAGGAGGAGAGAAAGAAATTGATGTTAACGTTCGCGTAATCGCTGCTACGAATAAGAATTTGTTGCAGGAGATAGAAGACGGTAATTTCCGTATGGACTTATATCACAGATTAAGTGTAATCTTGATTCACGTACCTTCTCTAGCAGAAAGAAAAGACGATATTCCAACCTTGGCGAGTGCATTCTGCGAAGAAATATGCGCTGATTATAGTATACCAGTAAAGCTTTTAACACCAGATGGGATGAAAGCCCTACAATCGTTACCTTGGACTGGTAATATTCGCGAGCTTCGTAATATGATCGAGCGTTTAATCATTCTTTGCGATAAGAAGATTACTGATGTCGATGTACGCAGGTTTGCTAACCCTGAAAGTACTTCTTCCACACCAAAATCAACTGGTGCTGCGGATAGCGCTACGGGCTTTGATTTTGAACAATTTACGTCTTTTCAGGATTTTAAAGATTATTCCGAATGTGAGTTTATTAAGTATAAACTAGAAAAAAATAACTGGAATGTTTCTAAAACGGCAGATGATTTAGATATTCAACGTAGTCACTTGTACAGCAAGATTGAAAAATTTGGTTTAAAGAGAGACTAAGGAAAAAGAAATCAAAATAAAAAACCTCGCAATTTGCGAGGCTTTTTATTTTGCTAACTATAATCCTAGTCGTTGAATTTTCTTTTTTGCTTTCTATACAGCATGAAAATTACGACCACTAATAAAATCACACCAATCACTACATAGGATGAATTTGACGTTTTGTGGACTTGCGAAGTACTATCTTGCGCAAATGCGCTGGTTGCAGCCACGTTCATCAATGCCAAGACATTCCATTTTCTCATAACACTCAGAATTTAAAGTTTATTTTTAAATATAGTAAATATATTAAGCAAAAACCATGTCATTTATTTTTCTAAACTCATTTTATCCTGGAGACTGGAGAGATGGAATGCGTAATTACCCAAAAAAAGCGCAATAATTATTGCGCTCTTCTTCTTTTCAACTTTAGATTATTTCGGCTATGAAATTTCCTTGCTGATGAATGATTGATCTTTTATCAATAATCTCTTGGATGTTGATGGTACCAATCACATATTTATGATTTTCACTGTAAAAACGTTCAGAGATATTACTGAAATTAATATTTTCTAAGATATCTTCATCATCATATCTGAAATAGGCGGTAATTGTATAGTCTTTCGTATATTTTACACGCTCGGCATCTAAATGTTTTTTGTATTCATAACGATAATCATATCGTAATGCAGTAATATCGGATAATACAGCAGAACCTGTCGGGTGACCGCCAGCGCCTTTACCCAAGAAAAATTGTTCGTCGGCGAATGCCGCTTTAACTAATACCCCATTATATTCATTCTCAACATTGAATAGAATGTTAGACTTTTTAATGAACTTTGGAAGAACGTATAGCACAACCTGTTGATTGTCAATTTCCTTAGCCAATGGAATTAACTTGATCTTATAATCCTTTTCACGAGCATAGCGGATATCCGCATCTCCTAAGGTGTCAATACCTAGATTCAATATCTCTTCCGGATTGATATACAAGCCATACGCATGAGAAGCGACAATAGCTAATTTAAATTTTGGATCAAAACCACCCACATCTAGTGTCGGGTCCGTTTCTGCGAATCCTAATTCTTGTGCTTTCTTGAGCGCAACATCATAACTCTGACCTTCATTGAATATTTTCGAAAGAATGTAGTTCGAAGACCCGTTAAAAATACCACTTACAGAATGCAGCAATTCATTATCATAATACTCTTCTAAATTGCGAATGATCGGAATACTTCCGCAGACCGCACCCTCGTAAAGCAAAGAAGTTCCGTATTGATGTTGAATGTCAACCAGTTCTTCTAAGTGCGTAGCAATCATTTTTTTGTTTGCTGACACGACATTTTTGCCTGTAGATAGGGCACGTTTCGTTATTTCAAACGCTGCATCAGCATCATCAATCAGCTCAACGACTGTATTAATTTCAGGATCTTCTAGTATCGCATTGGCATCCGTTGTGAATAGTTCAGCCGGGAGACTTCTTGCCTTATCCACATTTTTTATTACAAACTTCTTGATCTCTAGATTTAAATCCTTCGTTTTGATGATATCGTATAATCCTTGGCCGACTACGCCGAATCCAAACATCCCGATAACCAGTTTTTTACTCATGGTATTTTTTTAGTGTGCTCTGTTCTTTTTTTATATGCTACTGATTGTTCAAACTATTTGATTTTCGCAAACGCCTGCTCTAGATCTGCTTTGATATCCTCAATGTGTTCAATACCCACAGACAACCGTAGTTGCCCTGGTGCAACCCCAGCTTTTAATTGATCTTCAGCGCTCAATTGTTGATGGGTTGTTGCTGCTGGATGAATAATAAGCGTTTTCGCATCTCCAACATTCGCAAGGTGACTTATTAATTGAAGCGCATCGATAAATTCATTTGCTTTTTCAACGCCGCCTTTCACCGTGAAAGATAGCACGGCTCCATAACCATTCTTCAAGTACTTTTGCGCATTTTGATGATAAGGATGGTTCTTTAATCCAGGGTAGCTTACTTTCTCTACTTGAGGATGAGCATCTAACCATTGTGCAATTTCTAACGTATTATCCACATGTCGTTGAACACGAAGTGATAATGTTTCTAAGCCCTGTACTAATAAGAACGAGTTGAAAGGTGATAGGGCAGGACCAAAGTCTCTTAATCCTTCAACCCGTGCACGAATTGCAAATTGAATATTTCCAAAAGGGCCATTTTCACCAAATACATCAGCAAAGACAAGTCCATGATATCCTTCTGAAGGTTCAGAGAACTGCTTGAACTTACCATTCCCCCAGTTGTAGTTACCACCATCAATGATTACCCCTCCAATACTAGTCCCATGACCGCCAATCCATTTGGTCGCTGATTCCACAACCACATTAGCACCATGCTCTAAAGGTTTAAATAAATAACCGCCAGCACCGAAGGTATTGTCAACGATTAAAGGCAAATCATGTTTTTTAGCTACTGCAGAAATTCGTTCGAAATCGGGGATGTTATAGCTCGGGTTTCCGATGGTCTCCACGTAGATCGCTTTTGTTTTATCATCGATTAACGCTTCGATATTGTCTGCGTCTGTATCTGCTGCAAAACGGGCTTCAATACCTAAACGTTTGAACGATACTTTGAATTGGTTATAAGTACCGCCGTAAAGATTTGCGCCTGAAACAAAGTTGTCACCGGCTTCCAAAATATTGGTTAGCGCGATAAATTGAGCCGCCTGTCCTGATGCGACTGCAACTGCTGCGACACCACCCTCTAAAGCCGCAATGCGTTTTTCAAACACATCGGTAGTCGGGTTCATGATGCGGGTATAGATATTTCCGAATTGTTTTAATGCAAATAGATTCGCTCCATGTTCTGCGTCGTTGAAAACATAGGAAGAAGTTTGGTAGATCGGTACAGCTCTAGATCCCGTAGTTGGGTCAACTTCTTGCCCTGCATGTACCTGTAATGTTTCAAATTTTAAGTTTTTAATATCAGCCATTGTTGTAGATTTTTAAAATGATAAGTAATGATTTTTCTTCTTTTCTGTGTTGCTTTTGGTCGTCATGTAAAGGTATATTGATTCCACAGCGGTAGAACCCAGGGAGATACCGACGACTATCGCATTCGTGAACAGGAGTTCACGACGAAAAAGAAAGTATTGGCGAACTTGCTAGTCGGTTTTCCGCTAGAATATCCAATTGAAGAATTTGAAATCGTTAAAGTCATAGTCTATGTCATTTATATGCTCCGCAGCTTAATTGCTTTGGACAGGAATTGGCACCTTTTCAATCGCTATTGAAGGTTGCCAGTG
>JBEBRI010000150.1:0-9794 GCA_040394915.1 Sphingobacterium sp.
CAGCAACATATCCACCAGGGCCACTACCGATTACAATTACGTCGTATTGCATAGAAATTTTATTTGTTTAACGGTCTCAAATTTACTATTTATCTAACGATTTAACGAACGCAAATAAACATTTCCCTTAGCAATCGTTTGTCTAATTAGCGATGTGATAAGTGCTTAGTATGAACCGAGTTCATATCAACGAAAAAAGCCCCGAGGGTATCAGGGCTTTTAATATGTTTGAAGCTAAATAATATTATTCAGCAACGATTTTTCCTTGCATAATTCCGAAGTGTCCAGGGAAACTACAGATGAAAGGATAAACACCTTTTTCTAAAGTAACTGAAATCTTATCAGACTCACCTGGGCCTAATAGTTTTGAATGCGCTACGATCGAAGTAAGCGATGATTTAGGAATGTACTCGTTATCCGCAGCTGCAGAAGCTTCACTTCCAAAGGTAGGGATATCGATACCTGGTTTTAAAATAACCAAGTTATGACCCATTGACTCTTTTGGCATTGAACCAACATTTTTCACTGTGATTTCAACAGCCTCACCCGCTTTTACGCGAATTAAGTTAATGTTGAATTGCATTTGGTCATTTCCTTCAACTGTCCAAGTTTGAGATGATGTAACGTTTTCAATTCCTGGAACTGTTTCTTCTGTTGTCGCAGGAGCTTCTGTTGGAGTGGTTTCGGTAGATGTAGTCTCCTCTTTCTTCTCTGCATTATTTCCGCAAGAAGAAACCGCAATTGCTAAAGCTAGAGCAGGAGCTAAAATTAATTTTTTCATAACTGAACTTTAAATTTAATATCTCCGAATTTACTACAAATAATTTATTTAAACGAGTGTTAGTCTTTGAAATACCTTACTATTTAAGAATTTATCTTTGCCGAGACAGCAACAATCTTCTGATACAGCTCTATGGGGTCGAATGGCTTGCCTATGACGCCGTCAGCTCCTGCTTGAAATGCTGCTGCTTGTTCATGTTCTAAGACAGAAGCCGATATCGTAATGATTGGTATCCCATGCTTCTCCGGGATAATATGGTTTTTGATTTCTTTGATTGCTTCAAAACCACTCATGATGGGCATGTGCGTATCCATTAAAATCAGGTCGTAATGATTGGCTTCCACATTTTCTAATGCTAATCGGCCATTTCGAACAATATCCACTTCGCAATTCCAGCTCCGAAGCATATGCGCAAGCATAAAGGAATTGAGGTCATTATCTTCCGCCACGAGTACGCGCATGTTGTTGAACTTAGGGAAAGTATTGTACGATGGCGCATTGTTCTCCTTTTGCTGTTCGTCATGGTCAGAAGCTTCAAACCAACCTTCAAAGAAGAATTCAGAACCTTTCCCATACTCACTGCTCGCACCAACTTGACCGTTGAGTAATTTGGCAAGTCGTTTAACAATAGCTAATCCCAAACCCGTTCCACCAAATTTCTTCGTAATGCCATCATCCGCTTGCTCAAAAGCCATAAAGATTTTCTCAACAGAATCCTCTTTTATACCGATTCCTGTATCCTTCACAATAAAACGCAACAGCGATTTATCCGCTTTCTGTTCAATAAATTTAACGGTAAGCGTGATGGAACCGGATTCGGTGAACTTCAGACTGTTGGAAATGAAGTTGCTGATGATTTGTTGTAACCTCAAGGAATCATAGCGAATATATTGTGGGACTTCACTATCCACTTCGATTTCAAAATCTAGATTCTTGTGCGTGGCTTTGATTTTGAATATTTTGTTAATATCCTCAATCATCTTCGATAAACTAAAATCTTCGAATTCAATCTTAAGCATACCGGAATCAATTTTCGAAAGATCGAGGATATCATTAATAATCAAGAGGAGCGATTGAGACGCGTTGTCGAGACGCTTGAGCCAGTCGCGTTGTTCTGTAGACAGCTCAGAACTTTTAAACATGTGCATAATCCCCATAATACCATTGATTGGCGTACGGATTTCATGACTCATATTCGCCAGGAAAATCTCTTTTGATTTTCTCGCTTGAATAGCCTCTTCTTTGGTTTTTAATAACTCTTGGCGAGATATTTCTAGTTCCCGATTTTTCTCTTTTAATTCTTGCTGCACTAAGATTTGCTGAACAAAGGATCGTACTTTGGCAATCGTTATTTCGGGCTTAAGAGGTTTGTATAAGTAATCGACAGCACCACTTTCTAGTCCCTGCAAGAGGTATTTATCTTCCTTGGATATTGCCGTGACCATGATCGCCATGATGTGGCTCGTTTTTGGATTGGACTTCAGAATAGACACGAATTCAAAGCCATTAATTTTTGGCATTTGAACATCGACTAATGCAATGGAAACATCTTCTTTCCAACAAATCTTCAGTGCATCGTTGGGATCTGTCGACGAAATTAAGTTGACATGTTCAACATCTTCCAATAATGCACTTAGACTGATGATGTTTTCTTCCTTATCATCAAGAAGCAAAATGTTGATAGTCTTCATTCTAGCAATTATGTTAATGAGCTAAAATAGTCAATTATTTTAGCATTGGTAAGGGTAATAACTTTTTTTGATATCGTTTGAGCACTTTTAGGCATCGTGTCTATTTTAGCTTCCTCTGGGGACTGTACAAAACAAGGCGCATTTAAATCGGCTAATCGTTTTATGCCCTCCGCACCGTCCGTATTTGCACCGGACAATAAAAATGCTGTACAATTCTGTCCATAGATATCCGCTACAGACTCAAAAAACACATCGATGGAGGGACGTGAAAATTGAACCGGCTCAGAGATGTCTAAGGAGAATCGAAAGTTAGGTTCGACCAATAAATGATAACCCGGCGGAGCAAAATAGATATTGTTCGTTAAGATCGGCAGCTTGTCTTTGACGGAAGTGACTTTTCTGTTTAATCGACGGGATAAACTAGATTCAACCTTTGTTTCATACTTCGAATTGCGATGTAGAACAATGACGATTGCAGCAGTGAAGGAAGTTGGAAGATGGTCTAAAATATCGACAATGATCTCATAGGCGCCTGCTGAACCTCCGATAACAATAATATTTTTTGCAATTTCTTCCATCCTTATTTTATCTTTTGGTAGATGTTAAACTCCTTGTCAACGACTTTAAAATTCTTCATCACATCATGCCTCAAAAGGGTTTCTTTAGTACCTAAGCATAAAAAGCCAAAGAGAGCTAGCGACTCGTAGAAGAGATTCATTACTCTTTCCTGAAGTTTTAAGTCAAAATAAATCAAAACGTTCCTACAGGTTATCAAATGAAATTCATTGAAAACTTGGTCGGTCGCTAGATTATGTGTTGAGAAAAGAATGTTTTGGCGTAAATCATGATTTATAATTGCCGCATCATAACGCGCTGTATAATAGGAGGCAAAATGTTCCTTAGAATGATAGGCATTGAAGTTTTCGGTATATTCCTTAAACTTTTTAAGGGGATAAATCCCTTTTTTTGCTATATCAAGTACTTGGCTGTTTATATCCGTTCCGTAGATGAACGAGCGATCACTTAAGCCGTGTTCTTTTAACAATATTGCCAACGAATAAACTTCTTCTCCAGTCGAACAGCCAGCACTCCAGATTTTTATTCGAGGGAACGTCGAAAGATAAGGGATTATATCGCTACTCAATTTATTGAAAAAGCCTGGATCTCTGAACATCTCCGTGACGTTAACTGTAACCTCTTCGATAAAATAGGTTTGAAAACCCGGAACATTAACCAATGCATTTTTTAAATCAACGATATCCATGTTTTCCAAACCCATGATCCGCTGTATTCTACGCTTTAGTGAAGAACGTGTGTAACCGGAAAGATCGAAATCTGAAATATTCTTTAATAGAAAAATCAGGTCTTCAATTTCGGTGAAGCTTATTTCGTATGTGGATTCTAACTTAGCCATACCTGCATTAATGATACTAACTTATCAATATCGATCGGTTTACTAACGTAGTCACTAGCGCCCAGTTCGATTGATTTCTCCCGATCTCCTTTCATCGCTTTCGCTGTTACGGCTATTATCGGTAAACTATTATTCTTCTTGTCTTTTCGAATCAGTTGGATGGCCTCATAACCATCCATCTCTGGCATCATAATATCCATCAGTACAATATCGATCTTATGTTCAGGATCATTCACTAACTGAACCGCTTCTCGACCATTATTCGCAATTTCAATCTGCATATTATATTGCTGGAGGGATGAGGTTAACGCAAAAACATTCCGCATATCATCATCCGCAATAAGTACACATTTGCCCTCTAAATTGCTCTTTCCATAGCTGTTATGATGCCCGATTTTATCCATGTTCTTAACCGGATTGTACGTGGATTCGGTGAGTTTATTCAAAAATAAATTCACCTCATCCGTCAGACGTGTATTGGACTTACTCGATTTCAACACCATGGATTGGGTATGACGCATAATCCGTTCCGTCTGCTCGGTAGATAAATCGTACGCCGTATTGATGATTACGGGCAGTTTTTCGTATTTCTTATCAGATTTAATCTTATCTAACATCTCTAACCCGCTACCGTCAGGTAATTTGATATCTAATATAATACAATCGAAGTTCTCCTCTTGTTCTAACTTTTTCAATCCGGATTCAACTGTGAATGCTTGAATTACATTAATTTGTTGTTCGGCAAACGCCTTTTTAATAAGATCACTTTGGAACTCTTGGTCCTCAATAAGCAATATCTTTTTAACCCCTTTATTCAGGTTCAAATTAATATTTTCAAAAGCAGATTGAATACTTGCCTCGCTGACTGGTTTTGACATAAATCCAATGGCTCCATCTTCTAAGAATTCTTTTTTGTCAAAGCTTGCAGCAGACATCATATGGATAGGAATGTGCTTAGTCTCTTCGTCGTTTTTTAACGTTTTTAAGACTTCCCAGCCGTCAGCAATTGGAAGCATCACATCCAGAATGATGGCATCTGGAAGTTTAGTTTTGGCAAGTTGAATTCCCGTCTCTCCATCATACGCTTGCAAAGCTGTGAAACCATAATCCTCGGAGAAACTCTTTAGAATTTCGGAGAAGTTTACATCATCTTCAATAATTAAAATCACCCTTTCCGTTGATGCTTCTGGGGTTTCTACGATCAATGGCTCTTTCTTCAATTCTTGCGCTGCTACCGCTGCTACCGTTGGAACCACTATTTTTTCTGGCGCTTCTACGGTCGACGTAATCGCTTCAGAATCCAATGTAGTAGCTCCTTCAAATGGAATAATCAATGTAAACTTGCTGCCGACATTCGGTTCGCTCTCAAGTGTTATCCGACCGCCTAACAAGGAGGCGATTTCTTTGGAGATCGAAAGACCTAGGCCTGTTCCTCCATATTTTCGACTGGTGGAACCATCTTCTTGTCTAAATGCTTCAAAGATCAGCGATTGCTTTTCTTTGGAGATACCAATTCCAGAGTCAGTGACCGTAAAGTTCAGGTTGTTTTGATTCAAATATATTTTCAAATTGACCTGTCCGTTTTTCTCGGTGAACTTGAAAGCGTTTGAAAGGAAATTTTTAGTGACTTGCTCAAGACGGTACTCATCGGTAATGAACTCTGCAGGCGCTTCTGAAAGATCGATCTTGAAATCGATTTTCTTATCCTCAGCGATTTCTTTAAACAGCGATTCAATATTATTTGCAAATTCTTTACTTACAATGGTTTCTTTGTTAAGTTCGACTTTGCCCGATTCTATTTTCGCAAGATCGAGTAATTCATTGATTAATTGTAATAGGTCAGAACCAGCATTATAAATTACCGAAGAGTATTTAATTTGATCCGCAGTTAAATTGTTTTGTTTATTGTCTTGCAATAGTTTGGCCAGGATCAGAATACTATTTAGCGGAGTTCTTAATTCATGACTCATGTTGGCCATAAATTCAGATTTATACTTACTCGCTTGCTCTACCTCCGCAATTTTCTGTTCTACGACTTGCTGAGCACTTTTCAAATCGTTGTTTCGTGTTTCTAGCTCAGCGGCTTTGACATTGAGTTCTTTATTTGCCTGAGACAACTCTTCTTGTTGCACGCGTAGCTCTTCTTCTGAAGCTTCCAATAAGTTGGTTTTGTACACTAACTCCTCATTGGTAATCCGTAATTCTTCCTGCTGTGCTTCTAATTCTTCTGTCTGTTGTTGTGTCTCGGTCAGTAAGTCTTCAACTAAGCTTTGATCCTGTCGAGACTTAATGGCAGATCCGATTGCTCTACCCGCACGTCCTAAGAAATTAAGAATGGTTTCCTCTCGTTCAGCGGGGAAGGAACCGAATATCTCAAGGACACCAATACAATAGTCTTCGAAGACAATAGGGAAGAGAATGACCTTGGCAGGAAGCGAAGAGATAATACCTGTGCTGATCTTTACTTGGTCTAAATCGGTGATGTCGACGATCTTCGCTGTTTTCGTATCTGCAACTGTTCCGACCAAACCTTCGCCAATCAATAGTGTTCTTAGCAGTTGTTTCGAATCTAATCCGTAAGTATCTCGCAAGGTCAATTCGTAGGAATCAATCTTCCGTATATAAATGGCGGACGCGTGACTTGCCAATACTTCGCGAATGATTGTCAGCGCGTTGTTTGCAATTTGATGCTCCGAAAGATTACCATTGACTGTATTGTAAACTTTTGCGGAGTTTTGAAGAACCCAATTCAGTTCTTCAAGTTGATCGGTGGTTTTTTGATACTCTGCATTCAGTTTTCGCTCCGCGGCTGTCGTTTTGCTAAGATATAAAGAGAGCTTCATGATTTGGTAAATCACATAAAGGATAACCAGCAAAGAAACGAGGCCTGAAAGCAGCGTAATTGTTCGAGTAGACTCTAACTTGGCTAATTTCAAGTTTGTCTTTTTAGAACGCATGTCAATGACCTCATTGGTCATTTGGTTGCTTGCGTTGGTAATCATCTCTTGTTCATCGCTGAGATGATTAGAAATCGTATCTAAATTTCTCTTTGCATTTAGGTCACTCTTATCAAGAATAGCTTCACTAACGGACCGAATCGCCGCTATACTTTTAGGAATAGAGTCAAATAAGAGATTCGTCGCCGACATCTTTTCTAAAGTTGAATTGATATTGGATCGCGCTCTTTCTCGAGAATAAGCACTAATGTCTTGATTCAATGAATTGAATTTGGAGACACGTTGTATCTCGACTTCCCAATCCTGAATCAGATAGAATTTTTCTTGCGCGAGGTCCATATACTCCTTCATCGCCACGGTATATTCCTTTTGCTTGGCAGTGAAATACCAATATGAAAAGATAATTACGAATGTTGCAACGATAATACTTATTATAGCTTGCAATCGAGTTGACTTGAGTTTGAACATGTCTAATGACATTATATTATTATTAAAATGTAAATCGATAAGTACAGTGTGTTTTATATTTCTCAGCGGCGATGGATTCCAAAACTGCAATCATTCGCTCGTTGAAATCGCCAATCCAATTCATTTGGATTTCCGTATATGCTGGTGAACCCAATTGTTTTATTGATTTGGCGAACATCAGAATCATCGCGCTTTCAACGCCTCGACCTTGGTAGGATGGATGGACTCCGAATACCATTCCAACTATGGTTGAAGATTTTCTAAATGTCTTTCGATACAAAAATCGAATTTTTTGCCATATGTTTAAACTTCCATTCCGTAAAAATTTTACTATGAGCTGATTTAGATCGGGTAAGCTGATGAAAAAGCCGATCGGTTGTTCCTTATAATAGGCAAACCAAATAATCTTTTTGTCCATTACTGGACGCATATGGTTCAATATTTTCGCTATCTCAGCTTCGCTGAGGGGATTCACACCATCAAAATCTTTCCATGAAGCATTGTAAACTTCCTTAAAATTATTAATTACTTCTATCTCTGAGAGCCGACTGATATCGGAAAAACGATAGCTAGAATCTTTAAGCACCCGATTCGCACGGCGTAACATTGCCGGACTAAATTCAGTATTTATTTTACGACGATAGGTATATTGTTTGAATAATATATCGAAAGAAAAATTCTGAAACAGCTCTTGGTAATATGGGGGATGGTAAAACATACCATAAACTGGCGGATGATATCCATCGACTAACAGCCCCCACCACTGGTCTCTTGTTCCAAAATTAATCGGTCCGTCCATCTGTTTTATCCCTTTTCTAAGTAGCCAATTCTTCGCCTGATTGAACAGCAGATTGGCCGCTTGTTGATTGTTTATACACTCGAAGAAACCAAAGCCACCGCGGTATTCCCCAATTTTTTCATCGAAATGGTAAAATGCAGCAATTCTGCCAATGACACGGTTATCCAATGCAAATAAATTCCAACGAATACAATCGCCATGGGCAAAGAAAGGGTTCTTTGATCGGTCAAAAACAGATTCGATATCCTTATCAAGTGGATGTATGTAATTAGCGTTTGCCCGGTTAATAATGGCTGGTAATTCGAGGAATTGTTTTACGCTTGTGGCATCAACTACTTCCTGTAAATGCATCATTTAAAATCACGATATTTTGCCTAAATATACTTAATAATGTGCCATTACCGATTAGTAAGCTCAAATATTCGATGAATCTTCTGAATAAATTTTATATCTTTAGTAAATTGAACTTTTTATTAATCAACAATTAAATGGATCCAGCAATTCAACTCGTGCTCATCATTATCGGAGCTGTCATAGCGATATTCTTTCTTCTATACCTATTGCCTGTTAATCTTTGGTTTACCGCGCAATTATCAAATGTTAAAATCAGCTTGTTAAATCTCGTATTAATGCGTTTGAGGAAAGTGTCTCCTGCATTGGTAACCAATGCAATGATTACTTCGACCAAGGCCGGCTTAAAAATTACATCCAATGAGATAGAAACACATTATCTCGCCGGAGGAAATGTGAATAAAGTCATCAAAGCCTTAATCTCGGCGGATAAAGCTAATATTCCGCTAGACTTTAAGCTCGCAACAGCGATCGATTTGGCGGGTCGTGATGTATTCGATGCCGTTCAATTATCGGTCAATCCACAGGTGATTAATACGCCTCCCGTTGCTGCGGTTGCTAAGGATGGGATTCAGTTGATTGCTAAAGCGCGCGTAACTGTGCGGGCTAATATCAATCAATTAGTTGGTGGTGCAGGTGAAGAAACAATCTTAGCGCGCGTAGGAGAGGGGATTGTGACTACGATCGGTTCTTCAACGAATCATAAAGAAGTATTAGAAAATCCAGATCGAATTTCGAAGACTGTATTGTCAAAAGGATTAGACTCCGGAACGGCCTTTGAAATACTATCGATCGATATTGCAGATATCGATATTGGCGAGAATGTGGGCGCGAAATTGCAAACTGATCAAGCCGAAGCTGACTTAAAAGTTGCTAATGCACGTGCCGAAGAACGTCGTGCGATGGCGGTCGCAACCGAACAAGAGATGCGTGCGAAAGCCCAAGAAGCAAAAGCAAAAGTAATTGAAGCGGAATCTCAAGTTCCCTTGGCGATGGCGGAAGCATTTAGAAATGGTAATTTGGGGATTATGGATTACTATAAAATGCAGAATATACAGGCGGATACCGATATGAGAACATCCATCTCTAGGCCGAATGGTCCGGAGAAAAAATAGTATCCTGTTTCAACTAATTAAAGCATACCAGGCTGTCGAATAAGACAGCCTTTTTTTTGTTTATCACCCATTCCCAACGTTAAATAGGGATGCAATTAATTTGGACGTTTAGTATGAAGAGCGGATCGTTAATTCAGTAGGCTGCTTGAGTTCGGGTAAAAAATAAACCCTGACGATGGGCGCCAGGGTTTGATACTAACCAATTATAAACCTAAATT
>JBEBRI010000151.1:0-9771 GCA_040394915.1 Sphingobacterium sp.
GGGTAGCGTAGCGACGTCTTTGGCAGCGGTTATTGTAAGTTTATTGAGGTAGGCAACATGGTAAGAAAACCTACATATTCGATCGAAGATGAAGAAGTCTCCGTGAAGGAAATTATTGAAAATGTACAAACGTGGGTTAGTTACCTTCTTTCAAAGTGGCGAATTTTGCTAATCGCAGGCATAGCGGGTGGGGGACTTGGCTTGGCTTATGCGTTGTTCTGGGAACAACCTGAATACACAGCTACGACTACTTTTGTATTAGAGTCAAATGATTCTAAAAGCGGACTGGGAAGATTAGCAGGAATGGCCGCTATTGCGGGAATTGACCTTGGTGGAAATACAGGCGGTATTTTTCAAGGCGATAACATTTTGGAATTGTATAAATCTCGTGCGATGCTGGAGCAGACGTTGTTGGCTGAGGTTCACCCTGATTCAAATCAGTTACTCATTGAACGTTATATTGCGTACAACGAAATAAAAGACGACTGGAAGGACCAACCAGAGTTACTCAATTTGGATTTTCGTCGGGATCCAGAAACCTTAGATTCACTCACACACCGACTGCGTAATGGTGCGATTACCTCATTCGCAAATGCCATTAGAAAGGATGTGTTAAGGATTGAAAAGATTGAAAAGAACCTTTCTATTTTACGGGTCGACGTGACCTCGCCTGACGAAGTGTTTTCGAAGGCGTTTAACGAAAACTTGGTCAAGAAGGTAAATGAATTTTATATCCAAACAAAGACAAAAAAGACCTCCGACAACATCGCTCTCCTCCAGGAAATGGCGGATTCGGTTCGTGCTGTGATGACTGGTGCGATTTATTCTGCGGCGCGGGTGTCTGACGCGACTCCTAATCTTAACCCCACAAGGCAGGTACAACGCATTGCCCCAGCCCAAGAAGCTCAATTTTCAGCTGAGACAAATAAATTGATACTGAGTCAATTGCAACAGAACTTGGAATTGACTAAGATGGCCCTATTACAAGAGCAGCCGTTGATACAACTAGTGGATAGACCGGTTTACCCGCTTCCAGTGAATAAAATCGGAATAGTGAAAGGCATCGTTATCGGTGGATTTGTATTCGGATTTTTCGCTTTATTGATAATTGTTTTACGAAAATATTATCGAGACGTTATGGCAGGAGGAAGTGAAGAGCAGATTCAAGGGAAATAACTGTTGGCCACGCCTATTTAATATAGTAATTTTAGAAATTGAATACAAATGAGTACTTTTGTTGCTCATTACGTTATAGAAATTGCAATAGAATAGCGAGATTCTGTTTGTATCCAGATCACTAGATTAGATGAGCGACCATTCTTCAAAAGCCATAGAAAATGCCAAGATCGCGGTTATCGGCTTGGGTTATGTGGGCTTACCCTTGGCCATTGAGTTCGGCAGAAAGTATCGGGTTTTGGGATTTGATATCAATAGGGAACGTGTCAAAGATCTACAAGCTGGCAAGGACCGTACACAGGAAGCCGATTTGAAGAGTTTGAAGGCTGTAATAGCACTGAAGACGGGATCCGATATCGGTTTGTCTTTTTCTGCGAAAGTTGAGGATCTAGCTCTTTATAATACGTATATCGTCACCGTACCCACCCCTATCGATCAATTTAAAGCACCGGACCTGACACCACTTATCAAGGCGTCGGAAATGTTAGGAAAGGTGTTAAAAATAGGCGACATTGTAATCTATGAATCAACGGTTTATCCGGGTTGTACGGAAGAAGAATGCGTCCCCGTTTTAGAACGTGCTTCCGGTTTGAAATTCAATAGAGATTTCTTCGCTGGATATTCACCTGAACGCATCAATCCCGGCGACAAAATCAATACACTCACGAAAATCAAGAAAGTGACGAGCGGTTCTACTCCGGAAATTGCAGATCGGGTAGATGACCTGTATCGTTCCATTATCGAGGCGGGTACGCATAAAGCGCCAAGTCTTAAGGTTGCTGAGGCGTCAAAGGCAATCGAAAATGCCCAACGAGACGTCAATATTTCATTTGTTAATGAATTGGCTTTGATTTTTGATCGCATGGGAATTGATACCCAAGACGTCATCGAAGCAGCTGGTACGAAGTGGAATTTTCTGAAATACCAGCCTGGATTAGTTGGTGGTCACTGCATTGGTGTGGACCCTTATTACTTGGCGCATAAAGCCCAAGCTTTAGGTTACCACCCACAGGTCATCCTTTCTGGGCGACGTGTCAATGACCAGATGGGTGCTTTCATAGCCGACAAGGTGGTGAAGCTGATAATTCAGAAAAATCATAAGATCAAAGATTCTCGTGTGCTGATCATGGGCATTACGTTCAAGGAAAATTGTCCGGATATTCGTAATACACGCGTGGTAGATATATATCACGAACTGGTGCAATTTGGCCTCATCGTGGACATTTATGATCCTTGGGCCGATAAAGAAGAAGTGAAGCGCGAATACGACTTGAATATTCTCAGCGAAGTAGATAATCAAGTAGCTTATGGTGGTGTTATCGTCGCCGTTGCTCATAGCGAATTTCTGCAGTTTGACTATCAAAAGGTTAGACGTAACAATGGAGTGGTTTTTGATACTAAGGCGTGCTTAGATCGGAGTTTGGTGGATGGTAGATTATAAAGTTATTGATAATCGAAACTAAGTAATTAATGGTGGAGCAGTTAAAAAAGCTAATAAAAAAATATTTTGCACATTTCACCTATTTCTATGTCCATTTGCGGCATCGGATATTCGTAGCATTGGGAATAAGTGTATTGGTAGGTCTCTTAGACGGCTTCGGATTGGCTATGTTCTTCCCGCTATTAGAAATGGTTAGCGGTAGCGAGAGTGTTAGTGGCGACGGCTTGGGAGGCCTAGACTTTTTGATTACGGGATTTACCTCGATAGGCGTTGAAATAAATTTAGTTTCTGTACTGATTATCATAGCCTCCTTTTTTGTCCTAAAAGGAATTGCGAAGTTTGTAGAACAGTATTATAACGTGGTTACCCAACAATACTTTATCCGTAAATTGAGGTATGAAAGTGTAGACAAACTCGGCAAAATGAAATATAAGAAATTTGTAATGAGCGATGTTGGGCGCATACAGAACACGCTATCGGGGGAGGTTGGTCGCGTTTCACAAGCATACCGATCTTATTTTCAGGCGGTTCAAGCACTTGTTTTGGTAATCGTATATATTGCATTAGCTGTTGTCGCTGATCCGCAATTTGCTATATTAGTAGTGATTGGCGGTGGACTATCAAACTTCGTTTACAATCGAATTTATAAGAAAACTAAGGAAACAAGTAAAAATATAACAACCGGAGGGCATGAATTTCAAGGCTTGCTTATCCAGTTTGTAGCATTCTACAAATATTTCAAAGCCACTGGGCTTATCGATAGTTATTCGCAAAAGCTAAAATCTGCTATCGATTATATTGAACATAATACAAAAAAAATTGGGCTTTATGCTTCTATTTTAACTGCTACACGGGAGCCTTTGGTGATAACCGTAGTCATTTTGGTAATTATTGTACAGGTTTCTTTCTTTTCCCAAAGTGTTGGTGCTATCATTTTAAGTTTAATGTTCTTTTACCGGTCGCTTAATTCGCTAATGCAAATGCAGACCCATTGGAATGGATTTCTCAACATGTCTGGCGCGCTTTCTAACACGACTTCTTTCTTGCAGGAATTGGTAGCAAATCAGGAACCACAAGGGAAAGAAGTTTTATCGGCGTTCAATAAAAGCCTTTCAGTTGAATCGGTTTTCTTCAGCTATGCAGATAGTAAAGCCATACTGAAAAACCTTACGCTGACCATATCTAAAAATGAAACCGTTGCATTTGTAGGCCCCAGTGGAAGTGGAAAAACTACACTGGTTAATTTATTAGCTGGGCTGATGCCCATCGAAACAGGACATTTTTTTATTGACGATAGATCCATAAGCACTTTAAATCGGAAAAGTTATCAACAACGTATCGGCTACATCACCCAAGAGCCAGTTATATTCAGCGATACGATTTATAATAATGTAACATTTTGGGACAAGGATACCCCACAAAACCGAGATCGTTTTTGGCGGGCATTGCAGTTAGCGTCGCTTGAAGATTTTGTCCATGAGTTACCCAAGCAGGAAAATGCGCTGCTCGGAAATAACGGTGTCTTAGTGAGTGGCGGTCAAAAACAACGATTGTCCATTGCTAGGGAGCTGTATAAAAATGTCGACATATTAATCATGGATGAAGCGACTTCTGCATTAGATTCCGAAACAGAGCGAATCATCCAAGACAATATCGAGGCCCTGAAGGGCAAATATACCATCTTGATCGTAGCGCATCGGCTTTCTACTGTAAAGCAGGCAGATAAGATTGTTGTTTTAGACAAAGGGGAAATAGTTGCCACGGGAGATTACCACACCCTTATAGATGAATCTGATGTATTTAAAAGAATGGTTTCTTTACAAGAAATTTAACATAGAATTATGCTCAACGACAAATCAGTATTAATAACCGGTGGTACCGGATCACTCGGGAAAGCACTAACCAAACATATTGTTGAAAATTACCCAGACATAAAGCGGTTGGTGATTTTCTCCAGGGACGAGCAAAAGCAATTCCAGATGGCGCAGGAATACCCTGCGGACAAATTCCCCCAAATACGGTTCTTTATCGGGGATGTGCGCGATAGAGAACGGTTGGTTCGTGCCTTTAAAGGCGTGGATTACGTGATTCATGCAGCGGCAATGAAACATGTACCCATCGCAGAGTATAATCCGGATGAATGTGTCAAAACCAATATCAACGGCGCTCAAAACGTCATTGACGCTTGTTTCCAAACCGACGTGAAGCGTGTGGTCGCTTTATCAACGGACAAAGCATGTGCTCCAATTAATTTGTATGGAGCAACAAAACTGACCTCTGATAAGTTATTCGTTGCAGCCAATAATATCCGGGGAAATAATCCTATACGTTTTTCGGTAGTCCGTTATGGAAACGTGATGGGATCCAACGGGTCTGTCATTCCATTCTTTATAACCAAGAAGAAAACGGGTGTGTTACCAATAACGGATCCCAATATGACTAGATTCAATATCAGCCTCCAAGGCGGTGTCGATATGGTTATGCATGCGTTGTTTCACGCTTGGGGAGGTGAGATTTTTATTCCCAAAATACCTTCTTATAAAATCATGGACGTCGCAACAGCCATTGCTCCGGCATGTGAGCATAAGGTAATAGGTATCCGACCAGGAGAGAAAGTACATGAGGAAATGATTACTCCATCGGATTCATTCTACACCTATGATCTTGGAAAGTATTATACTATCCTCCCGTCGGTAACCAAATGGAGTTTGGAGGAGTTTCTTAAAGAATTTAATGGCAAGGGGGTTCCGGAGGGTTTTGCCTATAATTCCGGTGATAATGTAGAATGGGAAACGGTAAGTACATTGAGGGCCTTAATTAAAGAACACGTCGATCCGACATTTGAAGTATGACGATAAATAAAGCGATACCTTACGGCAGACAATATATCTCGGAAGAAGATATTCAGGCTGTCGTCGAAACCCTTCGTTCTGATTATCTTACCCAAGGGCCAAAAATCAAGGAGTTTGAAGAAGCTTTTGCCGCGTATGTCGGTGCGAAGTATGCCGTAGCCGTGGCCAATGGAACGGCCGCATTGCACCTGTGCGCCATGGCGATGGGGGTGAAACCAGGTGACAGGGTCATTACCACACCGATTACCTTTGCTGCTTCGGCAAACTGCGTGCGTTATTGTGGCGGAGAAGTTGTCTTTGCGGATATCGATCCGGAAACGTATTTGTTGAACATTGATTCGGTACGACGAATACTGGAAGAAAGTCCGATAGGCACATATCAGGGAGTCATTCCCGTGGATTTTGCCGGAAGGGCGGTCAATTTGGAGGCGTTTAAAGCATTGGCTGATCAATATGGTTTGTGGATTATCGAAGATGCTTGTCACGCTCCGGGTGGATATTTTACAGATAGTTCTAGTAAGCAGCAACGCTGCGGAAATGGCCAGTTTGCAGACCTTGCAATATTTTCATTCCATCCAGTTAAACACATCGCTAGTGGAGAAGGGGGGATGATTACGACCAATGACGAAGGTTTGTACCGTAAACTGCTGCAATTACGTACACATGGTATTGTTAAGCAGGACGACTTATATACGAACAGCATAGCATTTGCCGCCGGGGAGGATAGCTATCCAAGTTGGTATATGGAAATGCAGACTTTAGGCTATAATTATCGACTAACGGAGTTTCAGGCGGCGCTGGGTATCAGTCAGTTAAAGCGTGCGGACCAGGGATTGGAGAAAAGACGCGAGTTGGCGAAAAAGTATAACGATGCATTTGCTGGAAAGAGTTACATTAAGGGGCAATCAGGTGCAATAGAAGGACATGCTTATCATCTTTATATTTTAGAGGTCGAAAATCGACTGGGGCTGTATAATTATCTGCGCAGTAAAAATATCTTTGCCCAGATTCATTATATCCCTTGTCATTTGATGCCATATTATAGACAGTTTGGCTGGAAAGAAGGGGATCGACCTTTTTCGGAACGATATTACAAACATTGCATTAGTTTACCAATGTATCCCACGCTAACTCAAGAAGAGCATGGATTTGTAATTGATGTTATTAACAAATTTTACCATGGCTAATCTTTGTATTATTCCGGCTAGAGGCGGTAGCAAGCGCATTCCTAGGAAAAACGTGAAAGAATTTTTGGGTAGGCCGATTATTTCCTATTCGATCCAAGCAGCAATTAGCACGAATATTTTTGATGAAGTCATGGTGTCAACCGATGACTTGGAAATCGCCGATGTGGCTCGTCAATTTGGCGCCCAAATTCCGTTTTTAAGAAGTGAAAAAAATGCCGACGATTTTGCTCCGACGATAGCAGTAATAAAAGAAGTCCTGGAGAACTATGAAGCAGTGTTGAAAAGGCGCTTCGACTATGTCTGTTGTTTATTTCCAACTGCCCCCTTGGTTTCCACGGGAAAATTAATAGAAGGGCTATCGGTTGTCAAGGAAGGATTTGACTCTGTTTTCCCCGTCGTGGGGTACGGGCATCCAATTTGGAGGGGACTGACAAGAGATGGCAATAAGACCTCATTGATTTGGAAAGAACATGCGAACACACGCTCACAGGATCTACAGAGAGTTTTCCACGATGCTGGTCAGTGGTATTGGTTGAATGCGAAAGAACTGCCGAATGCGTTACTTTCCGAACACGCAGCATCCATAGAACTAGCGGAAACCGAAGTTCAGGATATCGATAATCTAACAGATTGGAAATTAGCAGAACTGAAATATAAATTACTTCATGGAAACTCGTAGTTATCGATGCCTTAAGGGCCCGACTTTTCACCTTGGAATCTATTCTTTGGTACCAATACGCTATGAGGACCGATATTCAATTATGCAGTGGCGCAACGAACAAATTTATCATTTACGGCAGGCTGACCCGCTCACTGAAGACGACCAGAACGATTATTTTGACCAGGTAATATCTAAATTATTTGATCAAGTACAGCCGAATCAATTGCTTTTCTCATATCTGGAAAACGACATCTGTATTGGCTATGGCGGATTGGTACATATCAATTGGATCGACCGAAACGCTGAAATTTCATTTATCATAAACACTGATTTGGAAAGAGAAGGATTTCACAGGCATTGGAAAGTATATTTAGAATTGATTGAACGAGTGGCCTTCGATGAATTGGATTTTCATAAATTATTTGTTTATGCATTTGATTTGAGGCCACATTTATATGAAGCAATAGAGGCAGTCGGTTATTGGAGAGAAGCGGTTTTAAGAGAACATTGTCTTATTCAGGGCAAATTTAAAGACGTAGTAATTCATTCTAAGATTCGTAACGGATGAAATTAGGCATACTTTGCAGTGGGGGATTAGGCTTTGAAGTTCTAAAGCATCTGATCAGAAATTATTTAGTCGATTTTGTATTTACTGATAATACATCGGAGACGATAATTAGCTTTTGTAATGAAAGAAAAATACCACTATTCAAAGGAAACCCGAGAAATGGAAGATGTCATTCTTTTATCGAGAGCAAGAGGATTGATGTATTGATTTCCATTAATTACTTATTCTTGATAGAGGAAGAACTAATCAATCTGCCAAAGCGACTGGCCTTTAATGTCCACGGATCTTTGCTTCCGAAATATAGAGGAAGAACGCCTCACGTATGGTCTATTATTAATGGTGAACAGGAAACCGGTATAACGGCACATGTAATCGATAACGGATGTGATACCGGCGACATAATTCAGCAAATTACTGTACCGATTGAAGACTCCGACACTGGGGCCTCAATGTTGAAAAAATTCAGTGAACTATATATTCCCTTAGTTGATTCGGTATTAGCTAAAGTATTTTCGGGTAATTTAGTTTTTGCTCAGCAAGATGAAAGTAAGGCGATATATTTTGGTAAGCGGACTCCAGCTGATGGGTTGATTGATTGGAATTGGCAAAAAGAGAGAATCAGAAACTGGGTACGGGGACAGTCTTATCCGTATCCAGGCGCATTTACGTACCTTGGACAGCAGAAAATTACAATCGATGAGGTGTGTTTTACTGATGTGGGATATAATGGGGATATGTCAAACGGGCTAATTCTTCAGATTAACCCTAATATCCTAGTTAAAACACCAAATGGAGTAATTTGGCTAAAAAGTTTCAGAGAGAAGAAATTGTTATTAGAGATCAATAAAATTTTTGGATATGGATAAGGTATTTATAATAGCAGAGTTATCGGCCAATCACGCCGGAAAAATTGAGACAGCAATTGAAACAATTAAGGCCGCAAAACGGACGGGCGCAGATGCGATTAAACTGCAGACCTACACCGCCGATACGTTAACGTTGAACGTAAATCACGGTGACTTTATAATAAAATCCAATACAATATGGGATGGCCGAACATTTTATGAACTATATCAAGAAGCTTATACACCTTGGGAGTGGCATGAGGAGTTGTTCCGGATAGCAAAGGAAGAGGGTTTGGTTTGTTTTTCCTCGCCGTTTGATAAAACTGCGGTTGATTTGTTGGAGAAACTGAATGCTCCGATATACAAAATCGCGTCCTTTGAAATAACAGATATTCCATTGATCCAATACGCAGCTTCCAAAGGAAAACCGATGATCATTTCTACCGGTATTGCTGAGTATCATGATATCAAGTTAGCGGTGGATACCTGTAGGGTAGCAGGAAATAATGACATCACGCTGTTGAAATGTACGTCATCCTATCCAGCACCCGTAGAAGAGGCAAATTTGGTGATGATGAGGCGGTTTGCTAAGGACTTTGATGTAAAAGTAGGCTTATCGGATCATACGTTGGGGATTGTTGTCCCGGTGCTATCCGTAGCAATGGGAGCAAAGGTGATAGAGAAGCACTTTATTTTAGACCGTGCAATTGGCGGGCCAGATGCTTCATTTTCGCTAAATGAAAAAGAATTTGCCGAAATGGTACAAGCGGTCAGGCAGGCGGAGTCTGCTCTCGGTGAAGAAACTTATGAGTTGACAGAGAAACAGAAATCAGGGAAGGCCTTTGCCCGTTCGCTGTACATAGCAGAAGATGTTAAAACAGGCGATTTGTTTACTGAGCAAAATGTCCGCTCGGTGAGGCCAGGATTTGGTCTGCATCCAAAGCATTACCATGAAGTCCTAGGTTTAAAGGCACAAAAGAACTATCAAAAGGGAGAACGTTTTTCACTTTAAAATTAGAAGAAATATATGATACCCGTTAC
>JBEBRI010000152.1:0-9575 GCA_040394915.1 Sphingobacterium sp.
TTGCAGAAGTAGAAAATCATTATGAGATTGTTCAACATGAGACCTTCGCTCCTATTTTATACCTAATTAAATACAGCGGAGAGCTGGAGGAGGCTATTAAACTTCAAAATTCAGTAAAACAAGGGTTATCCTCTGCGATTATGACCAATAGCTTGCGCGAGTCGGAGCTCTTCTTAAGCCACAATGGATCCGACTGTGGTATTGCCAATGTTAATATTGGTACATCGGGTGCAGAAATTGGGGGCGCTTTTGGCGGAGAAAAGGAAACCGGTGGAGGTCGAGAGTCAGGTTCGGATGCATGGAAGGTATACATGCGCCGCCAAACAAATACGATTAACTATACTGCGAACCTTCCTTTGGCACAGGGGATTAAATTTGATTTATAAGCTTTATGAGAGAAACATATCAACGATTATCGAAACATATATTGGCAGATGGGCTGCCCGTTGTCATTGACTTGGAGAAATCGCACGGTTCCTACATTGTGGATGTCGATGGAAATGAATACCTGGATATGTTTAGCATGTTCGCATCCTCCCCTGTGGGTTATAATCATCCGCATATTTTAAAGAATGCTGAAGCGCTGCAAAATGTTGCTATTAATAAGCTTGCTTTATCGGATGTTTATCCTAGAGAATATGCAGATTTTCTAGATACCTTTGAGCGTGTGGCCATTCCCAAAGAGTTGAGTTACTGTTTTTTCATCGACGGCGGCGCATTGGCTGTAGAAAATGCACTAAAAGCAGCGTTCGATTGGAAAACTCGATTAAACATGAGTCAGGGTGTCGATCATGAAGCTAGTCAGGTCATCCACTTTAAGCAGGCCTTTCACGGCAGATCAGGATATACACTATCCCTTACCAATACAAAAGACCCCAGAAAGTACATGTACTTTCCTAAATTCAACTGGCCTCGCATCAGTAATCCGAAGCTGAATTATCCGTTGACGGAAGAATCTATCAATGAAACAATCAAAAGCGAGCAAGTTGCTATTAATGAAATCGAGGCCGCGATCGCGAAAAATCCACACGATATCGCCAGTTTGATCATAGAACCTATACAAGCGGAAGGTGGGGACAATCATTTTCGAAAGGAATTTTTCCAAAAATTACGTGAATTATGTGATCAATACGATATTCTATTGATTTTGGATGAAGTACAGACGGGGATCGCCATGACCGGAAAGATGTGGTGCTATGAGCATTTAGGCATTCTACCGGATATCATCTCCTTTGGGAAGAAGACACAGGTGTGTGGCATTTTGGCAAATCGCGAAAAATTTGACCGTGTTGAGCATCATGTTTTTAAAGAGTCAAGTCGCATCAATTCGACCTTTGGTGGTAATCTGGTTGACATGGTAAGATTTCGCTTAATTTTAGAGATTATTGAGCAAGAAGATCTGGTGGCTAAGGCTGCTGTGCTCGGCGACTATTTGATAGAACAATTGCAATTATTATCAAATAAACATGCGCAGATCACCGCGGTTAGAGGAAAGGGACTGTTGTGTGCTTTTGATTTACCAACAGATAAGGATCGAGATGCCTTAGTTGCGAAAGCCATGGAGGAGATAATGTTGATTTTAGGCTGTGGGGAGCGGAGTATTCGTTTTAGACCGCATCTTACCGCCTCCAAAGCAGAGATCGATAAAGCTATTGCTATTGTCGATAAGCTATTGAGTTAACAGGAATCTGTCAAAAGACTTGTCTTAGGCAAGGATTTAAATTATTTTAAAAGCCTTAGAAAGAGTCGCTTCAACAAGCGACTCTTTTCTTTCACCAATCTGCCAATGCGTCAGCAATAAAAGAACATAATTACTCGCTTAGATGTTATACCTAAAAAGGCAATAAATTGTATTTCAAGCGGAAAGGGATATGCATTAGGGATGGGGTATGATTAGCATCATTTTTGTTAACTTTGTAGACTATGTCGGATATTATTCAATTGCTTCCAGATTCAGTAGCGAATCAGATTGCCGCCGGAGAAGTTGTTCAACGACCAGCTTCAGCGGTTAAGGAGATGATGGAGAATGCTATAGATGCTGGAGCAGACCATATAAAACTTATTGTTAAAGACGCCGGGAAGACATTGATTCAAGTGATTGACAATGGCTGTGGGATGAGTGTTACGGATGCGCGTGTATGCTTTGAACGGCATGCGACTTCAAAAATCCGTAAGGCGGAGGATTTATTTGCCATCCGCACGATGGGTTTCCGCGGAGAGGCGATGGCCTCGATTGCGGCGATTTCGCACGTGGAACTTCGCACGCGCCGTCATGAAGACGAGTTAGGTACTGTTGTCGAGATTGAAGGTTCGGAGGTTGTACAACAGTATCCCGATCAGGCACCAGCAGGAACGAGCATTTCAGTCAAGAATCTATTTTACAATATTCCAGCGCGACGCAATTTCTTAAAGAGTAATTCTGTCGAATTGAGACATATCCTCGATGAGTTTCAGCGCATCGCATTGGCACATCCTGAGATTTTCTTCTCTTTACATAGCGACGGTAATGAGTTATTTCATTTACCGAAAGAAAGCTTAAAGCAACGTATCGTACACCTTTTTGGTAACAGCTACAATCAACGTTTGGTTCCTGTGGAAGAGACAACCTCGATTATTACGATTAAAGGCTATATCGGAAAACCCGAGTTCGCAAAGAAAACGCGTGGCGAACAGTTTTTCTTCGTTAATAACCGCTTTATTAGAGATCACTATCTTAATCATGCCGTTCTCAATGCGTACGAGGATATTCTACCTTCCGATTTATTTCCATTATATGTTTTGTTTATCGATATTGATCCTGCAAAGATTGACATCAATGTACATCCGACGAAAACGGAAATCAAGTATGAAGATGAGAAAGCAATTTATGCTATCTTACGATCGGCCATTAAGCGGTCTTTGGGACGTTTCAATATTACCCCATCTTTGGATTTCGAACAAGAAACCGGTTTTGACGATCTTATTACGCCGAAGCCTCTAGATGAGATTCAGGCGCCTACCATTAACTTTAATCCGAACTTCAATCCATTTGATGATGGCAACCCTCGATCAAAATCAGCGGTCAGTCGTTCTTATAGTTACCCGGAAGCACTGGAGCGAAAAACAAGCATTCCTCAGAATTGGGATACACTCTATCAAATCAGCGAACAAGAAGAGACCGTACAATTGCCTTTAATCCCGGAAGATCCTGCAAAAGAGAACGCTTTTATTCAACCGTCAGATCAGCCTAAAAAGCAGTTTTTCCAATTACATAATCGTTATATTGTATCGCAGATTCATTCTGGATTTATGCTTATTGATCAGCAAGCAGCACATGAACGTATTTTATTTGAGCAATTTCAACAGCATTTAAAGAGCAATCAAGGCGCTAGTCAGCAAAGTTTATTTCCCCAGACGGTGGAGTTAAATGCTGCCGACTTTGCTTTAATCCAAGACATGTTGCCGGAGATTCAGTCTTTAGGATTCCAGTTGCGCCCTTTTGGGAAGTCGACTTTTGTGGTTGATGGCATTCCTGCGGATTTGGATAATGTTAACGAAGGTCAGATTATCGAACAATTGCTAGAAGATTTTAAAAACCAAAGCGATTTGCGTCTGAATAAGCGGGAGAAATTAGCGAAGAGTTTAGCGAAAAATGCGGCTATCAAAGCAGGCACAAAACTTGATAATCAGGGGATGGAAGATTTAATTGATCGTTTATTCGCATGCGAGTCGCCGAATATCTCGATTCATGGAAGACCAGTTATTATTACGTACACACTACAAGAGCTCGCAGAGCGTTTTGCAAGAAATATTTAGCGCACTATTGAAATATGAATAATCTATTAGGAAATTTACCTCCAGTTGTTAAGAATCTGTTGATCATCAATGTGATCTGTTTTATAGGCTCTTTAATATTTACGCAAGCACCAATTCTATTTGGTGTATTTTACCCAGATTCTCCTTACTTCCATATCTGGCAGCCGATCACTTATATGTTTATGCACGACAATAATGGCTTTGCACATATCTTCTTCAATATGTTCTCCTTGGTTATGTTTGGACCTATTGTAGAGCGTGTGTTAGGATCTAAACGCTTTCTAAACTATTATTTAATCTGTGGCTTGGGCGCGTTGGTTTTGCAATATGGCGTTCAGGCTTGGGAAGTTTACGACATTACAGGAACGATACGCGTTTCAACAATGGAAAATCTCAATCTGACAACAGCTGATTCCCAAACGCTTGCGTCCATTTATGGCACGCCTTTGGTAGGAGCATCGGGAGCTATATATGGCTTATTGTTGGCTTTTGCGGTTTTATTTCCAAATATGGAATTAATGTTAATGTTTATTCCGGTACCGATTAAGGCTAAGTACTTTATTCCCATTTTAATAGTGATTGAAATATACCTAGGTTTCTCTCGAGCAGGTTCATCGATTGCACATCTCGCACATGTCGGTGGCGCCTTGTTCGGATTTATCCTGCTGAAGGCCTGGGGCATTCGTCGCAGCAATTATTAGAATAAACATGATGAAGAAAGATAACGCTCTGAAAGATTTCCTTAAAACTACTTACAGTAGTCGCTCGCCGATACCTTATATCCTTTCGGTGCAAGTCCTTTTATTCGTTATTATACATATATGTGATTTATTAGTTGAAGTAAACATTACGAATTACCCGCTATACGACAAACTCCTGAGCACATTAAGTTTGCCTGGCGATTTCTTTAGATTTATTCAACAACCCTGGTCTCTGGTCAGCTATCCATTCTTATATACTGGACTGTTCAATATTTTATTTGATTGTCTGTGGATCTATTGGTTAGGCAATGTGTTTCTCAACTTCTTGAATAACCGTCAGTTTCTAACGATTTTTATCAGTGCTATTTTTATCGGTGGACTTGCTTACTTAGGACTATCGCAAATTCCGATTATTGCCAAGAATCCTCAAGCTTACTTACACACCAACGCGATGAGCATTGCGGCATTGATGGGGAGTTTATTGATCTTAGTTCCGAAGCTTGAATTCCGCATGTTCTTGTTTGGCAATGTTCGTTTCCAAACGATTGCCTTGGTCTTTTTGGGACTTCAGTTTATCTTTATGTTCTTGATTAATAAACCTGCCGCATTGGCACTGCTTGTTAGCGCTTCATGGGGCATGTTAGTGGTATATCAATTAAGAAAAGGGAATGATTGGAGTTTGCTGTTTGTACGGAAGGAAAAGACGAAACTTCGTGTTGTCCGCACCGTAATTAATGCACCTACTTACAAGAGTTATAAGGGGGATTTACCGAACCAAGAAGTTATCGATGAAATCTTGGATAAAATTTCTCAATATGGTTATGAAAGTCTATCTTCACGGGAAAAAGAAATACTGTTCAGGGTAAGTAGAGAAGAGCAAGAGTAATGTTAATTAATAAAAAGAACTTAGGTTTTTTCAGTAAGACGGTAATGCTATGCAACTTTCTAGCGATTGCCGGTTTGCTTTTAAGTTACTCGGCCTCTTTCATCAATCCTAAATCTTTCTGGGGTATCGCATTCTTAGGCCTTGGTTATTTGCCAATCCTCCTAATCAACGTAGGCTTTATATGCTATTGGATCTTGCGTAAGCCTAGATTTGCATTGTTCTCATTGATTGCGATCTTAATTGGATGGAATTTAATGACTCAACACATTACTTTTAACAAGCAAGTTGACCTCGCGCCTTCTGACACCTCTCTCCGCGTAATGTCCTTCAATGCACACATGTTTTCTCCAATAAAGGATTCAGAAAAACCACCTAAACAAGAGTTTATTGAAATCGTCAATGAGACTAAACCTGACGTATTGTGTGTACAGGAATTCTACAGCACCATTAAAGGAAATAAGCGCTTTAGCGAAACCGTAAAGAAAGAGGCTAACTTTGACACCTATTACTTCGCTCCTTCAACACAAAACGATTATATGGCTTACGGGCAGGCCATTTTCTCGAAATACCCAATCATCAACTCTGGCTTAATTAAAAAGAATGAATACGGCATCAACCGTATTATTTATGCTGATATTGTGAAGAACGCCGATACCATTCGCGTTTATAATGTTCATTTACGATCCTTTGGTTTACAGAATGAGGATAAGGAATTTATTCAGAACCCAGGTGGATCTTCCGGTGAAGAAGAAACAGCTACGCGCCGTGTCGGCCGCAAGCTGAAATGGGCTTTTGAACAGAGAAGCAATCAAGCGGAATCATTATACGAACATATGGCTGAAAGTAATCTTCCAAAGATTATCATGGGTGACTTCAACGACACCCCAATGTCGTATAGTGTTAACTTGATAGGCAAAGACCTGAAGAATGCTTTTCAAGAAAAGGGGAACGGATGGGGAGTAACACACTTTGAAATGCTTCCTATCTTGCAGATTGACTACATCTTTGCAGACAAGCAATTCGCTGTCAACAATTATCATATTATTAAGAAAAAGTTATCGGATCACTACCCGATATGGGCAGACCTCAGTATGCACAAGAGCAACTAAGATTCAATATTTAATTGTTGAAAAGCTTTTTGAACAAAGAAATCATACCGATTCTTCACTTTAAAATAAGCCTCCCTCCCGAAATAATACCTTCCTAATAAAGCTTCAATATCACTCTGTATTAAGTCATGTAAATCTATTTGCTTTCGGGGAGAAAGCGATAGCCCCTTTTGACCTAAGAAGTTAATAAAACTCATATATTCGGAATTTGGAAGCGTGTATCCTTGTAGGAAATTCTCAATAGAATATGCGGGTAGCTTTTTCGTAAACCTACTGTAGACAAACTGTTCCACAAGACTGGATTGAACTAAGTCTTGATAAATCATACTCACTTCATTGGAATCGATCGGAATTAATAAATCCGGCACTATACCTCCGCCACTGAACAACTTCTTCCCTAGCCCTGTTTGGAATGACTTAGCATGGGCAAAAGTTGTGTCTAAGCTCCATAATCCACTATACATCGAAGCATAGTCTTGCATATTCGACCAGTTCGGACTGTATTTACGCTGAATACTTCGTCCAAGCGGTGTATAATATTTAGCAATACTTAAATTAATGGTCGAGCCATCCGAGAAGTCAAATAACTCTTGAACGATGCCTTTGCCATAGGTTCTTCGTCCGATTAAGATTCCTCGATCCCAGTCTTGAACAGCACCAGCAACAACTTCGGATGCGGAAGCCGTCCGCTCGTTTACCAGTATGACCAACTTACCGTTGGCATAATTCCCTTTACTTTCTGATAGATAATCCCTACGAGACTCATGTGCGCCTTCTGTGTACACGATAAGACGCTGATCAGCAAAAAACTCACTGGCTAATTTAACGGCGATGTGAAAATATCCGCCGCCATTATCTCTAAGGTCAAGAATTAAGTTTTTTGCCCCCTGCTTTTTCAGTTCAATGATAGCGTTTCTAAATTCTTCGGCAGTTTTTAATCCGAATCTACGGATACGCACAAATGCAACCGTTGGCTTTATCATGTAAGCGACATCTAACGAGCTTACGCTAATCTGATCACGTTTAGCTTTCAGTGGAAAAGGTAGCGCGATCGAGTCCCGCTGAATGAACATCTCCACTTCAGTACCCCGCTTACCACGTATTAGCTTTTCTACTTCTTCTTTTGAGACCGAATTACCGGCGACCGGCTTATTTGCGATTTTCAAAATCCGATCTCCGACTTTAAAACCCGCCTTATCGGCAGGTCCATGTGTTATTACGCCGACAACAAGTAGAGTATCATTCAGATTAAAATACTCCATCCCAATACCTTCGAAGGTTCCTTCAAGAATCTCTGTTTGAGTTTGCGACTCATTGAGCATCAAAAAGAGGGAATAGGGATCTAAGTGGGATATAATGTGATTGATAGCACCGTTCTGTACTGAATCCATATTAATACTATCCACATAACGTGTAGAAATTAAATCAACGACTTGTTGGATTTTATAGGCATTATCAGACAGACCGATAGGCATAAGGGAACCACCAGAACTGATTCGCTCTTGATCAGCATAATTCTGACCAAGGATCAATCCTAATATTAACGTCGCTGCATATGTTGCTGCGACAAAAATGTTCCGTTTTCTTCCTTTTTGCATCGATGGTCTGGTGTGCAAAATTAATACTTAACCTGTTGTTTATAAAGAATAATAAAATAAATAATTTATCAACAATTAACAATCCAAATGCCCCAAGTAACGGTAATATTTCAGCAATTTTCAATATTTTTACATAGTCATGCATGAAATAGAACCCTTTTACAATTGGCGCGATGATTATATAGCGTCGGAAGATGAACAAAGCCCGTTTTTTGGTACCGTTCATTCGGAATTTGAATTCGATAAAAAGATCTATAACTTCCTATTACATCCGCAATGGGATGAATTCGGTTCATTGACCCTTTATTTAAAAGTACTTTATGCCGATTATGATAAAGGCTTTTGTATTATCGAGCTTATTGGCGAATGGAATGATGCCATTTACAATGATATCATGATACTTAAAAGAGAAGTCATTGACCTAATGATTGGCGAAGGAATCAATAAATTTATACTGATTGGGGAAAATATATTGAATTTTCATGCTTCCGATGATTCTTATTATGAAGAGTGGTTTCAAGACATTGAAGACGGTTGGATTGTAGGGATTAACTTCCGCGAGCATGTTATTCGAGAATTTGAATCCAACCATATAGATTATTATATCAATTTTGGTCAATACCTCAATAACTTTCCTTGGCGCACCTTGAAACCTAAACAACTATATCATCATATTGAGGAACATATGCAAAAAAGATTGAGTTAACCTGAGGGTTGATGGCCTGCATACCTCCTTAACACATAGCAATCGCCATGAATGTAAGATCAATCAACTACCACAACCGAAAATTCCGTACCATAAGCAACAGCAATAACGGAGCAACATCCTCCGATACTGAATTTCACTATAAGCAAATCGGTAACATTGTATTTGCCGATTACCTAGGCGGTTCAATTCGATATGGTCATCTAATCGGTATTGTCAATGAATATGGAACTATCGATATGCGCTATCATCAAGTTAATACGGCGGGTGACCTGATGACTGGTATCTGCCAATCGCATCCTGAAATCCTTAGTAACGGTAAAATCCGTCTACATGAAAGTTGGCAATGGACATCGGGCGATTGGAGGAAGGGAGAAAGTATTGTGGAAGAAATTTGATGTAACCAATAGTAAGCAGTTAATATCTATAAAATAGATCTCGATCGTTTTGCGGGAAAAGGGTCTCAATGGCGAAAGGTAATAAATTCGGCATTTTTAAGTATCTTTAGCCTCATATTAAATTTATTAGCATTAAATCCACTCATCTATGTTAGGCTGAGTCGCCGATTGAATTAGAGGGAACTTAAACCAATTATATACCGCTACCGGAATAAGATTTGGATATCCGTTTAGACAGTCCTAAATTTGCCTAACAAAATTTTGTAATTATGTCATTCAGAATAGAAAAAGACACCATGGGCGAGGTTCAAGTACCTGCCGACAAATACTGGGGTGCACAAACTGAACGTTCAAGAAACAACTTTAAAATTGGTCCGGCAGC
>JBEBRI010000153.1:0-9443 GCA_040394915.1 Sphingobacterium sp.
GCGCTCAAGGAACTCGCTGGATTTCTTCTCGCGAACTACGCGCGACAGCACATCATTACCTTGCCGCGCGGCAGCCGCAAGCGGGTCATTTTCGAGGAAGTGGCCCGCACGCTGGACATTGCCGGTGGGGAACAACTCGTCAGCGAATTCTACGCACAACTCAGCAAATTCTCCACGTGGATCATTAGCATCGTTCAGCAATACAGCCGATTTCAGCGATCAGGGATTCGTCCCGTCGTGTTTGGCAATGCCAAGCAATTCTTTTTTACGCGGATGAATGATCGGCGAGATATTGAGGATATCGCAAAGGATATTGATCTCTCCGAAACGACGAAAGAAGCGATCTCCCGCTATCCTTTGCCGGAACATCTGCCGGATCAGAACAAGTACGCGGCGCTGACCTATTACCATCTTGATGTTCGGCAGCCACGTTGCGGGACAATTCATAACCGGGTCTCGCCGGAGATGCTTTTCTGTTCTTCCTCGACGGGGGAAGACTTCGATAACCGGAGCCGTCTGCTCCGTAGCCACTCAGACATTGTAAGCGGGATTCTTTCCGAATCTGCCGCCTCTGTTGATTCCCATTCTTCACACTCATGAAAACACTGATTCGTTGGTTTGCTGGTAGGAAAAGAAAATCGGGCTGTGCGGCGCTCGCGGGGTACGCCGTTGTGGCGTGCCTGTTCCCGGCGTGCGCGGCGTCCCGCAGCCAGTTTCAACAAGGTTACGAGCGGGGTGCATCCGACACGGTCAAACGCCAGTATTGGATACTGCAAAATATGCAGAAGCAGAAGGAAGGTGAACGGTCCAAACCGCGTCTCTCTCTTTATCGGATGCCCATTGCGCCTGATCCCCATGCCGCGGTGAAAACGGTTCCCTATGAAATCACCGTTCCCATTTACGAATAACGCCAACTCCTCAACACCAATCCATCACTTATGAAAAGAATTGCCTCTCTCATCCCTCTTCTCACCCTGCCCGCTGCTCATTTACTCCAGGCACAGTTGGTCGTGACTGCCCCCGGAATGGAGCTTCGACAAGATCAGAAGAACATCTTTGATACGCTCAAATACACCTGGGAACAGGCTCAGTGGGCCGAGAAGCTCACCACGCTTCACCATACCCTGACCACGGTGCAGGATCACCTTGCAACGGCCAATCAGGTGAAACAGGCTATCGGCGATCCTGCTTCCGTCGTGGGCAGGATTGATAATGGGATCTTCTCCGGTTATCTGGAGGACTCCGGCATTGTCGATACGTTGGGCGAGCTGGCCGACATCGCTCGCGAAGGAGGCGATATCTCTGCGACGATTGGACAGTTGTTCGAGCCGATCAATGTCCAGTCATGGCAGGGTAGCGCGACCGATACCAGCCGTAGTTTTGACGGCATCGCTTCGTTCCGTGACCGGGATGATCCGCTCAAGCGTTTCCGGGCCGTGGAGAACGCCTATTCCCGTTTTGAAAGTCTGCTCGGACGTGCTCATAACAAACGCAAGGAACTCAACCGACAGGTTGCCCGGTTGAACCAGCAGTTGAAGGGTGCCGAAAACGACGCCGAGGTGCAAAAGCTGGTCGGTTCCATCGCCACGGCGCAGGCCGCTCTCGATGACATCGACTATCTCACCGAATCCACCGCCAGCCAGGTGCGGATGCTTCATGTCCTGAATCAGAACCGCACTCAGGCCGAGGAGGTGGCCGCCGAGGAAATCAGCCGAGAGCGGAACCGGGAACTGGCCCGTCGCGCTGCCGAAGCCGAGGCAGCTATTGATCCATCAGGCTTGAGTCTCCCCAATCGTGATCTGCCACCCGGATTCTGAACCGTTGCCGTCTTTAACCCGAACCCATCCCTATGATTCCTTCACTCTCCAATCTCTACGAGGCGGCGCTGGAGATCCGCACGCTCCTCATGCCATTCGCCTTTCTTCTCGCCGTCATCGGCATCGGAGAAATGGGCTGGAAGGCCGGGTCGGATACCCGCGCCATTCTGGGGACGCTTCTGAGAACGATTCTGATTGTTTCACTATTGGCCGGTTATCCTGCCGCAATGGAGGGTGGACAGAGGGCGTTCGCGGAGATGCGTTCGAAGTTCACGGATGCCCGTGATGCAAAGTTCGTTCAGCTTCTGCGCTCGCGAATCGAAAACCAGCCCTCTGATTCCATCACGGACATCGCCAAAGTGGTGCCCGCCGCCATCGGCATGTTCTTTCAGGGCATCGGTCGGTTCGCGTTGCTAGTGCTGATCTTTTTCCAGCACTTTGCCATCGCAGGACTGATTGCGGTTTCTCCGTTGCTCCTAGGATTCCTCTTTTTCTCCTACACACAATCATTAGGTATCCAGTTCGCCATGACTTCGCTGACCGTGTTGCTCTGGCACGTGGCCATCTGTCTGGTGGATATTGTGATTGTCGCCATCAGCGATCTGCTTTTCACGCCGATCACCACAGGGGGACTGGTGCAAACCGCGGGAAACCTGATTCTCGTTCAGAACTGGCTTCTGTTTCCGTTCATCATGGCTTTTGCAGCCATTATCACGGTGTTCTTCTATCTCGCCGTTCCGTTTGTCGCCGGAGCCATCATGAAGGGGATGAGCGGCACGACGGCTGCCCTGCAAGCCGCTGTGCAAGGCACATTGCAAGCCTCTGGGCTAGCTGTCGGTGCCGGACTCAAGGCGGCTACCCTGGGAGGTTCCACTGCAGTGAAGGGCGCAGCCGCTGGGGCGCAGGCCATGAATGGAGCCACAAACGCCAGCGGACGCCTTGGCAATGACGTTTCCGGATCGGGGGTGGGGGGTGACGTTCCGCTGCCCCCGCCACTTCCGTCAGAATCGTCGGACAGTGAAAGCGTTTTCAATCCGGCTAACCCGGCAATGGTAGCCCACCAAACCGCGCCGAATACCTTCGCGGTCGTGGATCACGACAAAGGGACGGTTTCGCATCATCCCGGTAGCCTTGCCACGCCCTACGCAGCCCAGGCTGCTTTCAATGCGCACACGGCCAAAGCTCAACCCCTGCCGCAGGATTCACCGCTCGCCACCCGTAACATCTGATTCCATGAAATTATCCGCCGTTACTTCCATCACCAATAATCTCATTGCCGCCCGTTTCTGGATGGTACTGGCCGTGCTGGCCACCGCCTGTGCCGTCGCAGCGCCGTATCTGACGATCACCGCTATGAAACAGCAGGAGAAGGTGGTCATCCTCGATCCGGGAGGCACTCTCATCTACGCGCCGTTGCTTGGCTTCGAGGAAGCGGGAAACCTTCATGCCTATCATGTCAGGCTCGCGTCCCTGGCCTTGTTGCAACGGAATCCGGTCGGACCGGACTTATCCGATCTCCTCAAACGGATCTATCTCGAAGACCCTGCCCGCAGAAAGGCCGCCGCCCTTTACAAAGCCCAGAACCCGGAGTTTAAGGAAAAGCAGATTCATCAGAAGGTTGAAGTCACCAAAATCGACATTCTTGATACCCGCAAAATCAAAGATGGGATGGGCCTATCCTACGAAGCCGTCAGTGTCCGAACAGAGGGAAGTCTGATCCGTACAGGAGCCCTCAAAGGACTGGAATTCCGCGAGCCGGTCCGATTCCGGATCGAGTTCCTTTTCATCCGCAACCCCGACCTGTTGGGCAACGGGCGACTCCCGCTGGTTGTGCAGGATTTCAACTACACCGAGAAACCTCTATGAGATACCTAGCCTTACTATTGCTAATGACAGCCACGGCCTACGCCGGACCGATCACCCAGAAGCCACTCGATGAGTTTGTGATCTACAATGTCCCGGTGGCATTTCAATCGGGAACCACAACCATTCTGTTTCCCTCCGAACTCTCCGGTCTTTACGCAAAGTCGGTGGCGATTCAGGAACAGGAGAACGCTAATTTCGTCATCTCATTTACGCCGGGAAACTTCTATTTCACCATCCGGGCGCTGAAGAAGGATGCCGAGGATCATCTGACCGTGATCTTCAATCGGAAGGCGTATGTGCTGCATCTACGGGCGTCGGAGAAGCCCTGCTATAATCTGACATTTTATCAGGATGAAGCGAAAGGAAAGAAATCCACCCGCGTCTTGCCGGAACGATTGCTTTCCCTGATGGACAAGGCAAAAGCCTACCCGCTTTTCGCCCGGAATCATCCGGATGCGCTGGCCGGGGTGCTGCATGCCTCCCCGGAGATCACGAACTATTATGAGGACTTTAATGTCCGCATCCGTGACGTATGGCGGTTCGAGCAGGAATATACGCTGATCTTTCGGGTGGAGCTGGAGAATATCTCTGAGCGTCCCATTTACTACAACCCGCAGGATCTGGCCATTCGCCTGGAGGAACGTATCTACACGCAGTCACTCGCTGATGCGTCAGGCGTCATGCCGCCCAAGTCGGTGACTCCTGCTTTCTTTGCCATTACCGGCAACGGGCAGGGTGGCCGAAATCATCTCGCTCCCGAAAACCAATGGAACGTGCTCGTCGTCCGAGCCGAATCCCAAACTTCCTATTCCAAATGAATCTTCGCACTCTCTGGACTGAACTTTTCCATAAACCCTCGGGCCGGTTGATTCTGTTTCTGATGGCTGGCGGGTTGCTCCTCGCTTTCCTTTGGCCCCGCAAAGGGAGCCGTTCGCCGGAGCCGATCAATCCATCCGTTCCCGTTCAGGCAACCAAGGCAACCGGTTATTCGTTCAACGAAGACATCCCGGAACCGACCCACGCGAAGGCACCCGTTCAAGCCACAAAGGAGCCGGAACGCCCGCCCGTTCGCCCCACGCCGACATCCAAACCGCCACCTCCCATTTCGCAAACAATCTTCGCCACCAAGGAAATTCCTCGTAGTGAAAACTACCTTCCCTTCGGACGGTTGTTGCGTTGCGAACTGGTCAACACGGTCGACTCCACCAACATCACAACTCCGATTATTGGCCTTATCACCGAAGATATCTGGCACGATGGCCGGTTGATCGTTCCCGCAGGGACAGAGGTTCACGGCATCGCCCAGAAGAACGCCGCCCGCGAGCGGATCGGCTCGGAGCAGCAGTGGATGCTCGTTTTTCAGGACGGACGGGAATTGCCGGTCTCCGGCACCATTCTCGATCACGCTCCCGATGGCAGCAATCCCGATACCTGGGGCGAAACAGACGGTTCAGCCGGACTGCGAGGCTATATGATCGCCTCCGACAAGTACGCAGAGGCCAAAGCCATTCTCGCTTCCATGATTTCCGCCGGAGCCGGAGCGTTTCCCTCGACCATGAGTATGATTTCACCGCTCACCGGCGGGGTGACGCAGACTCAGGATGGCGGCCTCTCGGATGCCATTTCCGCAGGTATTCAGACAGGCGGACAAATCTATGCGCAACGCCTTCTGGAAAAACTCGAACGCGATCCCTACTACGTCCGCGTTCCTGCCGGGACGCTCTTTTATCTCTACGTCACTCAAACCGTGAATCTGGAAAAGGCTGTCGCTGGCCTTTCTGCCAACCCATCAGCCCAACCCGCAAAATGAAATACCTCGTTTCCATTCTTGCCTTGTGCCTCTGTTCCGCGTGCGCCACCCGCAAGCCGGAGAAACCCGACCATGCTTCCCCTGTGGCCAAAACCGTAGTCGCCCAAAAAAAGACACCCAACGTCCGGACGCCGGAAACGGTGAAAGCCTATCCGGTAGGACGCTACAGCGATCCGAATTTCCCGGACACCATGCACGAACGGCATACGGTCTATCGCCGTGAGCAATCCCGGGACTGGAATTATCTGCCGGATGAACTCTACGCCCTTCCAATGGGCCCAGCCGTAGCGAACTCCAATCCCTCCCCCTCCTATTACGTGAAGACCGAGAGGGAAATGATGAACGCCCAACAACAGGCTTATGCGGAAGCATTGCAGGAACAGAACCGTGTCATGAAGAAACGGATCGAAGCCTTGCAGCAGGAGGCAGGCAAGGTGCCAAAGCTTGAGGAGCAGATTGACGGCCTGAAGATGCAACTTGATGCACCACCATCCCAGCCACTGCCTGCCGCGCCGGGCCAACCGGAACCCGCCGAAGCCGGGGAGGAAATGGATGACTTCTTTTCGAGCGGAAAGATTTCGCCACTGCCCGTTTTTGCTGGGGATCAACTCACCGCCCCACTTCGAGCCATCGGATGGCAAAGAATCGCCGTGCTGCTTCACGCTCCCTTCCTTTGCCACCAGGAATTCTTCCCTCTCACCAAACCCATACCATGAACCATACCAAACCCGCCAACGTCACCATCACCCTCGATGAAGATACTTTCGGCATCTTCCGCGAGGCGTCTGAGATCGTCGAAAAAGCCGGAATTCGCGTTCCAACCAATCAGCTTGTGCAAGCCATGCTCAACGCCGAAAGCCAACGGCTCAAACCGCGCAAAATTGCCCAACGCTTTTTGAAATCCGTCATTGAGCAAATCGGCGGCTTACGCGGCAGCGCCCTCGACGACGAGGACGACCAGATTCCCGAATTCAAGCCCGTCGTGAGCAAAGCCTAAATCCTTCCCGTAGCCCCGTTCCACGAAGTCTCAACTATCGAATTTCAACCACCCAAAACAATGGCAATTACATCACCCAAAAAGAAAGGGGAGCTGGCCAAACAGTTCAAAATCAATCCGGAAATCAACGCCCGGCTGGAAAAGTTCATGAAGGAGGAACCCGGCCTGGTGCAATACATCAAAGAACTGCCCCGCGAGCAGTTGGAACGGAAATTCCTTCTCCGCAAGATGCAGGATCAGGAACAGCGGCAGAACTACAGCGTCAAGGTAAAGGAATGGCTCGAAAAGCCCGAACAAGCAGACCTCCTCAAAAGCATCAAAGCCACCGTCAGCCCAAACATGAAACCGGAGACCCAGCAACAGGCCGTGCTAACCCAGGCCAAGAACTACATCCGCAATAACAAAATCAAACTTGGCTGACTGGTCCCTGCACGCCGGTCCCATGACTGGCGCGCGCTCTATCTTTATGAAATTGCGTTCTCACAAAAGACGATTTAGCGGAAAGCCTGCCGCATTTTTCCGGGCTGCCCGTGCCGATCCCCCTTCGGTTGGATTTTCTGTTAGGAAGGAAATACCGGAAGATGACGACGGCTTTATTCGGGCGAAAGAAGCCGCAGCCTGGCTTGGCATCCCTCTTCGGTCCTTCAATCAATACGTCCAGCGGGGATTGCTTCCGAGCTACAAACTCGGCAGGCACCGGTTGTTCCGGAAAACGCAGCTACTCGAAGCTCTCAGGGCCAATTTCACAACTGCGCGAAGCGCGATCTTCCGATAAATGCGCACCAGACAGTCCTTCCGTAGATGCTTCATCCACTAACGCCATCTGTCCGAAATCTGTATCTCTATTTCCGATATGCAATGTCAACCACTCCTCATCTCAGGGAGAAATCCTCCAACCGAATCGCTTCCAGGCAGCCCTCGGCTGTCTGGAAGCATGCGGATGTTCTCAACCTTGGCAGCCGTAAGGCGATGGATAATTCAATGAAGGCATCAGCCTTCACCATACGGCTCAACATTCCAAAGCAAGCCGAAGTTCGTCATGTTCGAAGGCACTAGCCATTCGTTCAATCTCGACTCCGCTTGCGCCCACCGCCTTGGCTACACTACGCCAGGTGGATGTAGCGTCAGCCACCTGTTTAATGATCGTCCGGGCCTGTTGGAGAGTCAGCCCAAAAAAGCCTGATGCACTCTCAAGCAACTCGATTGAACACGTTCCTTCATCCAGATCGATATTTGTCGTCAGAATTCTGGCTTTAAGATCGACCGGAACCGGATTCAGATCATAGGCGGGGGAAAGCTTCCACCCCGTCCGATCCTGCCAGAGAAAACCATGATTGCGCAGGTGATCGTCGACATTCGAAATTAACACATTGAAAGCCACCCGACGATAAAGAGCGTGAGCATCCGCTTTGGCCTGTGCCCCATGCTGGTTAAGGACATCGACCATTTCAGGATAACTGCCGCGTTCGCCATCCCTTGCAGCCAGCATCGACATGGCCGACAAAAATGGGATTCGGTGCGCTCCTTCACGATCAAAACGACGGGATAGTAAAACGGCCTTTCCTCCGACTTTGATCAGTTCATGATGTGGCGTAGCGATACCCGCCCGTTCCGCAAGACGAAGCGCGATCTCTTCCCACGTTTCCATACTGTACTCGTCGTTCTCTTTCGGAAACTTGGCGATGGAGAGATGGCCATGCCGGTCAATCACCGATGCCTTGGGCCGCGCCCCGCCCAGCGAAGAGCCGGGTGCAAAGATCAACCGTAAGTCCTCGTCGGTTTCTTCATCCCGCAGAATCCGCTCAGTAATCCGGAGCAGCTTCTCCAGCTCAATCATTGCAGGGACTCCCAATGGGGATGGTGCCTGAAAAACCTCCTCGCCAACCCGTCGAAATCGCAAAGCCCCAAGCCGTGTCTCATCCGATACGCCAAGGAGATAATCACTCTCCAAAAGGGTGCGCACGGTTCGCTTTTCCCGGAGGGCCTGACGACGTTCTGCCCGCTGCATCAAACGACGCCCCCACGTATCGGGTGCAGAATCCCCAATCGAACCCCAAACGATTTGCCCCTGGGTAGGAACAAAAGAGCCGGGGGTTAAAGCAAGGGATGGCTCAAGCGAAAACCGCTCCGCAGATCGTAACCATTCATCCGTGTATTCGAAGAGAACCGTCTCTTTACCTCGACTCCGATTACTCCTCGCCAGCCCAACCAATTCCGTCCTCTCCTTGAGAAAAATATGAACTTCAAAATCAGACATCGTTTGCTCAATGGGAAGAAGGTTTTGAAATCCGCTTTAGATGAGCATGCTTGGGCAACTGCGCTCTGGAAAGCGACTGCCCTACGGCATCATTTGCAATGTCGGCAATGTCCTTGAGCTTGTCCAGCAGCCCGAGGGCTTGAAGTACAGCCGCATAAATTCCGATCCCCACTGTCGGATTTCCCTCTTCTATCTTTTGAAGCGTAGAACGGGAGGTAAAAGCACGATCCGCGACCACAGCCATCGGCAACCTCCGTCGACGGCGCGCGTCACGAATATCAGAGCCGAGTTTGCGTAAAGCACGCTGAACGGCAGAAGGAGCCTGGTGAGGAGTTGGCATTTGTCGTCTTAAGGAATCAGAATCAATCAAAATGTAGCACGAAGATCACAAATTTCAAGGGAATAAATGACTTCAAGGGAGGCAACGCTCCTTCGTTTCCAGTGTGAAGAGAGCTTCACTTTCCTGGCTGGCGACCAGCGGCTTTCTCAGTCTCCCCCTTCGGCAATCGTGTATTCGGACGAATGGTTGTCCATTGAGCTAATTTTTTGGCGCTCACCAACTCCAGATAATTGTCCCGAAGTTTCCGCTCCGAGGTATTCATTTCCCACGCGACTTGCGGCAGGGATTTGACTTCTTCAATCCGGTAGCTCGCGTAGCTGTGACGGAATCCATTGTCGATTTTCTCGACTTTGATC
>JBEBRI010000154.1:0-9410 GCA_040394915.1 Sphingobacterium sp.
AAGAACGAATCTTGCAGATGTTGTTATACTGCTTTAGAGGTAAGCAGCCAACTGAGCGGATCGAAGGGTATGTTCCAATAATGGCGCATTTCCTTGAATGTGTGGACTACGCTATTAACCATACCCCGACTTTTAGCATTAATTTGGTAAGCGTTAGAACGAACTCTTGAAAACTTGCTTAATGCAAAAAGCAATGAAATACATCAGCTGAATCATTTTCTAAGCTGATTTGGAAACTCATCGATTAACGTCTTAACGACTAAAAGGCAGTGGATTAATGGACATTCGCTGGCATTTTGTCATTGTGTTCATCTTCGCCATAGTATTGAATACTCGGGCGCTCGTTAAATACAAGAAAACAAGTTAAACACTTTAATAAAGCACTCGCATTCAACGCAAATGTTAACAAATGTTAAAAGGAAAGTACTCTCCTTTTTCGGCACGGTGCTTGTACATTACTTATCAAATTTCATAATTTAGGTTAATAATTGGTTAGTTAAAACTCCTAGAGCTCCCCGCTTTAGGAGTTTTTTTATTTGATGATGAAAGCGATAGAACTAGTTCTTGCTTTCAAACCTCCGAATAATAGGGTATTTAAGAAATCCATCTGAAGTAAATACAACAATGGAATCTTTGATAGGGGTATTAGCTCCTTTTAATTTTTCCTGGTAAACCCGTTTACACCTCCCATTTTCAAATGTTACTAAACCGATATGATGACCATGCGAGTATATATATCTGCCAACCAATCGATCGGTTATCCGCTCCACTTTATAGACTTTAGCATGCACCTTCGATGCGCAGAAGAGGACATTAATCATCAAACATAGGAAAGTTAGATAGGTACCAAAAATAACAACACAATACATCAACATTTCGAAGCCGTAATGCCAGATAGGGTTTGAAACAAGTCCTAAAATAAAAATGATTAAAATCCCCAGTAGAAAGAAACTCCCGATAACCTCCAACGGAATGAGTGTCAGTTGAATCATATGATAATTCACAATATTGAGCAAAACGGCAATTACAAACAATACCTCAATACAAGATGTCGGTTTTAAAGCACATAATTTCATTTTCTCTCCTTCGTAAATATGGTTAACAATAACTAAAGCAGGTGAAACCCTGTCGTTTTAAGTCGACAAATATAAAATAATTAAAACGAATATTATTAAATTATTAAAACATTAATTAGAGCGAGATTATTATTTTGCTTTAATTTCGGATAAGAAGTCAAGCAGCGACTGCTTAAACTCTTCAGAAGATTCAAAATGTATATTGTGACTAGCTCTCGGAAATTTCTTATGAACGATTAAGTCGGGATGTAATTCACGCAACATATTATTCTCCGCGTCTTGCGGAAAAGCATCCGGCAATTTTGTCGCTTCCAACAATAACATGGGGACGCTTAATTGCTCGTATATTTCTAGCGGATTCTGCAAAACAATAGAACGAACGTACCGAGATGTCGTTTCGGGAGCAAACAGCGTTTGTGCAGCATGTAAGGAGTCTTGAAAGCCATAATAGGCGTCCAAACCTTGGTACGTGATATATTGATCACCATTTCGATTGATAACCGATAAGATTTGGTATTGTGATGGCTCCCCTCCTTCCTCATAAAAACGTTTGTACTGTTCAAAAGCCGTTGCCGTCTCCCCATAGAGGAAGGCAGACTGTTCTGTGGGTATATTAAACTCACTTAATATGCTTGCTTGTTCTTTGGTGTCTAATTCATAAAAATGACCATAGAATCTTGCGGATCCCCCATCCTCTAATACTAGCGCCTGGACACGCTTAGGGTGTAGATTATAAAAGCAACTCGCTAAATATCCGCCTCTTGAAAAGCCACCAATAACGGCGGTCGGAAGCGATAGCGAATCCATTAGCGCGGATAAATCATCAGCGAAATCTTCAAAACTTAGATCTCTACTTGGAAAACCTGTTTTTCCATGCCCATAATGGTCAATTGAAAGCACTTGATATCCCAAATCTACCAAATGCCCTGCAAAGGGTTCAAAATCGTAGGCGTTCAAAAAGCTTCCATGTAGCCAAATGAACGCAGGATGCGCTGGATTACCCCAATGCAGGTAAGAAAGTGCAACATGCTTTGTTTTAACTGTTCGTCGATGAATATTTTCGAAATCTTGATACCGCGCCTTATCGAGTTCAAACTGCTGCAACAGCGTGCTATCGCGCGATTGAGCCAACGATAAATCGACGCTAAAAAGGAGCAAAAACAACAGGAAATGGCGCATGAAATAATTTACGATTGAAAGGCGAAATATACATAGTTGTTTTGATATATTTTTCTAATTTAGAAGACAAATTTTATTAACCAATGACAGCTAAAATCTCTGCTGAATTTAAGAAAAGTGCGAATAAAACGCTATATTCTATATTTGCTTTTGCCTTCATCTATTTATTGCTTGTATTATTCACTATCGCCTTATGTGCAGGCATATCCTACATCGGTATTGTATTGCTATCCAATTACCCACATTTAATCTTGTTGTTTTTTGCCATTAGTCTACTTGTTTCCGCTCTGTTTATATTTGTTTTTCTGATCAAATTTATTTTTTCTTATCAAAGGCTTGATACCAGTCATTTGCTGAAAATTGAGCATAGTCAAGAGCCTATGCTGTTTGCGTTAATTGAAGAAATTGCTGCTGCAGTAGAAGCACAAATGCCCAAAAAAGTATTTCTGTCGAGTGACATAAATGCTTCTGTTTTCTACAACTCAAGTTTTTGGAGTATGTTTTTTCCTGTAGGTAAGAATTTAATCATTGGTTTAGGCTTAGTGAATTCGACAACTTATCAAGAGCTGAAAGGTATTCTAGCGCATGAATTTGGTCATTTTTCTCAGCGGAGCATGCGTGTAGGAAGCTATGTATATCATGTAAACCAAGCAATTTATAATATGTTATATCGGAATGAGTCATTGAATTCATGGAGCGAACGCTGGTATAACACAAGTTACTATGCGGCTGCATTTCAATGGCTGCCACGTAGTATTATTCAACTTATGCAGAAAATATTACAGAAACAATATGAGATCATTAACAAGAATTACATGGCCCTATCGCGAGAAATGGAATTTCATGCGGACGCTATTTCTGCAGAAGTAGCCGGTTCAAAAGCGATAGAAACCTCGCTCCTGCGCACGGCGTTTTCAAACTACTGCCTAACCAATGTCTATAATTTTTACGGAGCGCAAATCGAAAACAATCGTATTAGCGCTAATATTTTCGACGACCAAAGATCGGCCACACAGCTGTTATCTACTCGATTTAAATATCCTTTAATCAACGGAATCCCGCAAATCACGCTCCTGGAAGCAAATAAATACGATAAATCAAAGCTCGTGATTAGCGACCAATGGGCATCGCACCCATCTGCAATGGATCGAATAAAAGCCGTAAAGGTTTTAGATTTCGAGCTGGCGGAAACAGATGAGAGGCCTGCTGTCAAAATTTTTACACACTTTGAACACTATGCTGATCATTTCACCAGACTAGCTTTTGCTGAAGGTCAATATTCAAATACGCCAACCGCTATGGATGTGAAGGAATTTGCCAGAGAGTTCGTTTCCTGGCTTGAATCTCAATCTTTCGATGAGATATTCAATGACTTCTATAACTTCAATAACCCCTATTTTGATAAAGAAAAAATCACTATGCAAAATGGTAGTCAGCTCAGTCCGGCAGTCCTTTTTAGTGATGCGCGCGTTACCGATACTTTTGCACTGAATTCTTTAACGAATGACCTGGAAACCTTATACCAGATACAATCGAAAGCGATCGACGTAGAAACCTTTGACTACGAGGGGATCAAATACAAAAATTCGGATATCGCAGAAGTGATTGCTAAACTCGAACAAGAATCGGATCGTTTGAAAAACCTTGTTCAGGAATATAATATAGAAGTCTATACCTACTTCCGCTATCAATCTACCCAAAAACAAATAGGCAACGCACTTACCGAGGCCTATCAGGCGTTTATGGAAGCCGAGCATGATTTTGCGAATCAAACGGTCGCCTATCAAGAGATGATTGATAACACCTATTTTCTCTATGAAAATTTGTCCTATTCGGAAGTTTCAAGAAAACTAGATGAACTTAAAAACTTGGAAATTCCTTTCAAAATGGAACTCAAAAAATTGATAGACCGTTATAAGACCAATGGTAACTCGCTCGATACAGCAATCGAATCTAAGTTAGAACGCTATACAAATACGACATTGGTTTATTTTGATGGATCATCTTATATTAACGAATGCCTTGACTTACTACATATCGCACTAAATCAATATTATTTTATACTCTACGATAACTATTTCCAATTGAAAAAACGCGTGCTTGCTATTCAAAAAGAAATCCTTCATTCAAGTTCCAATGATGAAGAGTAAGATTATTAAGTCGTCGAGACTGGCGTACTACCGACCTACGAAGGAAGACTTTAAAGCATACTTTGCGATCAATGCAGATCCTAGAACCAATTTGTTCAATCCACATGGGCCGATGTCAGAAATAACAGCCCATGAGGTTTTTCATAATATGCTGTTGCATTGGGACATTAGCGGTTACGGGATCTGGATGGTCCGAGAAATTAACAAGAGCGAAATCATAGGATTTGGCGGTCTTTCCAACAAAATGTACAGTGACCATCAACGCACGAATCTGGGCTATCGTTTTTCTCCTTCCGCCTGGGGAAAAGGATACGCGACCGAATTAGCACAAACAGCCGTCGCTTTTGGTTTTCAAGAACTTAAAAAGAACGCTATTTACGCACTTGTTCGTCCCGCCAACCTTGCCTCCATTAGGGTGCTTGAAAAATGCCAATTCAACTTGATCGACTATCTTTCCGACGTTCAAAACGAAGACCCCAGTTTAGTGTATCGACGGAATTCACCAATTTAAGCTTGCGCTTTTAATTCTTTTTGCGCTTTATTGATTTTCAATTGCAACAGAACTACCGAAAGCAGCAAAGCAATAGTTGCGATTAGCGCCAATCCCCAAACTGCTCCTTGCACATAAGCCGCTCCACCCTGCTCAATAATCATCGTTCTAAATATTTGCAGGTAATGAGTTAAGGGAATTATCTTGGCTATCCAAACAATCCAGTCCGGCATTTGACTTAAAGGCCAAGTGAATCCACTTAATATAAAACTTGGTGTCGCAATCACCATCAATATTTCGGTCGCCTTCAACTGGCTTGGGATGGCAATGCTCACCAGAATACCGATAAAGGCTACCGCAAGTAAGAATAGCAAGGTATAGCCATAAAAGGATATCCCCGGTAACTGTAATGGCATCCGATACCATACCGAAAAGCCATAATACAGCAATACGATAAAGACGGACATTAGAATATAAGGCAATACTTTCACCAGAATCAGAAGGAATACATTCTTAGATCGAGCTACTAAATCGCCAAACGTTCCTTTTTCGAATTCGGAAGCAAAACTCAAGGCCAATCCGAGCATCATGACTTGCTGAAGTACGGTAAGCAGCACACCCGGTAACATGAAATACAGATAGTTTCCACTTCGTATATGTTGTTTGATAATCGTTGTCTTAAAGGGCTCATATTGTTGAGAAGCCACAAATTCTGGAACCCCTTTCTTCTGCTGCGCTTTAATTTGAATCCCAGCTTTCATTGTCCCAGCTGCAACATTAACAGCCATCATCGCATAGTTCGAAGTTAATGTATTCGATGCATTGACAAACAAAGTCAACTCGGTCGACCGACCGTAATTTATATTTGAAGAGAAATTTCTAGGAATCTGAACCACCACAGTCGACTCGGTACGGAATGCTGCCTCCTTAGCTTTAAAACCATCGCTTAATACTTCCGCAACATAGATTACCTCGCTCTCATTGAACATTTCAATTAATTGCTGACTCATAGGACTTCGATCCTCATCGACGACGATAATCGGAAGATTCGTCACTTTCCCTTTCTTATAAACGCCACCAATTAGTACAGCATACATGATTGGCGCGCCAAGGAATAAAACCATCAACACTTTATTCTGAAAAAAGAGCGAAAACTCGCGCTTCAACAAGCTAATAAAGTTTTTCATTACTTAGTTGATTTATCTTGTTTAACAATGAATGTCGTTTTTGTCAATAGATCTTTGCTATCAGCGAGGTTAGTGGGCTTCAAACGGATCTCGAATAAGGTTTCTTGCTCCTCAAAATCAGGATATGCCGTGCTAATATTCGCGTAAGAGCTTAAGGACTTGATGGTCTCCACACGAGCTTGAAGCTCCTTGTTCCCTAGATAAGGAAATACCAATGTCTTTACCGCGCCCTTTTCAAAATCTTTCACCTGACTTTCCGGAACGGTTACACGAAAATAGGTGCCGTCGATAATGTAGCCTGATACTAAACTATAACCGGCGAGTGCCAACTCACCAACGCGAAGATTAATCGTTTCTATACTCATATCCTGCGGGGCAATAATGTAACGCTCTTTGGAAGCCACGTTTACTTCGCTAACCGCACCTATAGCACGTTCCTTTTGTCCCAAAGCCATGCGTTGCTGTTCAACACGGGCTCCATGATGCACATCAGCCAAATCAGATTGAGCAGCCAAATATAGATTCTTTGCGCCTTGGTATTTGGCGAAAACTTCATCGTATTTTTGTTGCGCGACTAAGGAGTCCCTCAGCAAATTGTTCATGCGGTTCAGTGACTTCTGTGCGAAGTCAAATTGTTCTTTTAAACCATCCACCTTCGCGTGTAACTGCTTCATTTGTCCATCGGTCGCTCCTTTTAATGCCATTTCATACTGGGCTTGCGCCGCATCCAAAGCGCCCTGCGCTTGCATAGACTTCGCATCCACCTCAGGGAGTTCTAAAATCACTAGCGTATCGCCTTTATGGACATGTTGTCCTTCTTCAACAAGAATTCGTTGAATCTTACCGGGAATCTTCGTGGTCACCGCTAATTGATCTCTTTCAATCTTACCTTCCAGTTTAGTCTGCTTTGCAGCATCTTGATTAGCACAGCTTTGTAGAAAGAATAGTGCAACAAGCGTATATGTTAATTTTTTCATGATTATCGAGTTACAGTTTGATACAAATTGCCATTTGCCTTAAGGAGCTCTAAGGCAGCAGTGCGTTGATTTAAAATTTGTGTATAATAATTCAATGTCTGTTTATAGTATTCGTTTTCAGCTTCTAAACGATCGGTCACATCACTGAGTCCCTCTTCAAATTGTCGGGATGCTAAATACAAGTTATTTTTAGCGATTTCCACCTGTTGTTCATTTACCTTAATTTTCTTCATCGACAAGTCATAATCGACGAGAGTCTTACGTTGTAGCAGCGAAAGTTTCTCTTTCGTGTCGGAAAGTTTGTTCTCGTTGATTTGCATATCGATTTTTGCTTTTTCAATCGCGGTTTGATGAGTTTTCCCTTCGAAAATAGTCCACTTTGCACCAATGCCTACAGCATAATTCGGAGCCATCATCAAATGATTACTTGACAATTTTAAGTCGCCAACGACCGGTAGATCTTTGACCTTTAAGCTTGTTCCAAAAGCATTAAAATAGGACACATTGCCAAAGGCAAATACCTGGGGAAGCTTAGCCCCTTTCTCCTTTCTATATGCATACTCATACGCTTTTTGTGAAGCTTCTAAAGCGGATATTTCCTTCCGATTCATCGCCGTCGCTGTATCCTTATCTAATAAGATTTCCTTTAACTTGAATCGGACTTGCTTCAAGGCTGAGCCCTTCATTCCGGTTAATTCTGATAACTTGTAATGAAGCAACTCTCGATTACTCTCGACCTCAGCTTTCTTACTTTCCAACTCCAGCATGGCTAATTTTATCTTATCGCGATCATATGGGATCGCAAGCCCATTCGCAATCGCTTGCAAGACCTTCTGATGCTCTTTATTCAATCGTTTCTCAGAATCAGCAATAAGCAAATCAATCTCATCGAGTAGCATGAGTTGATCAAAACACATAATGACCTCTTGTGCGAGCTGATCATAACTGGCTTCTTGGAGAAGTTTTTGCGCTTTAAATTTCTGCTCCAATGCTTTCTGTCCGTTACTTATCTGCAAGCCGGAAAAAATTACCTGCGTTGCTGTAACTCCTGCCAATCCGATTTGCGTGGAAAGCCGTGCAGCTTGGCTCCCTTCAAACAAATTAATTCCGGTAATCGGTAAGTTTTGCGTAGGCAGGTCGATGTTAATCAGACTATTTACATAACCATACATTGCATTGGCGGACACCGTTGGCAATAGCTTTCCTTTCACCATCTGCTGGTCTAATGCCACTTTTTCATTTTCCAGCTCGGCATTTTTCAGCGATTTATTGTTGCGAATGGCATTATTGACCGGATCCCTAAATGTGCTTAGGGCATCTTGGGCAAACGCAAAATAAATGCTACTGAGAAGTATCGCCCATGTGATAAAAAATCCTTTTCTTGAAAACTTCATCTCTTTCCTTGTTTACTTGATTAACAATGCAAAGTTCGGAGTTGTTTACTAAAGGAATTTTCAGATATCTTAAAAAATGATATTTATTTCTGCCCTCGGATAACGGAGAGTGTTTGTTGAGAAATACCTAAGTAAGAAGCAATATGACCTAAGGTTGCGTTTTGAAACAATTCGGGATTTTCCTTGATAAGCGAAGCATATCGCTCATGAGCAGTTTCAAACTGGGTATTGTAGAATCGAGTAGAAAAGTGAATTAAATTATCCAATAATACCTTTTGAACAATCTGATTCATCGTAATATTCGTTTTTGCAAGCTCTTCAATCGCCGCAAATGGCATATAACTAATTCGAGAAGCCGTCAAGGCCTGAAAGCCAAACATGGAAGGCTTTTTGTAGAATACACTTTCTATCCCTGTACTAAAAGAATTGGCAGCGAAAAAGGAATGAGTAATATCGCGTCGGTTTTTATAATAATAAATGCGCGTAAAACCCTCTTCAATAAAGTAGATATACCTAAGATATGCACCCGGTTCGAAGATAATGTCGCCTTTCTGAAAGCTTTTTGTCTCTATTATTTTATCGAGATATGCCTCTAAGAAATCATCAATATGATATAACTGTTTGAAATTACTTATAAGATCCATCAAATTCCCCTTTATCGAATGGTTAAGATATTTGAAAATATACTTTTTAATCCGTCTGAACAAAATATTTCAAATTATCTTTTCCAAGACGCCGCCTGCTACAATTTTAAATTTTCCCCTTTCCTATAAGATGTTTTGCCATTAGGATTATTTAAATTGCAGTAACTTAACACTATTTAAGCGATTATGAGAAAATTATTAACCATCGCATTTATCGGATTTGCAAGCTTGAGTTATGCACAACAGTCTGAAGTTCGAAAAATCAGTTCAAAACCTATCGGCATCTCCGTTTCCACAGGCATTCAAGCGAAAA
>JBEBRI010000155.1:0-9376 GCA_040394915.1 Sphingobacterium sp.
ATTAAAGAGATATGTATTGGACACTTGAATTAGCTTCGCATTTAGAAGACGCTCCATGGCCAGCGACAAAAGATGAATTAATTGACTACGCCATTCGTTCGGGAGCACCTGTTGAAGTGATTGAAAACCTTCAAGCGTTAGAAGACGACGGTGAACCTTACGAGAACATCGAGGAGATCTGGCCAGATTATCCGACTAAAGATGATTTCTTTTTCAACGAAGACGAATATTAACATCATTATAAAAAGCGCCTTTACAAAAAAGGCGCTTTTTATTTAATCCTTTTACCAATTGTCAGGTCAAAGACTCAAATTATATATTCATATGGGAAAGCGATTACTTTGTTTATTAGCTATTTTTCTTCCGATTCTGACTTTCGCACAAGTTCGGGAAGCCTCGCCACGCACTGATGAAAGCTTGGCAATTGCGAAGAATTTCATTCAGGAAATCGCAGATATGGATGTAGCGCTTGATGTAATTTTAAGTGAGCACGTCATTGTCAGGAAGCCAAACGATGAGCTATATGACTATCTCGAAGCATCATTACAAGAAATTAGAATTAACTTATTATCAAAAAATATCGATGAGATCCAATATAAACGATATAATGAACTGCCTCGTAAAGAGGTACGGGATATCGACCCTGAGGGTATGCTTGTCGAAAATATGGTATTCCTTTACCACAAAAACAGATTGCTGACTTCCTTATATATCGAGGATGGCAAAATCGCTTCCTTCACCCTCGTTTCTAAAGGCAATGAATTAGCACATTTTGTCACCTATTAACAAAACGATATTTTTTTCATAGATTTCTTGCAATTCTCAAATGTATCTTTGATATTTGTTTCATAACTAATGAAAACAATCGTAGCAAATAAAACTTGGTGGTGGCACAGCATATAATGTTGTGGCAATAACCTATTAGTTTAATTTAGCGAAACAAAAAATAGCGGGCTTGCCTTTTCGGCAAGCCCTTTTTATTGAGATTTATGAAAGAGATACTAGCACATTTATTTGAATACAAGTCCTTTAGCAGAAAGGAAGCTTATGATATCCTAACAAATATTGCAACGGGTAAGTATGATAGTCATCAAATCGCAGCTTTTATGACCATATACGGCATGCGAAGCATCCGCGTCGAAGAATTAGGTGGATTCAGAGATGCCATGTATGACCTATGCAATAAAGTTGAATTCAATGGATACGACTTAATTGACATGTGTGGCACTGGCGGCGACGGAAAGAATACTTTCAACATCTCTACTTTGGCATCATTCGTTGTTGCAGGCGCAGGTTACCATGTTGCAAAGCACGGGAATGTTGGCGTGTCATCCGGTTGTGGATCGTCCAACGTTATGGAATACCTAGGCTACCAATTTACTAATAATTCGAATATCTTAAACGACCAATTGGAGCGGGCGAATATCTGTTTTCTACATGCTCCCCTATTCCATCCAGCCATGAAAACTGTGGCTCCAATCCGAAGGGCACTTGCCGTAAAGACTTTTTTTAATATGTTAGGTCCCTTAACCAATCCCGCCAATCCAAAATATCAATCCGTTGGCGTCTTTAGTTTGGAATTAGCGCGATTATATGCCTACCTGTACCAAGGAACTGACAAACAATACAGCATTATGCATGCCCTAGATGGATACGATGAGATTTCCTTGACGGGAGATTTTAAGATCATTACTAATCAGGGTGAAAACTACTATCACGTGGAAGAACTTGGTTTTACCCCGGTAAAAGCAGAAGCCTTAGCTGGTGGAGAAACGGTTGAAGAAGCCGCTAAAATCTTTAAACAAATTATTGAAGGGGCAGGAACGGATGAGCAAAACAATACCGTATTAACCAATGCAGCATTCGGTATAAAAACTTTCCATCCCGAAAAAAGCTTCGGCGACTGTTTCTACGAGGCAGAATCGTCGCTATTAGGATTAAAAGCGCTTAATAGTTTTAAAAAACTAATCAATGGCTAGAGAACTCCTTGTTAAAGTGTGCGGTATGCGCGATCCAGCTAATATTGAGGGGCTCGTAAAGCTTCCAATAAACTATATCGGACATATCTTTTATCCGAAATCACCGCGCTATGTATCATCCATTATTGAAGCTGAAATTCCTGATAGAATCAAGAAAACAGGTGTTTTTGTAAATGCTAGTCTCGACGAAATAAAGGAAAAAATTCAAGCACATAATTTAAAAACTGTTCAGCTACATGGTGATGAGTCCGCAACCTTATGTAAGAATCTGAAAGAGCAACAGGTGGAAGTCATCAAAGCCTTTGGCATTCATGATGATTTTGATTGGCAGATATTAGAGGACTATATGGATATAGTAGATTTCTTTCTATTCGACAGCAAAAGTGAGGACTACGGTGGCACAGGTAAAACTTTTAATTGGGAGAAGTTAAGAAGTTACCCGTATGCTAAACCCTATTTTCTTAGCGGTGGATTATCCTTAGATAACATTACAGAAGCAATAAACTTCAAAGATCAATACCTAGTCGGTTTAGACTTAAATTCAAAATTTGAAATATCAGCAGGTTTAAAAGACCTCGACAATATCAGTAAAGCATTGAAAATAATTGAAAATGAGCAAATATCAAGTAAATAGCAAAGGGTACTACGGTCCATTTGGTGGAGCATATATCCCAGAAATGCTATATCCGAATGTAGAAGAGCTACAGGAGCAATACTTAAGCATTTTAGAAGACCCTTCCTTTAAAACTGAATTCGAACAATTATTAAAGGACTACGTGGGTCGCCCCTCGCCGCTCTATCGTGCAAATCGTTTGTCAGAAAAGTACAATGCAAACATCTTTTTAAAACGCGAGGATCTAAATCATACTGGCGCACATAAGATCAACAACACCATCGGACAAATTCTGTTAGCTGAGAAGCTAGGTAAGAAGCGTATAATCGCAGAAACAGGAGCTGGCCAGCATGGAGTAGCCACAGCTACGGTCTGCGCGCTGAAGGGCTTAGAATGTGTAGTATACATGGGAGAAATCGATATTAAACGGCAGGCACCTAACGTTGCGCGTATGAAAATGATGGGAGCTACGGTCGTCGCAGCAACCTCTGGAAGCAAAACACTGAAGGACGCGACCAATGAAGCATTGAGAGATTGGATAAATAACCCTGTCGACACGCATTACATCATTGGCTCAGTCGTTGGCCCACACCCCTATCCCGATATGGTTGCTCGTTTCCAGTCCATTATTTCCGAAGAAACGAAAAAACAACTATTAGAAAAAACAGGCAAAGAAACTCCAGATATCGTAATGGCTTGTGTTGGCGGAGGTTCAAATGCTGCGGGGATGTTCTATCATTTCCTAGATGATGAGGACGTACAACTTATCGCTGTAGAAGCTGCTGGACATGGGGTTGACAGTGGCGAATCGGCTGCTACAACAGTCTTAGGTCACGAAGGTGTTTTACATGGAAGCCGTTCCATTCTGATGCAAACCGATGATGGTCAAGTTATCGAACCCTATTCTATTTCTGCAGGGTTAGATTACCCAGGCATCGGACCACAACATGCTTGGTTATTTAAATCAGGACGTGGAACTTATGTTAGTGCAACTGATGACGAGGCTATGCAGGCTGGATTGCAGTTAACGAAATTAGAAGGAATTATCCCCGCTATTGAAAGTTCCCACGCACTCGCACATCTTGAAAAGATGAATTTTACGGGCAAAGAAACTGTCGTCATCTGCTTATCAGGACGCGGCGATAAAGATTTAGACAATTACATGAACTATTTTGGATTTTAAAACCATGCAAATAACAAAGCACGCGAATGGATTACTATCCATTTATTTCACCGCCGGATACCCACATATAGATAGTACGATAGAAATTGCGAAGGCTTTAGAGCATTCTGGAGCAGATTTCTTAGAGATTGGATTTCCATACTCTGACCCGGTAGCCGACGGGCCAACAATACAACACAGCTCAGAGGTCGCTCTCCACAATGGCATGTCACTTAAGGTGTTATTTGAGCAACTTAAAGACTTGAGAAAGCACGTTCAAATTCCTGTATTTTTGATGGGCTATGTAAATCCCGTTCTACAATTCGGTGTAGAAGCCTTCTGTAAGGCATGCAAAGAAGTTGGTGTCAATGGTACCATCATTCCTGACTTACCAATGTATGAGTATGAGGAGCTGTATCAGCACATGTTCGAAGAGAATGGCATCAGTAATATCTTTTTGGTAACCCCTCAAACATCCGAATCCAGAATCAGAAAAATTGATAGTCTATCGACAAGTTTTATCTACTTATTATCTTCGAATGCAACAACTGGAAAACAGTTGAATATTCAAGATCAAGCTAGTAATTATTTCCAACGTATTAAAGACATGAAGCTAGAGAATCCGATTATAATAGGCTTTGGAATTCATGATAGAGAAACCTTTACAAAGGCGACAAATTTCGCTAATGGGGCTATCGTCGGTACAGCATTTGTGAAATTGCTGGCGGAAGACGACTATTTAAGTCGAATACCTGAATTTATCAAATCAATTAAAGGATAAGCAGGCATTAAAAAAGGGGATGTTTTAGATCCCCTTTTTTTATTTAGTTAACTCGGTTAAGGACTTTGTTAAATAAAAAAATGACCACACCTGCCGCCAAAGTAAGTCCTCCGACGCCAATAAACAGCAAGCTTGGATGTGCAGCTAATTGTTCCATAATATTATTAGGTTTATACTATTAAGTTAGACGAATATAAAATCGCAGTTTCTTTTTCGCAAGTAAAATTTAATATTTTTTATCCACAAATGTTTCAATAGTTTCTATATTTGGAACAATCCATGAGGAAAATAGTAGCCATATTGCTTTTAACGATTTATTCTGTGTGCAGTACAGGAGCTACCATTTATATGCATCATTGTGGAAAACGCACCTTAATTTCTGTGCTCGATGAGGAAAAAGTATCCCACGATCAATGCCCACTCTGCACAGAACACCATCACAATCAAGAACATAGCGAACCAAACGCGAGCTGTTGTGAAAGCAAAGACCTGTGTCAAGACGTTCAATTAGAACTCAAAAATGACACCGAGCAACAGCAATCCTCCCTACAGCAACTATTTAGCTTTACGCCCGCCGTAGTGATCATCCCTTGGCTAATTTCATTTTTGGAACAAAGGATGGGGCAAGACGTTAAATGGAAAAGTAGTACAGAGGAACTTCAATTCGCCTATGTCGATCCCGTCTATATTTTAAATTGCAATTTTAGAATTTGATTTTATATTGATATCCATCCAATTTATTCATTAGAAGAATTGTTTCAATATTAAAATCATTATGCATTTATTTAGAATAATACCCTTAATTATATTATTATTTTGCGGGCAAAAAACATTTGCTCAAAGCAATCTTACGACCGTAAGTTTTGAAGTTGCCGGGAATTGCGGCATGTGTAAAAAACGAATTGAGAAGGCTGGAAAAGATGCCGGCGCATCAGCAATCGAATGGAGCTTAAATAGCCACCTCGCCACAGTAAAATTAGACACAACGAAAGTCAAAGTAGCCCATATTCAAAAGCAAATCGCTGCAATTGGACATGATGCCGGCGAGTTTAAAGCTCCGGATGAGGTGTACCAAGAGCTTCATGAATGCTGTCTTTATGATCGTTTAGGGGCTGAAGAAGATGATCATGAAGATCATGATCACGCACAACACCAGACTTCAGAAGGTAAAGGTCATGATGAAGCAGAACATGTCGACGATGATGGCGGACATAATCACGACCATGATCATGAAGTTACAGGAGTTGTCGTTAATGAAAATGACAAGGGGGATCTAAATCCTATAACTGAAGTAACCGTTTATTGGGCAGATGATCCTGCTAAGAAAGTGAAGACAAACGAAAATGGTGTATTCAAGATCACCCATAAAAAACCCTTTCGCCACCTTGTTGTTTCACATGCAGGAATGCAGAGTGATACCGTAGAGGTTAAAAACTTACATGAAATTGTTGTTATTCAAGCGAAAAACAATGTGTTAAAAGAGATCGTTATCTCTAGAAAGCAGAAGTCCAATTACATTTCCAAGCTTACTCCCAACAGAGTTGAAACTTTAACTGCAAAAGAGCTCTTTAAAGCAGCTTGTTGTGATTTGAGCGAAAGCTTTACCACTACAGCTTCCGTTGACGTTGTTAGCAGTGATGCTGTAACGGGAAGCAAACAAATTCAAATGTTAGGTTTGAGCGGAATTTACACACAAATTACCGTAGAGGGCTTACCAGGACCTCGTGGCTTTTCAGCTCCTTTGGGTTTAAATTCGATTGCAGGAACATGGATCGAAGCCATCAATATTAGTAAAGGAATCGGTTCCGTAGCCAACGGATTTGAAAACATGGCCGGGCAAATCAATGTAGAACTTAAGAAACCCCATAATTCCGACAAGCTATTTTTCAATGCTTATGCGAACAATATGGGTCGGACCGACATCAACCTAAATGCCGCTCACCACATTAATGAAAAGTGGTCGGTTGGTCTGCTTTTACATGACAACTTCATGTATAATAAGTCGATGAATTTTAGTGATAATGGCTTCCGCGATATGCCTGTAGGAAATCTGTTCTCCGGAATTAATCGATGGCATTTTGAAAATGGTAAAGGTATCATTGCCCAATTTGGGATAAAATTCCTTCACGACGATCGCGTTGGCGGGCAAATCGACTTTGACGAAAAAACTGATAAATTCGGAACTGATGTCTACGGACTTGGATTTAAGAATCAACGTATTGAAGGTTTTGGTAAGGTGGGTTATGTATTTCCGACAAATAAACACCGCAGCATTGGGCTTCAACTTTCTGCTTCTCGATTTAAGCAGGAAAGCTTCTTTGGCGTACAAGTATATGATAACGAACAAAAATCCCTTTACGCCAATTTGCTATTCCAAGACATTTTAGGCTCTGTCACCCATAAGTACAAAGTGGGTGCCTCTGTTCAGATGGATAAGTACGATGAAGATTTGTCCAGATATTTCGCTGGAAACACCTTGTACGAGTACAATTTAGGACGTCACGAGACAACGACCGGGGCTTTTGTCGAATATACATACAGTCCAAATGAAAAGTTCGATGCGGTTTTGGGTATTCGTCAAGATTATAACAATCTCTACGGCTGGTTTACAACGCCAAGAGCAGTATTACGCTATCAGCCAACGTTAGGCACCACCTTGCGACTAAGCTCCGGTAGAGGCCAACGGACGGCCAATATCTTTGCAGAGAATTTAGGAATATTCGCATCCTCACGCGAAATAAGCAACTTGATTGGATTGATCGTTGGCGACAATGCATACGGCTTAAAACCTGAGGTGTCCTGGAACACAGGCTTGACCTTCGACCAAAACTTCCAACTATTTGGAAGAGAATCAGGCGTGTCGGTTGAATTATTCCACAATCGTTTCCAAAATCAAGTCGTAATCGACTACGAGGCCTCGCACCTTGTTAGCTTCTACAACTTATCTGGTAAATCATTCTCCAATAGTATTCAAGCTGAATTCCGTTTTATGCCCTTGCAACATTTCGAAGCGCGTATGGCCTACCGTCTGCTAGATGTTCAAACGGATTACCATGTAGGAAGATTAGAAAAACCGTTGAATGCTAAGCATCGCGGATTCCTAAATTTAGCATATAACTTACATTCTGGATGGGCTTTCGACTACACGCTGAACATCGTTGGCAAAAAACGATTGCCAAGCACAGCTTCTAATCCGGACGCTTACCAAGCCGTTACGCAATCTAAAGGCTATGTTACGATGAACGCACAAATTAGTCGCACTTTCGGAAAAAATAAAAACTTTGATATCTATGTGGGCGGCGAAAACCTAACGAATTTCTATCAGAAAGATCCGATTTTAGCATACGATGATCCTTTCGGTTCTCACTTCGATACGAATTTGGTTTGGGGACCAATTACCGGACGAATGTTCTATACTGGGATTCGATATCACATTAAATAAAAGATGGGGCTTAAGCCCCATTTTTTATTCAAATATGTTCTTTAGCTCTTGCTGCAATCGAGCTGTAGGCAGTCCAATCACATTCTCGTAAGAACCTACAATTTTGTTAATACCGATTCGTCCTATCCATTCCTGGATACCATAAGATCCTGCCTTATCTAAAGGCTTATAGCGTTCCACATAGTAGTCTATTTCCGCTTCCGTTAAGGGGTTTAACCAAACAGTCGTTTCTTCGACGAAAGTTAGCGAAACATCTTGATAAGCGATGGCCACTGCCGTATATACGGTATGCGATTTACCCGCAAGGCTGCTGATTACTGATTTTGCTTCCCTAAGATTCGCGGGTTTCCCTAATACCGATCCATTATCATCGACAACCACTGTATCCGCACAGATTACCAATTGATCGAAATAGCGTTCGCTATCAAACGCCGACAATTTGTTTTCGGCAATCGATTTCACTATGGAAACAGAATCGAGGGACGTATCAAAGCTTTCGTCCGTTTCGATGACCTCAACTTCAAATGAAATATCCATGGCAGAAAGCAAATCCTTCCTACGGGGTGACTTCGACCCTAAAATGATCTGAATATTCTTTAATTTATGCTGTAGCATTAAACGCTTTTAATATGAGTTTGAACTCCCCATTTCCCCTGAATTTTTAAAATCTTCTCAAGAACATCTCTAACAACGCCTTGTCCCCCCTTAAATGGCGACATATAATGCGCTATTGCTTTGATATCCTCTACGGCATCAACCGGGCAAGCAGCGATCCCGACGACTTGCATAACTTCATAGTCTGGCATATCATCGCCTACGTACATGAGTTGATCCGGTGTCAAGTTATATTTCGCGAGCAAATCGTTTAATACATCCGTCTTTTGACTGACACCCAAATGAATCTCTTGTATGCCCAATCCTTGTAGTCGCTTCCTAACTCCTTCGGACTTCCCTCCGGAAATAACCCATAAATTCAAACCCATCTTTTCAGCAAGCTGCATGGCATACCCATCCTTGACATAGAATGTTCTTAGCTGATCACCGGATTCCGTGACTTGAAGCGTTCCGTCGGTCAGCACGCCATCTACATCGAGTACAACCACTTTTATCTGTGAGAACTTTTGAAAGATCATATTTTTAATTTATTTCCAAAATTAGGGAAAGTTTCAGAGTTATTATTATGCAAGATTAATCAAAAAATGCCAAAACATTATTTGTTAAAACACATAAATCAGAGAATTGTCAGAAAGTAGTTGCAAAGGAAACTTTTTTTACGAATCGCTTGGCAGAAATGAATTCTTGCTTTACCTTTGTATCATAATTCGAAGGAATAGTAGAATTATAAGTTAAAATTTGTCTTTTCATAATTTAGGTTTATAATTGGTTAGTATCAAACCCT
>JBEBRI010000156.1:0-9375 GCA_040394915.1 Sphingobacterium sp.
CTCTTGAGTCTTCTGTAAAATATATTCGAGTTTCATTGGCTTGAACCATATGCCTATAGCTTGAAGTATATTCTTGCCCAGACCAGTAAACTGGTAAATACTCATTTGGCTTAGTTGCATGTGGTACTAGTAGTGGTTGAGTCATCGATGATTTAACATTCCCCATTGCCCTCCAAGGACTTAAACTATTTGTTCCAAGCCCATATCCCTGGAAAGGGTAGTTCCAACTCGAATATTGTTGAACTTGTTGACTATAAAACGCGATATAATTTAACTGGTTATTACTGATTCCCGAAGTACCTACCAATGTATTCCCATCAGTTTGCCATTTCAGCGCGCTTAGCTGCATCAGCTTAGTAGAATTCACTTCATACAGTTTCCAGTTATTAAGTATATTCATTGGATCGTAAGGTTCGATGGGATCAAGCTCTGGCTGCTTATTTTCACCTTCTAAATCAAATGAAATTGTAGGTGCATCATTAATTACATCAAGCGTTAGCTCTATCGGATCATCACTAGCTGTATCATCGGTCTTACCATAATCTTCAGTAACCTTCACATGAAATAAATACTTACCTACTTTTTTCGGAGTAAATGTTATTTCTTTAAGATTAATTGACGTTATTGGAATCCAGGAATCATTTTCAAAGCCGTCGTTATTAGCGTCATATTTGTATTTGTACTCTGCTTTAACAATTTTGTCTCCATCTGGACTATAAGAACGGTTGTATATTTCGACCTCTTGGTTTCTTATGCCAAAAGCAGGAACTTCCAATTTCGCAACCGGTGGTAAATCTGGTTCTACAATAATTGAACAGTTACCTGGATCAATTGATTTTAGCCCCGTATCATCATAGACATGCAGCTGAAGCTTCTCAATAATATTGCTGTCTGTTTCGTTTACATAAACTTTCTTTTTATTGGTCCATTCATTTCTTGAAAAATCTATTTTACGGCCGGCTGGACTATAACTCCTAGAAGCATCAAATAGTTTATCTTCAATCTCGCGGCCGCTTTTTACTGTTGTGGGGCAACCGGCAATAGCCACTGGATTCTTAGGAACTACTCTTATATAGGTAGATGCGGTCGCGGTTGCCCCCCATTGGTCACGCATTTGTGCAGATACACTGTGAAAGCCTAATTGATCCATAACGACATTATGAAAACCATTCGTATATTCGTCAAAGCGCTGCGGTAAAGATTGGATAAATGGTGTTCCATTTTCCGTATCAAAGCCCATGAAATACAGTGTGTCACCATCTGGATCAATAGGCGTTGGCACAGAAGGATCGTCGATATAAATTAGATTTAGAATAGATCCCTCCACTACCTCATTTAAAGGCATAGTTTGGTTATAAGGATTTACGAAACCAATTCTAAATTGCGGCGGCCGATTATCCTTCATTTCATTAACCGTTAATGTCTTAGGGTTTATCCAACCTGTTTCTCCACATGTTGTTTTAATATTAATTGAAACCATATGAGTGCCAACACCTATATTCCAGGGATAAGTGCTATATGAGTATGACGTATTTGTATGTTGGCCAAATATCGGACTTGTTGTAAATGTTCCACCTCGTTCAATCTTGAAACGGTGAGATTGATAAGTACAAGCATTCATTACAAAATTTTTAGGTCTAAATTCAAACGATTCCCTAAAATTAATAACGTTCGGTACAATATCAAAGTCACCGGTAAACTTAGGCGGATCTACTTCATAGAAAAAGGTTACATACGCTTCTTTTTGGGTTTTATTCAGTGTGACACTAATATTACTTCCGGGTGAAACCGTATTAGAATAGGCTGAATAAGAAACGTTACGTCCTACTTGCTTGCCATGTTTTGAGTCGGGGTCAACCGTTTGTGTAAATGGCAGCGGTTTTGCATAAGGCGTTGACATTTCTGCTACTTTAACAAAACTACCAGTCGGGCCGGTCCGTACCATATGTCGAACATTGATAATGGTTGTTTCTGTTTGCGGTTCTTTCGGTTCCCACTCTACAACAAGTCTTTTATCTTTATACTGATAAGTAGTACCTTCTAATCTAAATTCAAATGCGGAATAGTACCACATTTGGCGTGCTCCAGGATTGGCCCAATCTTTAAAATAGCCTTTTTCCAGAGAGTTACTGCCGAATGTTTGTTTGAAATATACTCTAATGCTGTTTTTAGATAACACATCAAATCTTCCAGTATATTCAGTGGATGGATCCGTATAACCAAAACCACCATGAATGGTATTCGTGACTCTCAATAATGGATTAGGTTTAATATTAACGGGTTTGATGCTAGATTGGTCTACTGATTTATCTGGTATCGTTGGTTTAGTTGTACTACCATCAATATGATAATTTCCTTCTTTTTTTAGCATCATGGATAATTGATCTTCGTTACAATTGGGATAGGCTTTAAAACCCCATTTATCATTCTCCGCCGGAGGACATTTGGAACTATCGTTATATTTAAGACCCGGTTCATTAGATCGCCACAAATGACTACCGCCAGAACGATCCCAATATTGTATAACTCCATGCGTATGAGAATCAACTGTTTCAACTTTAATAGATTTACCACTAATGTTATCTTCACCAGTGTAGCTTTCTTTTCCAAACCATGCGCCGGTAGCATCACGTAAAAAGACCCCACCCTCTGTCTCCCATTTCAAACTTTTAATTTTGAAGCCTGGATTAGCAGGGATATTAATTGTTACACGTTTGCTCGACTGATCACTATATACATATCCCCCACTGGCATGATCGTTGGCATGAGATTGATAAACTGGATTAATTATACTTGTCGCTGCATAGGAATTTTCAACACCATGAAACATATAAAAGAGCTGAATGACAAAGAGAGCTGCTACTATCCTTCGCATCATATTCTAACCCCGATTCTATTTACCATAATGAGTTGTAGTTCCGCCAAACATATGATTTCTTATCATAGTGTTATCGCCACCGTAAGCCGCAATTGTATAGAAAGAAAAAAGCAAGCGTCTGTCTACATTATTTTTGCTACTTCCTATGTTGGGCTCCAAAGTATAACCAGAGTTTGGTATAACCCAAACTTCCACTCCCTTACCAACACCATTTGAACTATTGTAAGGCCCCCAGCTACTTATGTGTTCAAAACCTTTTTCGTTTGTAATAAGGGGATTGGGCTCGACTAATTTATCAAAAGGATAAGGATTAGGTCTTTCATAACCAGTAACAGATAGAGATATACCGCCAATATATTGTTTTGGATTTTTGTTATAGTAGGTTTCGTATTCAATGTACATGGCATAGGCATCACTTGGTACTTTGCCAATATTACCATCTCTAAAACCTAATTTTTTTGTTGCAGGTAGTAGCTTTCTGTACGGATCTTTGGGATCATCTAGATCAATAAGAATAATGCGTTTCACTTCGGTATGAATGATATTATTTTTAAACTCAAGATTTTCTAGTTTATAAAGTGTTTTCATGCTGCTACCCTTTGGATCGTCAAAAATATGTTTGGCCATCGTAAAGGAATTCGTCTTTAACCACAGCAGCTCCGCTTCTGCAGTTGCATATTTATCCTGCGTTAGTTTTTTTCCTTCACGCAGGTTTAGAATACGCTCAATAACCGTCACAGCTTGCGCTCTAGTGGTTGTTCGATCAAGTCCAATAACATTACCACCATACCCCTGTAAAATGCCACGTGAGAAGGCTGTATGCACCAGGAAGCCCTCATAGTAATTTCGCATGAACTCGTCTGTACGTGTGATCTTATTATCATTAGCAGTATAAGGCCAGCGGTCGATTACAACTTCTTTTGTAATCCCCGAGGACTCTACAGTAGTAAGCTTGTTATCAGCTGCGCGTACCGCAAGCCAAGCCATATGCTCGCGATTAATCTCTTTGTTCATATTCCACTCAGCAAAATCATTGCCTTGGTAAATACCTGCTTCCTTTGCAGCTGTGACATATGTCGTATACCATACCGATCCTTCTGGCTGATAATCCAAGTCAAGTGCAGTAACAATCATTTTAATAAATTGCGCACGTGTAACAGGAGCATCCGGCTTGAACTTCCCTCCTGGAAAGCCATTAATATACCCTTTAAGTGTGGCCTGTTCTATCTGCTCCTTTGCCCAATGTTTAGATATGTCGCTGAACATTGGTGCTTTACCGTTTGCAGCAGCCACTTCTTTTTGAAAAGCTCCCTGGCTTATTAGGGCTATCATTACTACCACAACCACAATACGATTAATCGTTCTAAACATATTAAAACCTCCCTATAAAATGTGTTAGCGGCCAAAAGGAATACCGCCTTGGCGATGCGGAAGCATGAATCATGGAGGCTCCGACCAAAAGGAAATTGGAATAACTTGCTGAAAGCAAGCTTATGCCGAGAAAACTTTTGGGTGGAGGGTGATTCGTGCTACGCTGGCGACAGGCGGTAAGCCATGAGTATGGCCGCCATCATTGATATAACTATGGATATAATTGATTTAGTTTAAATTCCTCGATAGCCGGCACTAGAATATCGCTTCCTGTGCCAAATCTGTTAATGATCTTTGGGTAATCAGTTTTAATGACTGCAAATGCAGCTGGACCATGCAAATATTTCGAAACATGATATGTTGGATTTTCATAAAGGAATGGAAACGTGGAATTTGTATCATCAAAGATAATAAATTCTACAATTTCTACTGGTGCTCGCATTGGACTCCCTGGTTTCGGATCCATTGTTTCATTTAATCCAAGATTCAGTTGTAGTGTTTCTTTGAAACGATCTAACGCTTCATTTTTATCAATAATCAATTTCCCTTCACTTAAGGCATGAGGATCCGGGAAAAGAATTGCGTCATGAACGGCTAAATTATTACTATTTTTAAGATTAGTAAGTGTAAGTTCCCATTGATTGTTCTGTTCTTGATAAAGCCATGTGAAAATAAAAAATACGAAAAAGAAAACAGTTTTAAGTGAAAAATCCATTTATGTATCTCTCCTAGTCCAGATACTCACTCATAACATTAGCTCTTGCATAATAATTTTTCGGTTCGTCAGAAGAAGAAAAAAGAAAAGCAAATGATGGTGCTCTTGGTGCAGTTACAACAATATCAATACGTTCTCCTCTTTCAACTTGGACCGTTGAATAGGTTAGATTGACTTCGCTAGGGCTATAACCTATTTTCCCAAGGTTTTGAATTAGCTCGTCCCGTATTTGGGGGGTAACATAACCTTGGACGGCTGCAAGCTGTGCAATATGATTGGTATTTGATTTAATAATTCCTTCAATTAAAAAATCCCTGTAGGAAAGCCATGGTTGCAAAATCATTAGAATAACAACCCAATAAAGAAATGCTTTAGAGATGGTTATAGACATGTGTACCTCCTAAAATGAGAGCCGTAAGACCGGCTCTCATTTAACATTAGTATTGCTGCATACGTACTCGTTCCTTATTGACACTGGATTCTGTATCCGTTAAGTACTCGACTATAAAAGGGCCAACAATTCCTAATACAATAAGAGCTATTGAAACATAAATAACTACGGCTAAAGTTTTTTCCTTCATACGGTAATAGTAATTCTTTCAGCCGCTTGATCTGGTGTAGCATTTCCAGTGATTGAAAATGTTGGTCTACTGGACTTTGTATTGTCTACTTCGGTTTTTGTGAAACTTATAAGTTCTTTGCCTGCATACCCTACTACAATTAACCCAATAATGATAAATAACGCGACTCCAAGTGTTTGATTTTTCATTTGACTAAACCTCTTTCATTTTTTTATTTTTACAGTCTTTGAAAACTTCAGAAGAATTTAACTATCACCACCTTAATAGAATGAAGATTGAGAACGAATTATCATGAGATACATAAATGCAAAAATTGTAATCATGATAAATGAAAGAATTGAAGGAGCTGAATTTAGAATTTTGGCTATATCCCCAGCAAACATACCTTTCTTTTTATATTGATCTGAAGCCAGCTGTGATAAGTATTTTGCTTGTGACTCTATATATCTTTTGGCTTCAAGATGATCAGTATTTTGTGTGGATAAAATAATGGTCCGAATTTCATTTATAAATGGATGACCTTCGGGATAATTTTTGACCCACCAATCTAAACTTTCTTCCAAGTTTTTATCGATAAGCATTTCTGAAAGCAGGAACAGTTCTTTTTGTATCGTATTAAATTGAACAGCTGTCTTTCTAACAAAAACATGAAGCTGCAGCGGATGAGCCCTAACTAGATTATTCTCATAAAACTTCATAAAACCGATTAGTTCTGAATCTTTATTTAAGCTATGTCTGCTTTTTAGCTTGTTCAAGATGTACGAAAATGGTGTGAAAGGTATAGGTGCAGTCAAGCATATAATGATTAAACCAATAAGCAATGGTAAAGTACTAAATGATGTTTTAGTTAAGAATCTAGTTATAAAATCAATAATTATATAGCCAAGAACTGTGCCATATCGAACTAAGTTTACGGTATGATCAGATATAGACAATCCGGATTCCTTAAATAAGATCTTCATTTGTGGGCTTTCAAGTCTTTGAATTAATCTCTCCTTAGTAAGGGATCGGCTGATTTTTTGTTTAATATTTTGATTAGATAATAGAATGGAAGCTGCCATTAGAAAAACACCAGCAATTGTAATTAATTGCAATAGTTCTTTCATTATTTTGTATCCTCCTTTCTAGTAATCTAACTTTGGTCTTGCAAGAATAATGGAGTAAATAACAGAAGATACATAGGTAAATACAATGATTCCAAACAATGTTAGCCCGATAGGTGTTTGAAACTGAAACTTTAAATATATTTGTGGTCTTAACAGAACAATGCTCGATGCCATCAAGGATACAAAAACAAGTAAGTTAACATAAATACCCATTTGAATAGCATCTCTTGAATTAGACTTTACCTCTAGTATGGTTTCTCTTTGTTTCTCCATTGATTCTTGTAAAAATGTAAAATCACTTTTCATATTTGCGTTACCTTCTCGTTCTGCATATAAAAGGATATTTCCAAATTGGGCTGCGAACGCAGTTCCAATAAGACTTATAAAACGTTGTACTGCGTCATTTAATTGTTTTTCATTACGATAACTTGTAAACGTTTGGCCCAAATTTAGAAGTGGATTTTTTAGAACATTTGATTCTGGTAACATTTTTGCAGCTTCTAGTAATGCCTTATCTATGCTTAAATGTGAATATTGAATAATTAGTTTGGTTGGTTCAAGTAGATCATAGGACGCTTTAGCATACGCCTTGAGATACTTGAATTTTAATATCATATAAGGCGTAAGCATGGTAATGATAGAAAATACTAATGACAATCGTATATTGGAGGTATTAGTTGTATCCGTATTTGTAATCTGTACATCAAATGGATTGTTTGAAAATTGTTGATTTAAATTAAGAGTAGCCAGATATAAGACAACAAAAACAGAGATACTGAAAAATAATGTCGTTACAATAAAACGGTGATAATGAACACCTGGCTGGAAATCCTTGTATGCAAGAATCATCATTTGTTCAATATGATTTTTAAACCAATACCCCCTATTTGTTACTCGATTTTTATTAATCAATAGCTCTTCTTTTAATTGCTGTTTTTTTGTATATTTAATGGAATAACTTTTCAAATAATATCTAATGATGATAAATATGCCGCTCAATACAACTAACTGCAAAAAAGGTTGTATGAATTCTAGTAGCCTAGCCATTTAACACCATCCTCGACCTTCTCGATATGACATGCGGATCTTTCATGGGATACTTTGATGATAGTTTGGTAAGGTGATCCATAAAAGTATAAAATGCTGCTCGATTATTTTCCTCCAACTGCTTCTTTGTGGAGTCAGAGAGTTCACAGTTGTACGTATAACTATCAGTTTCTTTATCCCAGCGAATTAAATCATTAGCATAAATATTGTTTTCAAATTCATCAAATACAATTTCTGAGAGACGAGTTACACGCTTTTCCCCTGTTTCGAGTTTTTGCATGACTACGACCATTTTTATAGATTGCAGAGCGGATATTAAGTGCCCTTTTAAGCTGCCCCCTATTTGGGAGTATACAGCGATTGCTCCTTGATAAGGAATGTCTTCTGCATCAACAGTGTGGAACGTTCCTGCTAGATTGTCGTAACCCTTGGAACCGGCCCAAATATAAAATTCCCATTCATAATGTCGCATTTCGGTCATGAAAATAATATCTGGATCCATACGTAAGGATTCAATACCAACAGTCATTAAATCTTCATGTAAGGCCATAACAGGAATAATGCGATGTCCTTCTATTACGTAAGGCAACAAAGATTCTGGATGTTTTTCAATAAGTACCAACCCAAGGGAAGATCGTGATTGTTTAAGTGTTTCACCTACGTAAGTATTTGCAAATGTGCTCTTACCACTCCCTACTGGTCCAGCTACAATCGTATTTAATTTCAACTGCGAGAATGCTATCCATAAGTTAATAGTTTCTGTAGGAATTGAACCTGTTCCAGCTTGATCTTCATAATCTAAATATTCAACAATTTGTCTTCTTAAACTAATAGTCGTAAAATCTTCCCAGGTTCTTGGATAAACCCACATTGCAATTCTTATGAATCGTCCTGGCCAAAGCGGATCATTGATTTTAAACTCTTCTGCTGGTTTGCTCTTGTCTGCTTTTGCTCTTTCATCTGAACTAAGTAATGTTCGTTTAAGTTGTTCCACTCTATCCAAACTAGTCATCCTATGGGGATACGGTTGAAATTGTCCTTTGTGATTAAAGAATATATTTTTCCCAATGATTTGAAGTCCGGATGAATTACTAAACTGCTTTTTAGTAATCCAAGGATAAGCTGGCCCAAAACCTTTCCATTCATGAAACAATCCTTCAACTGCTGAATCATAAGCTGCTGGCAATTTTCCACGAAAAGGGTTTATACGTAAGTACTTTTCTATATCATGGTAGAAATAAGATACAGCTTCAGGATCACCAGCTAAAGCTTTTTGGTTGAGCTCTAGATAACGATTATCTTTGCTTTTTTCATTAATGAAATATTCATCCATTTCATTAATGAATTGATAGAAATTAGAACTTTGATTGAGTGAATGTTGTTTATGTATTAGTTCATTTAATGAAAACATTAGAATCCCCTCTTTCGAGAAACCTCAATACCAAAACCATTAAGAACATTTTTCAGAAAATTATCAATCGTATTCAGTTCTCTTTTCCCTACTTGCAATTCCATCCCCACCATTTGATTTTCTATCTCGCAAATCATTGTCATTTGAAACAATTTAGAAAAGTCTTTGGACGTAATGATGTGATTTCCTGTTTTATTTAATATGCCAAACATAGAACTAAGTTCTACCTGTAAATATTTGAAAATTTGGTCCAACTGTATTAATCG
>JBEBRI010000157.1:0-9291 GCA_040394915.1 Sphingobacterium sp.
CTATTTCTAAAATTGAGGATTTCCCTAATCTATATAAGAACGATAAGGATTTCTATGGCGTAAATGTTACTATTCCATATAAACAGAGTGTTATTCCTTATCTTGATGAGCTTTCTCCTGAAGCCAAATCAATTGGTGCAGTCAATTGTATTCAGATTAAACAGTCTGAGAATAATCAAGCAAAACTTATTGGATATAATACGGATGTAATCGGCTTCATGAATTCACTGAAACCTCTTTTGAATAGCAAGCATCGTAAAGCACTCATATTCGGAAATGGTGGAGCAACCAAAGCTGTTTGTTACGCTTTAGCAGAACTCAACATCGAGTTTAAAGTTGTGAGCCGCACGAAGTCAGCTAAAACCATGACATATCTTGAACTCACAGAAGACATAATAAGAGATCATAAGTTATTAATCAACTGTAGTCCTGTCGGCACTGCTCCAAACATAGATGCATGTCCGGATATTCCCTACGAAGGGATTACCGATAGTCACCTCCTCTACGACCTTATTTACAATCCAGAAATTACACTATTTCTACAGAAAGGAAGAGAGAAAGGAGCATCAATCAAGAATGGCTATGAAATGCTGGTATTACAAGCTGAACAAAACTGGATAATTTGGAATCAATAAAATATATTCTGTTTTTATCCATCTCTGTGCTATTCTTTAGCTGCGGACAGCAAGATTATAGCCCGAAACCAAAAGGATATTATCGCATTGATTTTCCCGAGAAATCTTATCAATTAGCTGATCTTGATTGTCCATTTGAGTTAGAAATTCCAAGCTACGCTAAGCTTGTTGACGACAAGAAAAACAGTGATCAGAGATGCTGGAATAACATTGACTTTCCCCAATTTAATGCAACGCTTCACCTTAGTTATTTTCCAATTAATTCGAACACTACTTTCCAACAACTCTCAGAAGATGCAAGAACATTTGCGTTTAAACACACAGCAAAAGCAACCGCTATAGATCAATCCACTATTAGCATCCCGTCTCATGACGTTTACGGAGTAGAATATTTGATCGGAGGAAACACTGCGTCAAACTATCAATTTTTCATTTCTGACAGCAGCAAACACTATCTCCGCGGAGCGCTTTATTTCAACGAGAAACCTCACCTCGATTCCATACAACCTGTTCTCGACTATTTAAAAGCAGATATAAAACACTTAATTCATAGTGTAAAATGGAAATAATGTCTATTTTTGAGCATGTTGCAGATAAAGAACTTTGTATTTAATCCCTATCAGGAAAACACCTACTTAATCATAGATGAGCACAAAAACTGTCTTATCATTGATCCAGGTATGCACAATTATATCGAAGAAAAACAATTTTCAGATTATATTGAAACGCAAGGGCTAACACCAGTCGGGTTGGTCAATACCCATGGACATATAGATCATGTCTTGGGAAACAAATATATCGCAGAGACTTATGGTTTGACTCCTCAATTTCACGAAGGTGAGCTCCCACTAATTATTCAAGTTCAAAACTATGCTCCTCAGATGGGGATACGTTACGAACCTTCACCGATCCCTGAAACTTTCCTAACGGAAGAAGATACATTGACGATCGGCGATGAAACCATACGTCTTATATTAGCTCCTGGACATTCCCCAGCCCACTTATGTTTATACAGTGAGAAATATAAATTCTTAATCGGTGGCGATGTATTATTCCGCGGAAGTATCGGCCGAACAGATTTACCTGGCGGAAATCATCAACAGCTACTCAATAGCATTGCTACAAAAATTTACACCCTACCTGAAGATACAATCGTATATCCAGGACACGGTCCTTCTACCACAATCAAAGAAGAAAAATTAAGTAATCCATTTATCAGGGGGTAAGTTCATGAGATTAGCACTTTTTTTCGCAAAACGCTATCTATTTTCGAAGAAATCGGTTAATGCTATCAACATTATCTCATCGATCAGTGTTATCGGCGTGTTGGTGAGCACTGCTGCCCTAGTTATTGTGCTATCCTTCTATAATGGTTTAGAAAAATTTATCCTATCCCAATACAGTATTTTTTCTCCAGAATTGAGAATAGAACCCGTGAAAGGAAAAGTATTCTCAACTTCCAATGAAACGTTCAAAACGCTTCGCTCTAATCCCAAAATACAATCCTATACAGAAGTATTGGAAGATAAGATATTAGCAGAATATAACCACCAGCAATTTATTGGTCGTATTAAAGGAATTGAGCCAGAAAGCATACATCGTCATGCTTCTCAAGACATGCTCTTCGCGGGACAACTCGATGTTCAAATAGACAGTTCGAATTACGCTATTTTGGGCGCCCAAGTGCAAGCAAATCTGCAAGTACCACTACAGGGCAACGAAAACTACTTAGCGCTTCATATACCCGATAAAAATGCGTCTGCAACAAGTATTAATCCCCTTGATGAGATAAGAACGAGAACAATCGCCACGAGTGCGATCTTAAAATTCCAGCCAGGTTTCGATGATCTTATCTTAGTCCCCATTGACTTCGCTAAAGATCTATTGAATGAATACCATAACATATCCGCGATAGAACTATTTGGCGCAAACGACAACTCAAAAACGCTTCAAAACGAAATACAAGCACTTATCGGCAAAGACTATATCGTCAAAAACCGAGAGCAACAAAATCCAACACTGTATAAAACAGTTCGATCAGAAAAGTGGATTGTATTCTTTATTGTCACCATCATTGGAATAATAGCCATATTTAACATTATAGGATCATTAACGATGTTAGTCATAGACAAAAAGCAAGATATGGTCGTTTTGAATAGTTTAGGAGCCAATAGAACATTAATTCAAAATATCTTTTTCTACCAAGGCGTCTTAATTGCGCTTATTGGAAGTGTTGTTGGCGGAACTCTAGGCTTAATATTCTGCGTGTTGCAAGAAAAATATGGATTTGTACAGACGAATGAGGGATCGCTATTTGATGCTTACCCTGTGGATATTCGATATTCAGACATCCTGATCATTTTTCTAACTGTATTACTCGTATCCATCGTCGTTTCCTACGTGGCTTCAAAATTAAGTATTAAAGGATTTAAGAAAATTGATGAACTAGATTCCAACTAGTATTTGAGACGTTCTCGACTAAAATCGCCTCTTTTGATTTGGTTAATCAGCTGTCCCCAAGCAAAAGGATTCAGCAATGGATTTGCAAAATTCTGATTGATCGCTTTGTTGGACATATTAATATGCCTTTGGAAATTATTATAAGCTTGAATCTCATCCGCACTTCTTGGAACAATCTTAGATAAAGCAGCAAGTGCCTGCGGCGACAAATTTCGCTGAGCAGAAAGAATATCGTCTGAACCAACATTTAAAGCCAGAAATTCCCGATTGAATTCCTCAATACTTGCCCACGGTAACGGACGCCCAATGGTAACAACGGGAAGTTCTTTTACCAATGGTGTTAACTCGATATTCAACGTGTATTTATCCGTTGATGTTTGTGGGATCGTAATGGATTGGGACGCATATCCAATAGAAGAGAGTTCAATAATATCTCCAGTCCTTACGACAAAAGTGAAATAGCCTTCATGGTTTGCGGAATAGGTTTCATTGCCATAAGATGTATTTCTGAGGGTTACATAAGGTACAGCGACATCCGTACCTACGGCAGAAATGATTCCAGAAAATTGAACAATACGCTTTTCTTGTGCGAATGTAGTCGTACATAAACACAGCAGAATGCATACCGTTAAAATTTTCAGATAAATATTCATTTACTCACAAAACTAATGAAAACGAATTATAGACGCTGTTAAATTGTGTTAACGGCATCTATCATTTTAATTACAATTGATTCGGAGTAATCGCATTAGGGTCATTGATATCCGTCAAGTTGATTGCTTCAACAGAAACGATCTCTGGAACTGCTTTTTTTATCGCTTGTTCTAAACCTGCTTTAAACGTCATTATGCTCATCGAGCAATTCGCGCAGGTACCAAGCAATTTCAATTTGACTACATTGTCAGCTGTAATTTCCTCGATAGAAACGTTTCCACCATCAGTCTCCAAGTAAGGTCTGATAGAATCCAAAGCCTGCTCTACTCTCTCTAATAAGGTCATTTTAATATGGATAATAAAATTTATAAGTAAATATAGTTATTTTTTCAATAAATGCAGTTTACTGCTCGCAATTCGGACAATCAAGTGACTTTGTCATAATCTTAGTTAAAGATTGTTAAAAGCATGAAAACAAAGCCTCTTCTCCATAGAATTCAACTATTTTAGCGCCAAAATATAATTGAAAATTAGTATTAATTGACGTATCTTTGTGGGATGTTTTTAAAGAATCATGTATTTAGCCTAATTGTCGGCGCCTCACTGCTTTTTGTTTTTGGAAGCTGCAAAAGCAAATTCGAGAAATTGCGTGCCAGCAATAATATACAAATGAAATATCAAGAAGCTATTAAATACTACGAAAAGGAGAAGTATTCAAAAGCCTTGACTTTATTTGAAGATTTGTTAACACGTTACCGAGGTACTGCAGACGCAGAAGACCTCGCTTACTATACCGCTTATGCAAGTTATAGGCTAAAAGACTATATTTCTGCGAGATACCACTTTAAACAATTTGCTCAAAACTACCCGAACAGCCAACGTGCAGAAGAATGCCGTTTCATGTCTGCGTATTGCTTCTACCTTGACTCTCCGAGATCAAACTTAGACCAAGAAAACACACGTAAGGCCATCGAGGAACTTCAGTTATTCGTGAATTTATATCCTGAATCAGATCGCGCTAAAGAGGCATCAGAGCTTATTCAGAGCCTTCGTGATAAGTTGGAAAAGAAAGCTTTTGACAATGCCAAACTATATTACAATATGGGCCTCCCTGACGATTATCGTGCAGCGGTAATTGCGTTGGAGAATGTTCTTAAACAATACCCCGACACCAAGCATGCTGAAGATGTAGAATATTTGCTTATTAAATCGCAGTATTTATTTGCCGACAATAGCTATCCATATCGTCAGGAAGAACGCTTTAATCAAATGCTTGACTACTTTGAAAGTTTCTCCGAACACTTCCCAGAAAGTAAATACAGTAACGAATTAAAGGGATTAAGATCTAGTGCTGAACGCAAAATTGCGATTGCGATAAAACGTGTGGAGGAAGACAAAAAATTACGAAAACAACAAGAAGAAGAATTAGGTATCTCTACTTCACCAAGCGGACAAACTTCTTCCGAGGAAAATAAAGAGAAGAATTAATTATCTTTGTAAATAATATCATTTTAAATATGAGCCAGAATAAAAATTCAGTTGCAAATAGTACGGTAACACGCGATTTAAGAGAGTTGGATAAAGGAACTGATAACTTATACGAGTCGATCGTAGTAATCAGCAAACGTGCTAACCAAATTTCTGTCGATATCAAGGAAGAATTGAACCAAAAGCTTTCTGAATTTGCAAGCAGCAATGACAATTTGGAAGAGGTATTTGAAAATCGTGAGCAAATTGAAATCTCGAAACATTACGAACGTATGCCAAAACCAACGTTAGTAGCTATTGACGAGTTTTTACATGATAAAGTATACTTTAGAAACCCTTCTAAAGAACAAGAATAGGTTTATACCATGTCCTTGCAAGGAAAAAATATTGTAATTGGCGTAAGCGGCAGTATTGCCGCTTATAAAATTGCAAGTTTAATACGACTTCTACGCAAGGAAAATGCTTCTGTACAGGTCATTATGACCGAGGAAGCATGTTCTTTTATCACTCCACTTACACTTTCAACATTATCCAACAACCCCGTTTTTGTAGATTACTACAACAAAACAACAGGGGAATGGAATAACCATGTCCATATTGCAGAATCTGCAGACCTAATGCTAATCGCACCTGCTACCGCTAATACAATTGCGAAATGTGCACAGGGTTTATGTGATAATTTATTATTAGCAACCTACTTATCTGCCAAAGGTCCTGTATACGTCGCCCCAGCAATGGACTTAGACATGTGGAAACATCCCGCAGTACAGCATAACATCCATCTTCTCGAGCAATTCGGAAATCGGATTATCCCTCCAGGAAAGGGAGAACTTGCTAGCGGCCTAATTGGTGAAGGACGTTTAGCAGAACCTGAGGAAATATTGCACTTTATCAAAAACAATTTAGGGCAATCAAAGCCGCTGCAAGGTAAAAAAGCCTTGGTTTCCGCCGGTCCTACATATGAAGCGATTGATCCGGTTCGTTTCATTGGAAATCATTCAAGTGGTAAAATGGGCTTTGCAATAGCGGAGAAACTACATGCTCTTGGAGCCGATGTGACGCTAGTAAGTGGACCAACAGCCCTTACAACTCCCATAGGCATCAACAGAATCGATATTACCTCCGCAAAACAATTATTAGAGGTCTGTATCGATGAGTTTGCTACTTCCGATATTACAGTAATGAGTGCTGCCGTTGCCGATTATACCCCTGAAGAGGTTGCCACACAAAAGATCAAAAAGAAGGAAGATCATTTCTCAATCGCTTTAAAAAAGACAACAGATATCCTAGCAACATTGGGTCAATTGAAGAAAGACGACCAGCTGTTGGTTGGCTTCGCTTTAGAAACCAACAATGAAATTGAAAACGCAAAAGACAAGCTTAAGCGTAAAAATCTAGATTTTATTGTCTTAAACTCTATGCAAGACAAAGGAGCAGGATTCGCTCACGACACCAATAAAGTAACTGTAATAGATAAAACTGGTGAAATAATTCATTTCGATCTCAAGTCGAAAGAAGCCGTTGCTACCGATCTTGGTGACATCATTGCAAGGCAATTCCAAAGCAAATAATGCAATTTATAGATTAGCTATCCTAACCTCCTTAGGATAGTAGTTATTAATTCTATTTCCTAAAACCTTGATCCACCCAATCGGCAAACCTTTATACTTGACAATGCACCATCCCTTTTTAACTTGATCAAATACATCAAGAGGTATCGCATCCTTTCGCAAATAATCTCTAGCTAAATCTAAATTCAGTTCTATCGCATTTATTTCGGCAGATAAATGCACACTCAAGGCTAAATCATGATTAGGAACCAATTCCTTTCCCAACCACTTTCCAACGGCTGTGCCCGCATTCTTTAAGTACAATACTTGTTGAAAGGCCTTGATCGCTAATTCGTGTTCCTTTGGAAAGATGTGTATGGTATCATGGTGAACTAGTGTGGCAAAACGATCCGAATCGCTGATCCATGAAGTTAATGCATTTTTAGGAATGGGTGACTTTTCCACCTTCATTTTCTTGAGTGAAAAAGTGGGCTGAACCTGCTTCATTTTCAAAATCGCAACAAAAAAGCCCTCTCCCTTGACTTTATGTGGATAAAAGCGATAGCCTATAGCTTGATGTTTTGATGATAAAGTCGTTTCAATACCCCAAGATGGATTTATGGAAACATGCACCGACTCCATTTCAAACTCGTCCAAAAGCCAATCCAAAATCATTTCGTTTTCCTCTTCGGAATAGGAACAAGTCGAATATATCAGATAACCATTGGTCTTCAACGAAACCAAAGCTTCTGACAATATCCGCTGTTGCCGTTCACTGCATAGCTTAACATTTCCTTCAGACCACTCGTCGATCGCGTCCTCATCCTTCCGAAACATCCCCGAACCTGAACAAGGTGCGTCAATCAACAGCAAATCAAAGAAGCCAGGTAAACGATTAAAAGCAGATGGATCATTATTACTCACCACCGTATTAGCGGTCCCCCAGCGCATTAAATTTTCTTGAAGAATAATTGACCTGCTCTTGATGATTTCGTTCGATAGAAGCAAGCTATCTGCGTGCAAATAAGAATTTAATAATGTAGACTTCCCCCCTGGAGCGGCGCAGACATCAGCAGCCATAATCGCCTCCTTATTCAGCTGAAGTTCTTCTATAATATGTGCAATAAACATAGAAGATGCCTCTTGAACATAATAAGCGCCCGCATGAAATAAGGGATCAAGCGTGAATTGTGGCCTAGCAGGTAAATAATATCCCTTATCACACCAAGCGACCCCCTCAGAAAGATAAAAATCCAATTCAATAGGTTTGAATGGATTTATCCGAATAGAAGTGATCTGACTTCTATCTTCATGTGCCGCTATAAAAGCGTCCTTGTCGAAGATGGGATTTTGACTAAGTCGTTTAATAAGGGAATTCGGAAGGAAATTACTCATGCTTTGCTAATAAATCTGCGTAAATTTACGGAAATTGTCTTTTTTCAAAACAACAATGAGAAATTTTAAGAAATATTATATTATACCGGCAAGTCCAGAAGAGATATACCGCGCATTAACAACGGAAATTACGATCAGATTATGGACAGGTGATTTAGTGGAAATAGATCCACAGGTTGGTGGCGAATTCTCATTGTGGGATGGCGCCATACAGGGTAAATTTATCAGCCTGGAACCCTTCCACAAGATCGTCCAAGAATGGTACTTTGGAGAACAAGAGGAACAATCTATTGTAACCATCAAACTCCATGAACATAAAAAAGGAACATCCTTTGAAGTCAATCATGTCAATATCCCCGACGAAGCATTCGATGAAATTGTCGACGGATGGACAGAAACATATGTAGGCTCTCTACTTGAATTTTACGAAGACGAGGAAATAAACTAAGTTTAGATATTAGATGTTAGATATTAGATATTAGACCTATGTACATCCCCAAATAGAGTTGACCGTTTTTACACTGTTCTTATCTATAACACAATTATAGTTGAAACTGGTTTAGGAGATAGCGCTCTCTAAAACCAGTTTTTTTTTAGCTCCCAGGTACTATTCTTCCTATTGAATCGTCCTTACTTATCTTATTGCACTTCGCGACCGCCTTATTTGTATGGGAGATATTAGATATAGATATTAGATATTAGATGTGAGATATTAGACCGAAGTCCGCTACATATTTACCAGATAAATACGATTAGAAAGGAGACTTTAGATATTACACACTAGATATTAGACCAAAGTCCGCTACATATTTACCAGATAAATACGATTAGAAATGAGATTTTAGATATTACACACTAGATATTAGACCGAAGTCCGCTACATATTTACGAGATAAATATGATTAGAAATGAGATTTTAGATATTACACACTAGATATTAGACCGAAGTCCGCCTACATATTTACGAGATAAATACGATTAGAAATGAGATTTTGGATATTAGACGTTAGATTTTAGACCTAGCGCAAAAATAGCAACTAGCAAACACGGGATAAAGCTGAATTCTTGGGGGGAGTGTTAAAAATTTCTTAGTTTAGCGTCTTTAATCC
>JBEBRI010000158.1:0-9188 GCA_040394915.1 Sphingobacterium sp.
TATTAAAATAATGTGTTTTATCAGTTATTCGGTCTTTCGGAAAATAAATTTGGGAATTATATATACCATTACATTTATCCATTTGTTGCCTTGTCTCATCATATTAGTCTCGATTAGATCGATAAAGAAGCTTCTACGATTCTTTGATTGTGTTATATATAAGATCAAAAACACGTAGCTCTTCGTGATATATGCCAATCGTATGTGAATGGAACAGCTATATGTACCGGGGGTGGATCGTTCCTAAGAGACGACTTAAATCTTCGAAAATTAATCTGCAATAAGGGGGGTGAGTAGACTTAACTGTTTTTGAAAATACGATAATAAACGAGGAAGATTCTTGAATTATAAATATGAATGTAAAATTGTACAAAGTAATTTCAGGTGGACAAACTGGAATTGATGAGTTGGGTTTATTTCTAGCGAAACAACATAAAATATCGACTGGCGGATTTATGCCTCCAAATTTTTTAACAGAAGATGGACCGAAACCCGAATTTGAGAAGTTATATAATTGCGAAGCCTTGGATTCTGGGTTATGGGCTAAACGAACTCGATATAATGTGAAATATGCTGACGGTACAGTGATTTTTGGTGATGTGAAGTCTAAAGGGACAGCATCAACCATCAATTTTTTGATCCATTTTAAAAAACCTTACTGTGTGAATCCAAATGGAATGGAATTGTTAAGTTTCGTATTGAATAATGATATTCGAGTGCTAAATGTGGCTGGGAATAAAAGTAGTGTTTTACAGGCTGAATACTTTGATTTAGCTAGCGAAAGCTTGAATATATTATTTAAAAGAACAATTCCTACTATCGCTTAATCGCATTAATAAGTTCGAAGGATTAGCCATTTCTCATGAATCAATTGAGTGAAATTGATAGTAGAGCGATTCGATTATAAACTTTAAAAATGAAATAGACAAAAATGACACATGAACAATTAATCAAAGAAGTAAGAACACTTTATTTAAATGCAAGAAACATTACTGCCTTTCCAATATTTAATGATCAAATAAATAGTACCGTTAAGAGATGTACGAGTCATTCAATTTCATCTGAATTTGAGGACTTAGTCGCGCAATATTGTTGTGAATTAGTAAACGATCCTTCTGTAAAAATTTATATTGATCCACAAATGAAATTTCCCGAACTATTATCAAAGCATAAATCAGGGAAAAGAGCTTTGATTTATCGTCCTGACATAATCCTTGTAAAAGGCGAAGAGATAGTCGCAATGATTGACGCTAAAACAGATTTGGGTTTTAAAAAAAATAACTACCTCTCGTACTTTCAAGATGTTAATGGAATAATCAACAACATTGCTGGTCAAAAATCTGCTTTTAAAGTTAGCACAGAAGGAGAGACTTTAACAGTTTCAATTTCAAAACATGTTAATTTGATCTTTTTCGTAGCAGCGCATAAGTATTTTACGAAGAAAAAATATATAAAAGAAAAAGAAATTGAAAACTTGGAAAGGATCAAGGTTTTCTTTTTGTCCAAAGGAGGAGGAGCTCATTTGAATAACTACAAAAATGAAGAAGCTATTTTGAATGTCGAAAGCATGAATGCATTCGATAGTTATATTAGAGATACAATTCGTTAGGTAAACTAACTTGTTTTTGCAGCTTTTCCCATTTTATAGCAGTGACTAAATCAAAAACAGCGCTTACAATATCTTGGGGAAAGTTGTTGTCGAAAGAAAAGCAAGATATCATCGAAAGGGCTTTACACAAGGAGTATCTACCTTGTGCAAAGCTTTCTTTTCTATAGCGTAATCCAGTTGCTGATAATATTTTTAAGAACGCAAATTTATCTTGTATATGTTCTGTAAAGGGATGTGATTAGATTCTTCGACATTAAAATCTAAATATTTCATCTTTAATGATATATCCAAGGTTTTTATGTAATCCCCTGAAACTCGTCAATCGATAACTGCAGGAATTCAAGTAAGATAAAATTTTCACGGCCTCCATTTTAGTAATGAGTGAATTCTTTGGCACTACCAAGCTTGAAGACAAGACCTTACCTGACACGTCTGTTGTCACGCTTACTCTCAACACTTCCTTATTTGCTTTTATTTGATCTACCCTCCCTTGCGATAGTTGCGTGCTTAAAATAGTAAGATCGAGAAGTGGCTTATCAAATTTTACTGATGCAGCTATACTCCCTGAACTGAATCCTTCAATCTCCTCTGGACCGGGAGAGATTTTGGGTGCAATAGTTGGTGCGATCAAAATTCCCCCTCTAGCGAAAGTTGAATGAGAAATTTTAAAAGAAAGGCCATTTATTGTATAAGTGCCTTGCTTTAATTCTTGCGAGTTAACAACAAGTGTCTTGAACAAGAGTATAATTAATAACAATGTTTGTTTCATATTGAAGAAATTATGGGCATAATGCGGACCCGTTAAATAAGCTTTTGAGAGCTTCAGGCAACAGATTCGGCAGGATGTCAGTTCGAGAATAACTCGTGTCGTGTGAATCCTTATATTGTTGCATAAAACTAAAGTAATTTTTTTGAAAATTCGGAATAGACGAAATGCTAGATCCATTTTTTAAGTGTTTTATAAGATCTAGTATCCACTCTATATACGCATTTCGAAGGTTTTCATTCGAATTGACCATTTGATTTGTAAAAGGTAAAGCTAATAGTCCCTCCGTTTCTGTTGACATCCCATATCCTATCGAGTGATAAACAATTTGCTCAAACTCTACATTTATGTAACCTGGCTTCCCGCGGTCATAATTTCCATAAGCTGCACCATAAACAACAAGCTCTTGGAATGCATGGAAAACTTCGTGAGCAATATTATCTAGCACTGCATAATCCCCTTCGCCAAGAGCATTTGCATTTATTGAAAATTTGCCGTTCCCAAGATACCTTCCTCCAAGATTACTATGCAAAACTTTAATATTTTTGTGTTTAAGTCGTTCTAGTAACGTAGAAAAGACACATTTCAACTTTAACTTTTGTATTTTCTCTAGAAACAGTTTCTTTTGATCTACTGTTAAATCCTCAATGTCAAAGGCATCGTATTTGTAAAGAGCCGACCAAATAATATTGATATTGAAGATTGGGAGCCCTCCTAAGTTGCTTCCACCTATTCGAGAGTCACTTCCAGGTGAGGGAGCATATATAACAACTTCCTCAATTTCATTGAAATCGGGATAAAGTTCCATTGTACCGTCTCTAAAATGTACTTCGTAAAAAATTGGGGATGCCCAATGTTCGGTGACATTCAGTGGGAAGTCGCATGCGGCAATCGAAGGGTTGAATGCTAATCCTTCTTGACAAGAGCGCTTTATCATCACAACAATTTCAGAAGATGAAACGTTTGGGGGGTATAATGACGATCTCAGTTCGCCAACTTTTAATCTTTTGACCTCAGGGAATGGTCTAAAAGTATGTGATAGCCGGTCGATAATTCCAGTATACACTAAACTTCCATCAATATTGTAAATACGAAGTCTTATAAAATTTGATTGCATATCGCCAATATACTGTCGAAGTAAAGCTTGCGTTGAACCATTATGCATACGCATATAAGAATACTCCCATTTGTCATTGGAACCTTTTACGAAAATCGGGACCGTTACTACCTTAAGCATATGTGAGTTCGTAGATGTTAAAAATTTCTCCCACTGTGGCTCACTATCCGATAGTGAGCTAAATTGTTGGCGAATAGATTCATGAAAGTAAATTTTGGCACTGACGATAAGATCTTTATAATTAGGATCTTCTGTTGTTGAATGGTCTTTTTTGCACCCCGTAAAGAACAGAATTGTTAGTAGAATGTTTACTAGTAATTTTAAATACCTGAATGACATAATTTAGGAACGTATATTATGTCAAATATAAAATATCCATTTGTATATTTAATTAATACGAAATAAAATGTCGAAAAGAAGCTACGTTATTCCGTGTGTTCATCAAATATTACGAATGTATTAATTTCTGATTGTTCATTATTTGAGTGTCCAACGTATTAACGGTACATAAAATATTCCCCGCGATTCAGAACTATCAACAGATTTCTACAATATTCGTGACAAATACCATTAAGTAACATTTTCATCAATTGTCAGCATATGTTAGGATAACTCTCCAGTCCCAATCATCGCTATCAACTTACATAAATGATCGTAAGTATCAATTCAACTTTCATTTTCTAATTCGAATCCATTAGTAAATTTGTGGCATGTGACAGGTGGTTCGTAAGAGAGGTTAACTTGGATGTGCCATAGCTTGTCAAGCTTTTCGCGTACCTTCACTAATTTACGTTCGGCTCTATTGTAGAATAAATGAGAAACACAGGTTATTTAGAAAGTGCCGTGTTATTTTTCTCCTGTTTTAACTTAAATATCATGAAAAAATAGAGTACAAGTATAAATTGCGCGTATCCATACACTGCATCTTCAATTGGAATGGTACCAATGCGAATGCCTAGAAAATCTCCAGGATTATAATTTACGATCGGAGCGTTTAATGCCGTTCCTGTTAATACCCCATTTACAGGAAAGAAACCTAACATTAGGATGCTGTAAACTAAGGAGGCTTTAGTGATCCAATTTACACGCGCTACAAAATGAAGATAGATCATACTTAACAGGGTTACAAGGGCTGTTACTAAAGTGTATATTTTATCATAGTGCAATAGAGCGGCTAAAGAACAAGTAATCACTGTAATGAACGCAATTAAATTGTTGAATCCCGATAGCCAGTCTAGTTTAAAGAATTTGTCTATACAGAAGTATGTAAACACGCAGGAAAAAGGAATACAGATAAAAAATAGCCATTCTTCAATAGGTAATCCTGCAATTTGAAAGCCAAGCGTATACGTTTTGTTAAACCACCAAACACCTTTGCTTGTAAACCAAATGTCCCAAGCAATAAAGGGCACCGCAGTAATTAGTGCAGCTAGAATGAATGGACGAAAGTAGTTATTGAATCTGATTCTCTTATCAAAAGACGCGATGAAACAGATGATAACCGTAAAAAATAATACAAGTATGTAGGTGTAAGCGGTCATTTTTTCTGATTGCTGAAATAGAATTTAAAATATTTGAGCGGTACATAGAGAAAGCCAAAGCATTCTCCATCTTCCTTAGTTAAGTATTTATGATGTTGTTTATGAGCGCGACGAAGGGCAAGAAAATAAGGGTTATTGGTGCGTGAGAAACACTTTAAGCGCTGATGTATGAATAGGTCGTGAACAAAAAAATAGGCCATTCCGTACAGCATGATTCCTAAGCCGATAAAAAACAGGTAGTTGTAATCTCTAAGAGATCCGAAATACATCAATAGTATGGTTGGTATAGCAAAAATGATAAAGAAGTAATCGTTCTTTTCAAGTGCAGATTTATTACTGTGATCATGGTGATCTTTGTGTAGTACCCATAAGAATCCATGCATAATATATTTATGGATCAGCCAAGTCGCACCCTCCATTAAAATAAATACTGATATTGTAATTAATAGATTCATATCTTTTAAATTATTGATTTAAAATTGCTTCTATATCTTTTAACAGTGTCATTGAGCTAATTTGATGTTTATTTTTCTTAATGAATTCTGAATCCTCTTTGATATTGGATTGGTAACCTAAAAACGCAGGCGTATTCTTTTGAATAGAAAGTCTGATAAATCTTATTTCTGCATTAACGGGTGCTTTTTCGATTGCAAGTTCTATGTTTTTTTTCCCGGTCTTAAATGTTTTCAGCTTACTTATAGGGCTAAAGGTATGATTTGCCCAAATAGTTTGGTAACCGCCTAAATAGGCTTGTCGAATCGGAAGATTTACATTGTTTTCACTAAGCTCATCGATCATTCGCTTACATAGATCCTTATCATCAACAACCTTTTTAAAGTTGCCTCTAATCGAATCTAAATTCATTGAACTGGTGTTCAAGTTTAACAGTATACAAGTGATTACAATAAAGCTATTCCAGGTCATGATTATAGATTAGCTGTTTTATATCTTAAATAACTTTTAAAAGCAACATAGGCTTTTATGGAGTTGGGTACCTGTATTCGATTGTTGAGAATTTCCTTTGAGGACTTACGTTTTATTTTATATAATAGCGATAGATAGTACTTATAAGCCAAATAGACACCGAACATAGCCGAGTTTGGAAGCTTTTTAATACCAACTAAGGCCTCTTTGAATTCCTCCTCGGTTTCTCGTTCAATTTGATATTTCACTTGATTATCAAAAACTTTCATGTCAATATTAGGGAAATACGTTCTTCCCAATATATGATAATCATCTTTTAGATCTCTCAGAAAATTGATCTTTTGAAAAGCAGAACCTAATTTCATAGCATAGGGTTTCAATTCTTCATACTTCTCTTTATTTCCCTCAGTAAATACTTGTAAGCACATCAATCCAACGACTTCTGCGGAACCAAAAATATATTCTTTGAACAATTCTGTGCTGTAATCGATGGTTTTTAAATCCATCTCCATGCTGTGTAAAAATTGGTCGATTAATGCCATGTCTATCGCATATCGATTGACAATTTCTTGAAATGAGTTCAGAATAGGATTGAGAGAGATTCTTTCGCTTATAGCGTTCTCAGTTTCTATTCTTAGTCTTTTCAATAATTTTTCTTTGTCGTATCCATGGAAGCTGTCGACAATTTCATCTGCTAATCGAACATATCCATAAATCGCATAAATCGCTGGTCGAATACTGGGTTTTAGCGCTAGAATCCCTAATGAAAAACTCGTACTATACTTTTTTGTAATTATTTCGCTTACGGAGTAAGAAAGGTCATCAAATAATTGTTTCATATAGTTTTGTGATTTAGTTTTATAATTTCGTTAGCCACTATTTTTCCGGATATAATCGCTGGGGGTACTCCAGGACCAGGTACAGTCAATTGTCCGGTGTAAAATAAATTATTAAGTTTTTTATTTTTAATCTTCGGTTTCAATACGGCTGTTTGTTGAAGTGTATTGGCTAATCCGTAAGCGTTGCCACCATATGCGTTATAATCTGCCATGAAATCCTTAACACAATAGCTTTTTTTATATTCGATTTTTGAGAATAGATCACTTACTCCGGTATGCCGCTCTAGCCGATTCAACATTTCGCTTAAATAACGTTCTCGAGTAACTTCGTCATCTTTGATGTTAATTGCTAAAGGCATTAAAAGGAACAGATTTTCTTTACCTTTTGGAGCAACACTTGGATCACTTTTCGATGGGCAGCAAGCGTAAAATAGGGGTTTTTCGGGCCATTTCTTTTCTTTATATATTGAATTGATATGTTCATCTAAATCATTTTCAAAAAATAGTGTATGGTGCTTTAAATTGGTAATCTTCTCCCTGATCCCCAAATAATATATCAGGCAGGAGGGCGCAAAGGTTCTGGAATCCCAGTATTCTTCATTATAATTTCTAAAGTTTTCCGGTAGAAGAGATTCTGAATGATGATAGTCTGAAGAGGCAATAACGGCATCAAAATAATGTAATTCTCCGTTGATCTGGAGCGACGTTACTTTATCTTTTTGCACGTTGATTTTCTCAACCTGATGATTAAAGTGAAAAACTGCACCTTGTGTCTCTGCAACTTTCTTCATCGCTAAGACCACTTGATAAAATCCACCCATCGGATAATGCGTGCCTAAGGCATACCCTCCATAATTCATTAAACTATATAATGCTGGAATTCTATCCGGCGAAGCGCCCAAGAATATAACAGGAAATTCCATCAATGTTCGCAGTTTGTCGCTTTTAAAATACTTGCCTACATAGTCTTTAAAGTTGGATAATAAATCCAGCTTTAGCGCGCTTTGTGCAATTTTGTAAGAAACAAATTCTAGCCAGCTATAAGACGGTTTGTTCACAAAATCTCGCATGCCAACTTCGTACTTATACTTCGCGGATTTCATGAATTTGTCTAATTGCAATCCTGCCCCGCTTTCTACTTGTTCACATAATAATCTCAAGTCTTCAAAATCTTTTGGAACATTGATGTTTTCCTCCGAAAAAATCATTTCGAATTGCGGGTTTAATGACTCTAAACGATAAAAATCTGCAGCTTTATAACCAAAATCGTTAAAGAAGCTTTCAATGATGTCTGGCATCCAATACCAACTTGGTCCCATATCGAAAACATAACCTTCACTCGTCGAAAATTGCCTTGCTCTACCTCCAGGTTGAGTGTGCTGTTCAAAAATATGAACCTCACAGCCGGATTTCGCGGCGTAAGCCGCAGCTGATAATCCAGAAAATCCAGAACCTATAATGGCTATTTTTTTTCTCATAAATAATTGCGGTTATAAGTTACCTGCATACTTTTCGTTTCCAATCCAAGTTGATTATACGGCATTGGGTATTAATATTATTTTTTAAGGCGTCTATTTAATCCGACCTCTAATAGTTTGCTAGAATCAATATTTTCTTCATAAATAGGGAGATGGAAATCATTTAATTTACTCAATAACCTGATTAACTCAGTTTTCTCATTTTCGGATAAATTGCCACATACGATTTGAGTTGCATGCCGAATTTTAACCATTTGCTTTTCTAAAGCCTCAATCCCTTTATCTGTTATACTGATAAGTTTGCTCCGTTTATCAGAATCATTCTGCTCTTGCGTTATCCAACCTTTAAGCATTAGTCGATTAATGATCAATATACCGATGGGTTTTTCATGCACATTTTTTTTGATGAGATCCATCTTCGTCATTTTTCCAAATGCTCTGAGGTTGATTAAGTAAATGAAATCCTCCTGCGAAGTAAATTCCGATCCCAGAATTGCCGCTTTCGAGTAATTCTTGCCAAATCTATTCATATGTACAATTAACGTACTGATGATACTCTCTTTACTGCGCCCATTTTCTTTGCCTTCCCAATCTGTCTCCGCATCTACGATGTTGTTATTGTTATTATTAACTAACCATTGTTTGAAACTGTCAATATCACCATCCGTCGAAGATGATGTACTTACTTCGAACTCTTCAATAAGTTCCAGTACATTTTTAATAAGTTGATAGTTCATTCGCTATAATTAATGAACAAATATATAAATCTTTTAGTTTAATTATAAACTATTTTTAAAAGTTTAATGTATATATATAAACTAAATAGTAAAGTCGCATAAACTTCATTAAAGCGTATTTGTTAATGCTTTGTAACTTTCATTCATAGAAATTGTGATCAATGATGTCAAATGTCA
>JBEBRI010000159.1:0-9151 GCA_040394915.1 Sphingobacterium sp.
ATGTTTTACGCTACTTTAAACTATTTGTGTAATTTTACGCTACTTTAAAAGAGGGGTTATTATATGGACTTACTAGAGAAAGAGAAGTTTATTAAAATCAGGGAAGTCATTCATAAGAAAAGTCCAACATTAGCCAAATGGATCCCTAAGCCTTTAATAAGTTATTTGGAGCGTGTAATCCATGAAGATGATATCAATTACATCATGCATACCTATCATGATGATATCGGACTAGACTTTGTTGATTCCTTATTAAATGAGTTGGATGTTAAAGTACATCTGGAGGGGGCTGAAAACATTCCGCTTGAAGATAGCGTTATTTTTGCCTCGAATCATCCTCTAGGGGGGCTTGACGGGATTGCTTTTATGCAGGCCATTGGAAACTATCGAAAAGATGTCAAATTTTTAGTGAATGACATTTTAATGAACATTCGAAACTTAGAACCCCTTTTTGTGCCCGTCAATAAATTGGGTGGGCAAAGTAAATCTGGAATAGCGGCGATTGAGAACGCCTATGCTTCGGATCACGCACTGTTAGTATTCCCGGCGGGTTTGGTCTCCAGGAAGATAGACGGAAAAATTGTTGATTTGGAATGGAAGAAGAGCTTTATTTCGAAAGCTAAAAAATACCAAAAGGATATCGTTCCCGTCTATATTGACGGACGTAATTCTAATTTTTTCTACAATTTGGCGCGATTTAGGAAGTCGGTAGGCTTAAAAGCTAATATTGAAATGTTATATTTACCAGATGAGTTATTTTCGCAACGTGGAAAAGATATCACCATCAAAATAGGCAAGCGGATACCTTATTCGCGATTTGATAACAGTAAAAATGAACGCCAATGGGCCGCGGAAGTGAAAGAGATCGTATATGCGATGGCCGGAGGCAAAAAATAATTTATGCAAGAAATAATTGAACCAGTAGATAAGGCGTTGATCAAAGCGGAATTGACCAAGGAGGCATTTGTGCGCTATACTAATAATGGGAATAATGAGGTGTACTTGATCAACTACCATAACTCGCCAAACATCATGCGCGAGATTGGGAGACTGCGGGAAGTAACGTTTAGAGGTGCTGGAGGGGGTACTGGATTGCCGTTGGATATTGATGAGAATGATACCTGTGAACATAACTATGATCAACTAATTGCTTGGAACCCGGAAGATGAAGAGATCATTGCCGGTTACCGTGTGATAAAATGTGCTGATGCGGTAGACAGTAATGGCGAATTCCATCTTTCAACTGCACATTATTTTGAGTTCTCGGATACCTTTATAAAAGACTACTTACCGTATACGGTAGAATTGGGCCGTTCATGGGTGCAACCTAAATACCAACCAGCAATCGATAATCGCAAAGGTATTTTTTCTTTAGATAATTTATGGGATGGTTTAGGGGCTGTGGTCTTGATGAATCCTGACGTGAAATATCTTTTCGGGAAAGTGACGATGTACCCACATTACAATGAAGAAGCGCGTGATTTGTTGATTTACTTTATGAATCACTATTTCCCGGATAAAGATCATTTAGTAAAGCCAGTGGAAGATTTATTCCTAGGTTATAAAACGGATATTTCAGAGTTTGAAGGGATCTTCGATGGCTTAGATTATAAAGCAGGGTATAAGATTTTGAACACCAAAGTAAGGGATCTAGGTGAGAATATTCCGCCGTTGATTAATACGTATATGAATTTATCGCCAACGATGCGAGTTTTTGGTACCGCTAGAAACAACGAATTTGGCGAGGTGGAGGAAACCGGTATTATGATCACTTTAGACGATATCTATCCAGCGAAAAAAGAAAGACATATGAACACTTTCGAACGAGATCGTGTATACGGGAGTCGAAAGGTGGAAGATTAGCGAATCAAATTGGACATAAGAAAAGCGCGAAGGAAGTATTCTTCGCGCCTTTTTTATGCTGTTAAATGCCGCAATTGCCAGTGCTAATTGAAATGTTCCGAGTTGGTCGAAAAATCGTCGGCTAAAAATCAGTTGTCGTCTTTAAGCGCGTTTACTGCATATTGAAGATCGGCTCTATGTTTTTTTTATTGGAAAACTAGTTTTGAAAGACCTCAGTTTGCAGAACATCGGAAACCAGCCTGATCATGACTACGGATAAAGTGCCATTTCAATATGTGGTATTTCGTCTTCCAGATAGGTTTCACTTTCTCGGATGAAACCTAATTTTTCGTAGAAGTCTTGCAGGTATAGTTGTGCGCTAATTCGCACAACATGATCGGGAAATTCTTGCTGCTGATGTTGGATGGCTCTCTCCATCAACTGTTGTCCAAGTTTTTGTTTTCGGAATTTAGGATTGACGACAACGCGCCCAATGGACGTGCAATTCGCGTAGGATAAATTGGGTGGAAGGAGTCGCGCATAGGCGGCACATTGATTTTGTTCCATGAGGAACAAATGCTTCGCTTGCAAATCTTTATTATCACATTCAGGATAGAGGCAGTTTTGCTCGAGCATAAATACATCTATTCTGACCTGTAAAATTTGGTACAATTCTTTCGCGCTCAACGCATCAAAATCCTTGATCACCCAATCCATTATTGTGTTTTTTTAGCTTAATAAAGACTTTACAACTTCAGAAATCGTGCGCCCGTCAGCTTGTCCTGCAAGCTTTTGGTTGGCCAAGCCCATAACTTTACCCATCTCCTTAATCGAAGATGCTCCCGTTTCGGCAATAATACCTTTGACAATTTCCTCAATCGCAGCGCGATCTAACTGCTTGGGAAGGTAACTTTCAATCACTTGTTGTTCTTCGATTTCAATTTGATACAAATCGTCGCGATTTTGTTGCTGATAGATTTCAGCCGACTCCTTGCGTTGTTTGACTAATTTCTGCAATACTTTAATTTCGGTATCTTCACTCATCTCTTCCGATCCACCTTTCTCCGTTTTTGCTAGTAAAATAGCAGCCTTAATCGCGCGTAAACCTCTAAGCTTGGCGTTATCTTTAGCGATCATCGCCGCTTTAATATCTTGATTGATCTGTGTTTCTAATGACATATTATTTTGAGTTTGATCTATTTACGATGGTTCCCGTTGCTTGTACCGTTGGCATAACCAACAAATCATTGATGTTGACATGTGCTGGACGATTCAATGCAAAAACTATAATTTCAGCAATATCTTGGCCACTCAAGGGAGTGACACCTTCATAAACAGCCTTTGCACGGTTGCTATCCCCATGGAATCGCACTTCCGAGAATTCTGTTTCGACCATGCCGGGGTTTATTGCGGTGACTTTGATCCCTTTTGCTAATAAGTCGATACGCATCGCTTTATTTAAAGCGTCTACAGCATGCTTTGTTGCACAGTATACATTGCCGTTTGGATAGACTTCTTTCCCAGCTATCGATCCGATATTAATAATATGGGCTTGTTTGCTGTCTTCCATCATTGGAACGACATTTCGCGTTACGTAAAGTAAGCCTTTGACATTGGTGTCAATCATGCGATCCCAATCGCCAATATCGCCAGTCTGGATCGGATCAAGACCTTGACTTAAGCCCGCATTATTAATGAGGACGTCTATGTTTTTCCATTCCTGGGAAAGGTTGGATAAGGTCGTTTCCACCTCGTCAGCATTGCGAACATCTAATTTGAAGGTGTGTACTTCGCAGGCTGAATTAAGGTCTTTAATTTGGCTTTTTAATGTTTCTAAGCGTTCAACACGTCGTGCACAAAGCAGTAGGCGGTAGTTTCTATCTTTTGCCAACTCTAATGCACATGCTGCACCAATTCCGGAGCTGGCCCCTGTGATTAATACAGTTCTCATCGGCCTAATCTAATATTTATATGTGATACTTATTTATTGCATTCATAAATCGTACAGAAGCCAAAGGTCTGTGGACGGACATTGCAGGATGCGAATCCTACCTTATCTGTGATTGCGGCAAAGCGTTCGCCGTCAGGAAATTTGGCAACCGATTCGGGTAGATATTCGTAAGCACGATTATCCTTGGAGATCAATTTCCCCATTGCTGGAACAACTTTATGGAAATAGAAATGGAAAAGTTGCTTAACTGGGAAAGCAGTTGGGTTCGATAATTCGAGAATAATTGCTTTTCCTCCGGGTTTCAATACTCTGCGGATGTCAGAAAGGCCTTGCTCTAAGTTCTCAAAGTTGCGGACACCGAAAGCAACAGTTACAGCGTCGAATGTATTATCCTCAAAGGGAAGGCTCTCCGAATCGCCTAAGCGTACTTCAAATTGATCTGTCAATCCTTTTTTCTTCGCTTTCTCCTTGGCAACGTCTAACATCCCTTGCGAAATGTCAACACCGATAATTTTTTTAGGATTTAGGATGCGTATTGATTCTAAAGCAAAATCACCCGTTCCTGTCGCTACATCAAGAATCAATTGGGGATGAAGTGGCTTTAATGTTCTAATCGCCTTTTTTCGCCAGATCGTATCAATACCCATCGTCATAAAGCGATTTAATAGATCATAAGTCTTCGAAATGTTATTGAACATATCGGCAACTTGTTCTTTTTTACCACCTTCCGGGTTATAGGGTTTTACAGTAGAAGCATCGTTTGACATGGCAACAAAGATACAACAAAGTAAAGAGAAAATTGCTTTTTCTGAAGCACAAGTTTAAAGCGAAAGAGGACCTCAATATGGCTAAGTGCTTGAGGATGAATTTGAAGAGGATGTTAACCCGAAAATTGCATTTCGGAGACAAGCGATCTCGCTTATTCACATCCGCTAAGGTTATTCACATTTTGTTAATTAATTGATATAGAGTGTTTATTTTTATATATTAACATCTTTTCCACATCCGTTGTGGAATACTAGGGCTTAGTTTTCAAATCCATAGCATGATTGTTGAAGCAGCTATTTTGACTGTTTAAAACTTGTGAAAAGGGGGAGGGTTATTTTTCTTACATTTGTTACCCCAACAGGAATCATCGAGCCGTAAAATTAAATTTGATATGTCCGTAGAAAACGAAAATTCAAACAGTATGTCTAGCCACGCTAGCCGTGCAAACTTTAACAAAAAGCGAACTAGCCTCAACAACTTAGTTAGTGGAATGGGGAAACTTCCTCCGCAAGCAGTTGATTTAGAAGAGGCGGTATTGGGTGCGCTTATGTTAGAGAAAAATGCACTTAGCGAGGTAATTGATATCCTGAAGCCGGAGTCGTTTTATAAGGAGTCTCATCAAAAAATATTTCAAGCGATTTACAACTTATTCCAGAAGACTTCGCCAATCGATATTTTAACTGTTGTTTCCGAATTGCGACAAATGGGAGCGCTCGAGATGGTTGGCGGCGCTTACTATATCACGCAATTAACGGATAGAGTAGTTTCTGCTGCGAATATTGAGTTCCATGCGCGTATTATATCGCAGAAATATATTCAGCGTGAATTAATCAAAGTGTCAACGGAAATTATTAACTCTTCCTACGACGAGACAAGTGATATTTTTGACTTGCTCGATCATGCTGAGAAATCCCTTTTTGATATTGCCCAAAATAACCTGCGTCGTGACTCAAGAAAGATGGATGATATTATGCGGGAAGCAATTTCTTCGTTGGAGTTACTCCGGGATCGTACCGATGGCTTAACAGGTATTCCGTCTGGACTAACTGCTTTAGATCGTATGACTTCGGGTTGGCAACCGTCCGACTTAGTTATCATTGCTGCTCGTCCTGCAATGGGTAAAACCGCTTTCGTATTGTCTGTCGCTCGGAATGCGGCAGTTGATCATTCGCGTCCGGTTGCGGTCTTTTCATTAGAGATGTCATCTGTGCAGTTGGTTAACCGTCTTATTGCCGGGGAAACTGAGATTGAACAAGAAAAATTGAAAAAAGGAAATCTAGCTGATCATGAGTGGCAACAATTGCACTCGAGGATTGGTAGATTAACCGAAGCGCCATTAATTATTGATGATACACCAGCATTAAATGTATTTGAATTTCGTGCAAAATGTCGTCGTCTAAAAGCGCAATATGATATTCAGATGGTTATCGTCGATTATCTTCAGCTCATGCACGGGAAAAGTGAGGGTAAAGGTGGCGGAAACCGGGAGCAAGAAATTGGTAGTATTTCGCGAGCCTTGAAATCTGTGGCAAAAGAATTGAATATTCCCGTATTGGCTCTATCTCAATTAAGTCGTGCTGTGGAATCGCGTCCAGGTAACTCTAAGCGTCCAATGCTTTCGGATTTACGTGAATCTGGATCTATTGAGCAGGATGCCGATATGGTACTTTTCCTTTATCGTCCGGAATATTACGGTATTACCGAGGACGAAGAAGGTCGCCCAACGGCTGGTGTCGGGGAGGTAATCATCGCGAAACACCGTAACGGTGAAACCGGGATTGTACCGTTGAAATTCGTTGGTAAATATGTGAAATTTGTCGATTTAGAGGATGACTTTTCCGGGATGCCAAGTGATAGTGGAAGTTTCAATGATTTACCGAGTGGGTTTGGTTCAGCTATGGCGCCATCCAATAATTTCGATAGCTTCGGCGGAGGAATTACAATGCCATCAAGAATGAACGATATGCCGGACGACGCTCCATTTTAATTAGATGGTACTGATTTGTAAATAAATTATTTGCTGCAATATTTAGTTTATTTAAAGTTTTATTGCGGATTACAGCGATGAAATACCGAGTTCGGGTTCATTGCTTTTCATTTCGATGATGATTATTCTTTAGCGCACTTTCTTAAAATATGTAGCTAAGGAATCTTAGTTTGCCGATTACGTAGGATATGCCGGTTCTTTATCGGTCTACCGGCAAACCATTAAATACTACCGACTAATACATCGTGGTAAGTAAATTTTTACTATTTTTGATTCCCCTTAGTAGAGGCTATACATAAGTTAAAATTAGGAGACAATTTTGGATTTTTTAGCAGGATTAAATCCCTCACAGCGGGCTGCCGTAGAACAAACAGAAGGACCAGTGATGATTGTTGCTGGTGCTGGATCAGGGAAAACACGTGTCATTACTTATCGAGTTGCTCACCTTATTCAAAAAGGTGTAGACCCTTTTAATATATTGGTGCTGACATTTACGAATAAAGCGGCAAAAGAGATGCGTGAGCGTATCATGAAGGTGGTAGGTTCAGAAGCAAAGAATATTTGGATGGGTACTTTTCACTCGGTCTTCGCCCGCATTCTTCGCGTGGAAGCGGAGCTAATAGGGTATCCGCGTAATTTCACCATTTATGATACGGACGATACGAAAAGTTTATTGCGTGCGATTCTAAAGGAAATGAATCTGGACGATAAGCTTTATAATGTTAACCATGTTTATGGCAGGATTTCATCGGCAAAGAACAATTTGATATCGCCGCAGGAATACAATAAGAACGAAGCCATCATGGCCGAAGATATCGCTAATGGGCGAGGTCAAATGGGACAGATTTATATGACCTATGCCCAGCGTTGTTACCGTGCTGGGGCAATGGATTTCGACGATTTGTTATTCAAGACCAACGTGTTATTAAACAAGTATCCGGATGTATTGCATAAATATCAACATCAGTTTAAATATTTGATGGTGGATGAGTATCAGGATACCAACTTTTCACAATATCTTATCGTGAAGCGTTTAGCAGCTGTCAATGAAAATATATGTGTGGTAGGTGATGACGCGCAGAGTATCTATGCTTTCCGCGGTGCGAACATTCAGAATATCTTGAACTTTCAAAAGGATTATCCGGATGTTAAAGTCTTCAAGTTAGAGCAAAATTACCGCTCGACACAGATGATCGTGAATGCAGCGAACAGTATTATTGCAAACAATAAAAATCAATTAGAGAAAAATGTCTTTTCTGATAATGAAGAGGGTGAGAAAATTAAAGTAACACGTGCTTTCTCAGATAACGAGGAAGGTAAGATTGTTGCTGAGAATATTTCTCAAGAGAAGGCTCTAAAGGGATTGAAATATAAAGATTTCTCCATTCTTTACCGTACAAATGCACAATCGAGATCGCTCGAAGAAGCATTACGTAAATTGGGAATTCCATATAAACTTTATGGCGGTACGTCATTCTATCAACGTAAAGAGATTAAAGATTTAATTGCCTACTTCCGATTAACGTTTAATCCGAATGATGAGGAAGCGTTGAAGCGTGTTATTAACTATCCTAGAAGGGGTATTGGCGATACTACCGTTGAACGTATTATGGTGACTGCTGATCAGCAACAAATTCGACTTTGGGATGTTGTCGCAAATGCGCAGATGTTTCTTGATGGCCGTAGCGCAGGTTCTGTTGGTAATTTTGGTCTGATGATACAGAGCTTTCAGGCCTTGTCAAAGACAAATACGGCATTTGAAACAGCAATGCATATCGCTCAACATTCTGGAATTTTAAAAGAATTGTATGAAGATAAATCTGTCGAAGGGCTAAGTCGTTATGAGAATATACAAGAACTTTTGAACGGTATCAAAGAGTTCTCAGAGCGTGAAGATCTAGAGGAAAAAGGATTGGACATCTTTATGCAGGATATCGCGCTGCTGACAAATGACGATAACGATAAGGATCCGAATGCAGATACCGTATCTTTAATGACGATCCATGCTTCAAAAGGATTGGAGTTTCCCGTTGTATTTATTGTCGGATTGGAAGAAAATCTATTCCCTTCGCAATTGTCTTTAAATTCGCGTAGTGAATTAGAGGAAGAGCGTCGATTATTCTATGTTGCTGTTACACGAGCGGAGAAAAAGTTATTTCTTTCCTACGCAACTTCGCGTTATCGATGGGGTACATTAAACAACTGTGAGCCTAGTCGTTTCTTAGATGAATTGAATCCCGCATGTTTGGATCTAGACTTTAAACCAAGGTTGGGTAGTGGAGGAACAGATGATTTCTCTTCGGAAAGAATAACATGGCAACGCAAGGATGGGAATAATTCTGGCGACGTTTTCTCGAAGCCTAAGCCTAAAGTCATCAAAACGACCTCGATTCTCCCGAAAGCACACGTACCGACGGCTGGCTTCGCACCATCAGACACCTCGCGTTTACAAGTAGGGATGGAAGTGGAGCATGAACGTTTCGGATTTGGCAAAGTCATCAACCTGGAAGGAAATAAACCTGACATAAAAGCAACTATTTTTTTCAAAGAGTTGGGACAGAAGCAATTGTTGCTTAAATTTGCCAAACTTAGAATAATAGAAT
>JBEBRI010000160.1:0-9128 GCA_040394915.1 Sphingobacterium sp.
ATATGTCAATCCTCTCCTATGTGTTTATACCCTGGTCTCCTATCTGTTCGTAAAGATCATGGCGTGATAGAGCTTAGACATTACGGAAAACCAGAATTTATAGTATAGCCTATTTGGTAGGTTTGTAACTAAAAATTGAGATTAACTATTTAAGAAATTATGAATGGATACTCTATAGTTGAAAATTGCGAAATAGAACCCCATATACGTTTTCTTAGAATTGCCCCAACGAACTTAAAGCTTACTCTAAAAAATATTATGGACTCTTTGATGGATTTGAGCTGGATAGGTCAATTCGATGAAGATTTTCTAAGAGCAAGCTATACTATAAGGGCTAATGAATCTATTGAATACATTACTAAAAATATTTTTAATGAAATCGAGGACACTGTAACTTCAAATGCGGGTGAGTATATTGTTTCCGAACTTGCTCGGCTATCCGTGGTATCATCGTTTTCCTACTTAGATATTCCACTTGCTGAACTTCTTAAGAAGCAAAAGGTAGGTAACCCAGGTTTTGATTTCTATACAGCCAATAACAATAAACATTTATTATTTGGGGAGGCAAAGTACGTTAGTAAGCAAAATGCCTATGGCCGGGCCCTATCACAAGTTGTTAATTTTCAAAGCTCCCAGCAACACATAGCGGATATCGCCGACATCAACAACTTCTTTTGTCCTGAAACATTGTCTAACTGTATGAGCGAGCAACTAGGTTTTATGATCGCATTTTCCTCAAAAAAAACGGAAACTAAAAAGCTAATAACGGGAATAAAAAACAATCTAGATTATCAAAAACTTCAAGTTTTTAAAGAGATAATACTTATCGCTGTAAATATATGACCAACGCATTAGAAAGAATTCTTAAAGATGAAAATGTAGAAGAGGTGTTTAATTATGCTCTTAACAATGTATATAGATTCGGTCCAAAAAACATACACGACTTAGAAATTCTAACATATGTAGATCTTTATCGAAAGGACCTCTTTGATAAAAACATCGAAAAAGTATTGAACTTCATGGGAATATTCTATAAGGAAGGATTACAGTCAGCAAGCCTTGAGGAAGTTATTTTTGGGCAATATAAGCAGCATATACGCAAAACTTGGAGCAAACATTTCACTCCCGTACAATCTAAAATACTATACAATATACAAAACAACAACTGTTATAGTTTTTCTGCTCCGACTAGTACTGGAAAGTCTTACGTATTCAGAAAGATGATACTCGATGCGAAGCAAGACGTTGTAATTGTAGTTCCATCTCGCGCATTGATTAACGAGTATTTAACACTTTTAGACAGTTTGATAAATGAAAAATCCATAAATATTCTCTCTTTTATAGACAACATAAATACTAATAAGGCAAAAAGAAATATTTTTATAGTAACACCTGAAAGGTGCAGAGAATTATTCAAGTTCAAAGAAACTTTTAGAATAGATCTTTTTCTTTTCGATGAAGCTCAATTGTCTAATGAAGAATCGTCTAGAGGCATATTCTTTGATGGTATTGTTAGAAGATCTTACAAACATTTCCCAGAAGCTAGATTTGTGTTTGCACATCCATTTGTATCTAACCCTGAAGCGCAATTGACGAAGAATAATCTCAAAAAATCTAAGTTCGCTTCGGACAACTACATTCAAAAAAATGTAGGTCAGATTTTTTTTGGTTACGATAAACATACTTCTTCATTTTTCCATTTTGGAATAAATGAAGAAGTAATGGGTAAAAAGAAGATATCTAGTCCGTTCGATCCAATTCAACGTACTCTTGAAACGAATGGAAGTGCCTTGTTTTATGTTTCAAAAGCTTCGATTATAAAAAACCGGATATTCACTGAATTTGATAAATATATAAATCTATGTAAACAATATTCCGATGAGTTAATAGAAGATTATATTAACGAAATAATTGACTATAGCGGCGGATCTCCAGATCTTGACAACGATTACTATTCCAAACTCTTAAACTATCTAAAAAAAGGCATTGTGATCCACCACGGCTCATTGCCTTTAAAAATCAGGAGCATCCTAGAGAGATTTACAAGAGACGGTTTATGTAAACTCTGTTTTGCGACCTCGACTCTAGAACAGGGAGTAAATATGCCATTCGATGTTGTCTATCTTAATAGATTAGAAGGCTCTAAGCCATTATCTGTGAAAAATCTAATAGGAAGAGCAGGTAGATCGACGGAGAAGCTTAAATTCGATTATGGATTTATAGTAGTCAACTCGACATCCTCTAATAAGTTTAAAAAAATAATGCTGCAAGAAGAGGTATTGGAGGAGGTTTCATTATTAGATATAACAGAACCTTATAAAGACAATGATTACAATGAATTCAAACAAGCAATCAGAGACGATTCTTTCTCTGATGAATTTAATCTCACAAAAAGCCAACTTGAAAAGTTGACAGCGACTTCGCTACAAAACATAATAAAGGAGTTATTAGATTCATTCTTTCCAAATGAAGAGGTCATTAGTTTAGAAAGGATAAATCATGACTTTTCAAACAAACTTGATATTTACAAAAAATTTCAACTTATATATGCTAGATACCTTAAAAGAAATCTTAGCAAAGCTGAAGAACTCATACTCAACACATGTATTAAAATAATAGTATGGAGAATTCATGGTAGAACATTTAAGCAAATATGTTGGTATCGATATAGCTATGCTAGTAGATCTAGTGAAAGAAGACGATTAAAGAGAGCAGGCAAATCTTCATCCTCCCTGATGGCGAGCTATTTCTCTGAGTATTCTGAGATACCTGATAAAAACCTGCGAGCATATAATTCCTTAAGTGATACGTTAGCAAAAGATGTTGACTACGATTACATCATTAGCGATACTTACGATTATATAGATAAGCTTATTGGCTTTCGCTTAAGTGACATATACTATGCTAGTTTTTACCATTATTATGAAAGTACAAATGATAATAGAGCCCTAAGATTAGCAAAGCTCATAAAGTATGGTACAGACGACGAAAGGTATATCCTTATGTTAAGGTATGGATTAACATTTGAGGACATTGAAGTATTAGATCATCACATTTCAAGTATAACTACTGAAGAAATAGTATTCAAAAACTCTATATATAGCCTACCTAAAAGGTATTTTGATATAATTAGACGATATGTTTAGATAAAATAAAGACTATGGCAAAAGAAAGTTGGTATATAAACGAATCAGAACTTGACGACTATCAAGTTCGAATAGTGCGTCGCAGCCTCAATAACTCCTTTATTGTAAAAGGTTGTGCTGGAAGTGGAAAAACAGTACTTGCATTATGGAGAGCAAAGGAACTCTCTGAGCAAGGAAATGAAGACTATCTAATAATAGTTTTCACCAAAGCTCTTAAGCAGTTTATAGAAGACGGAATAAAAACAATTGGAGTAGATGGGACAAAGGTTATGTACCATTGGGAATGGAAAAATAGACATAATGCCAAATCTGCAGATTATATAATTGTTGATGAAGTACAAGATTTTGACTTAGATGAATTAAGAGAATTACAAATAGCTGCTAGGAAACACTTGATACTATTTGGAGACTCAGCTCAACAATTATACGCTGATGTTCCTAACAAAGGGAAAATGTTGACCATGGAAGAAATTCAAGTCGAAACTAAAATCCCTATGGAAAACCTAGTTATAAATCACAGACTGCCAAAAAAAATAGCTCGAATCGCGGAAAAAGTAAGTTCATCGAATGACCCGTTGGAAGACCGTTGTAATAAAGAAGGTATAAACAAACCAAACATTATCCATTGTTCGTCTTTTGAAGATCAGCTTGATTATATTAGGGACGTCGTTCGAGCGCAAAACTACACAGATGTTGGCATATTGTTTTTAACGAACAAAGAAGTTATAAATGCTAAAAATTATTTCCAAGATAAAAAATGGGGTGTGGAGGCAAAGTATGGCTATGGCTCTAGTTCGAGCGATCTAGATTTCACAACTGATAATCCAAAGCTAATGACTTATCACAGCGCAAAAGGACTACAATTTGAAGCAGTCTTTTTACCTATGTGCATTTCTAATAACGAAAAGGATAGAAACCCCTTATATGTAGCTTTAACGAGAAGTTATCGAGATTTATTTATACTTTACTCAGAAAATTTATCTGATTTTATAGATAGGATTGACAAAAACTTTTTTGAACTACATGATGAAAAAAACACATCATCGGATTCTGACGACTTACCCTTTTAAATTATAATCTATGAAAGTATATATCCCGTTCAACTCTAATGATTTTAATAGCGTCTTCACAACCTTATCAATTTCGCCTAAATCATTTTATGCGCACAGAGGTTTTAGTTTCAAAAGAGCAACCCATACTTTACTAAACAATAACGAAGATGTATTGATTGCCTACAGAAAACCAATTTTCCATAATAAAGACAGAGATATAGATGACGGTTTACCTATTTTAATCGAAATCGAAATCGTCGATTCGCAATATTCGGATAGCCAGTCATCTTCAGATTATATATTTATTAATCAAACCATATATTTAACAAAGGAATTTCGACTATTTTTTAGATCACAACGGGAACTAGAGGAAACGTTCTTTAAGTCATTAAAAAGTATTGAGACAAAATTTACGAATCTCGCAAGAAAAAAATCAGAAATAATAAAAGGAGACTATTACATTAATAGTCCAAAACCTCCAGTACATGTAAATTATAACATTAGCTATTCTAAAGCTAGTTTCGAAAACGAAAGAAAACTAAATAGAGTATTAGGGGTAGTGTTAGCAAGTTCAATTGCACACTCCTACACTCCACCAAAGGAATTTCAAGAACTCTTAATCCTTTCAAGAAAGTTAAAAAATAGTGTTTCATTATATTTAAATGATATAAATCACAATAAAACTTACGATAAGAAGAAACTTATTCATTTAATCAATGACATTTCGAAAGAATATGAAAATATTGAAAAACTTGATGAAGCTTTAATTTTACAATCAGATCTAAATTCAGAACTTATAATAAAATTAAGGAATTCTAACTTATTTGGAATTTCAGTACTAGACTTATTAATAGATGGGATACTTTACCAAGAGAAACTAGATCTCCCACTTTCTTTAATGCTTGAAAAACTTAAACGAAAAACCAACTCTAATCCTGACTCAAAATATACCACCAATTACATAGAGGAACTCGGCGGCCTTATGTTAGATCTTTTAAAAAAAATAGAGCACGAAGTAAAAAGACACAGAAGTTCCAAATACTTAAACGAAGAGCACTTGGTAACCTGCTCATATATTAGTTCAAAAGATATAAAGATAAATCTTCCCGAAAGCCTTTCCAATATAGATAGGTCTTATTTAGAGCCTATTCTGTATTTTTTTTTACACAATGACAACATAAACGGAATAGAAACATTCTTTACAAATAGAAAAGATATACTTATTGAATTAGCAAATCATTTAAAATCAAATGTGTCTAGCTTCGAAAATTCCAAAGAGAGAGAGTATTTGCTTCAACTCTTAAAGTCATTTGATAATCCAAGAAATGCCTTTCCCATTTCCACAATTGAAAACAACGTGTTGAAATCAGTCGCCATATTGTTCACTGCTGGTAGAGATTTGCTTCAATTTATCGAAGTTAATGAAAAAGAGAAAATTCAGGACTCTACAATTTACTATGTATTATGGGCAGCGATCCATGGAGCAGCTTCATTGCCGAAAACTCTAACCGAATTTATAACAGAAAATCAACAAAACCTTAATATCCTAATTGAAAAATATCGAGAAACAGTTGATAGCTATTTAGAACACTCAATAATCATTCCTTCGATTTCCTCAGGTTCTGAAGAAAACCACACTCTTCCACAGCAACCCACCGATAAGACTGAGACTTCCATTTCTACCTTAGGAATCAAAATGTTAGAAAATATAAGAGAAAAGAATAAAGTGAAGTTGTCTGAATTACAAAGACTGTCCAGGAACTTTAAGAGGCAGACTGATGTAGAAAATTTTATAAAGAAAGAATTGGTTGATAAAGTTAGCATTTCAAAAGTAGGTAGATCTTTATACGCTGAAATAATGTCGAACGAAAATCTTTTTAATTAGTAGTTCCTATTCCGTTTTTCGTGTAATAAGATCAACAAAATCATTCAGTTAAATCTATATAACAAACATGAATTCATTAATACCATTTCAAACTCTTCCACCGTTTAAAAATGATGATAATTTTGAGGACTTCATAGTTGAATACTTTAACGAACTAGAGGAAACTTTTAGTTATTCGCGTTATGGTAGAAATGGTCAAAATCAATCGGGCATGGACGTGATTTCGTATGAAAAGAAAACTGCAATTCAATGTAAATTGCGTAACATACATAATCAAACAGACACCGCGATTAGGAAAAACATTATAGCTGAATTACAGAAGGACTTACATTCCTTCTTAGAGTATATTAAAAACAGAGATGTACAGTTCAAAAAAATTATACTTGCGTCAACCTTTAAAGCAGATAAAAGTATAGATGACGAGTGCTTTAGATTAAGTGAGAAAAATAATATAGTTGTTGAATATTGGAGTTGGAATAGATTATTATTGTCAGCTCCTGAGAAAGTAATAAATAATAATTTCGAATCCTTAATAACTAAAATAGCTGAATACTTTGAAATCAAAAAATATCAAAGTAGCTCAGACATTATTGAAATTAGAATCTCCTTAGAAGATTTAGACAAAAACCTATTTATAGGTGACTTTCAGCCTTCAGATCATCATATTGATAGGACATTTCGTAAGACATCCAATCGAGAGTTATACTTTTGGAATTCTCCTGAACATACAATAGGAATAAGTGATTTACTTTATGATAGTAAGAACGGTATCGTTGTACTTGGAAATCCTGGTTCAGGAAAAACTACAGAATTGAAGAAAATAGCAATATCACTTTGGGATTCGCGCTTTGACACCGAAATCACTCCTTTCTATACTTCATTAAAAAACTTTAACTCTAATTCTACAATTGCTAGTATTTTACCTCCACAATATCAACGATTATCATTTCTAATGGTAATATTAGATGGGTTGGATGAAGTGTATAATATCACAGATTTTAGTAACAAACTTCGTTCATTTTTAGAAGAGAATGCTAAGGCCTCTTCGAACAACTCGATAAAGTTCATAATTAGCTGTCGAACTTCAATCTATAATAAAATTGTCAAAGATTTAGAAGGTTTTAAAGAAGCTTACATCAACCCAATTACTGATGGACAAGCAATTATGTATTTGAAGGATAAATTCAACATTGACTTTGTCAATAAATACAAGGAATTTAACTATTGGAAATACAGTGACCTTTTAGAAACTCCTTTCTATCTAGAACTAATAGGCCAGAACTATACACAAACAGGTAAGTTGGAAGTATCTCGCGCTAAACTAATAGCTCACTATATTAATAATAGATTAGAATATGACGAAGACAAAAAGTTTAGAAATGATACGCATAGTGCTGCACAACATCTGTTGCACGCAAAAAAGCTAGCGCTGGCACTAGAAACTATGCGAGAGACGGCAGTAGACGATGCGAAGGCTATTGCTTTCGTTGACGATATCACAATCTTAGCAAAAAATCCATTTATAGAACAATCTACTGATAAGCAATGGAGCTTCGAATTAAAAAGCATTCAGGAATACCTTGTAGCGCGTATGCTATCACTAATGGATTTCAATCAATTAATTGATTTAGTGAAAACCGATAAGAAGGTTAACAAAATCCACCCTTCGTGGTACAATGTCGTTACACTTCTGTTAAACATCGATTTTGATGAGCGGGACAATTATAAAAGTCTAGTAAACTGGTTGGTAGAATACGATATTGAATTGATATTTCAAGCTGATGAAGAGCTTGTTGATGTGTCTCTACGCGATACGACCTTACAGGACTATTTTCAAAAACATTGTATTGAAAAAACGTTATGGATTACCAACGAAAGTGCCGTAGGTAAGTTTAGCAACACTCCATCAAATATCGAATTTCTATTTAATAAAGCTTTGGACAAAGAGCTGAACCTTCGTGCCCGGTTATCGGCCGTTGTATTGCTAGAACATATGACGCTCAAGACAGAGTCCTATTCAATACGCGTAGAGGATTTGATACTGCAAGTCATAGAGGAATACAAAGTTAATAAAGAAGATCTCTTTTATATTATGGGCAGATCCCTTGCTTTAATACAAAGGACTACGGGAAATAAAAAAAATGAACTGAGTCGTATAGCCATGGAGTTTGCATCTAAATATGATGACAAAGAATTTGTTCATAAATCTTTAAGTCTAGTTGATAAGAACAATTTTACTGAACATAAGGGTTACATTCTCGAAATATTAAAGAAATCAATTAGAGAAGTAGCTTGGAACTATCACTCGAAATATGGTTCTGTTATTTCTACTAAGCAAAAAATAATAGATTTATTTTGTACTATCGAGGATGAGGAGATATTAATCGAACTATTTAGTTTTATAGGCCAAAGACTGACCAATCATGAATTGAGAGAAAAATATGTTGAGCAGTTTATTAAACATTGTGCGACAACTCTTCGCTCCGCAAGTAATGTATGTAAGGAAAAACTGGTATCTATAATAATCGGTATAATAACAACGGATAGGGTATATCATATGGAGCAACATCTACTAGCAGATCTTGCCAAAGAATGTAATATTGTAGATCAGTTGTTTGAAAGCTTGCTCCAGGTAGAAACAGACAAATACAATAACATTCTCTTTTTGGAAGAATTACTTGAACCGAAGCACTTTAGCTTTTTAGTAAGTGCATTTGAGAATGGCTCATTATCGGAAAACTTTTTAAAAAGGCTCCGAAATGGCATGCAATACAACAAACTACCCGAAGCAATTGAATTTCAAAACTTTATAGAGAAAAACACAACGTTTGTATTTGAAGATAGAATAGAAAATTCTGATGCTGCAGAACGGCAATTATTTAATCAAAATTCAGCACAAAGGGAATTTGATGTTAAGTTCAATCTGACATTGCTGAAGACACATATAGTAAACATTTTCGCACACTATAATAATTACACCCTATCTTATTATGATGTAGATCGTTTTTGGGATAAATATTACCATGATTATGAATTACAGAAAAA
>JBEBRI010000161.1:0-9115 GCA_040394915.1 Sphingobacterium sp.
TATTTCGGGTTAACTTATATTTTCATGCCTCATCAATCACCGATCACAATTAGCGAAGAAGATTCTTTAGAGAATGATGGAAATGAGGATGTTTGAACACTCGGAAAAGCATATTGATTTACCTTTCTAAGATTGCGAATACTAAAGCTCAGCTATGGAAACTTATTAGATATCTAGTCGTGTTTATTCGAAGTTGAGTCTCTATATTTTTTAATAATATACCAAGTTGCTGGTTTTAAGAATTTTGCCCTATCGACTGGATGATTTCCTGAGCTAGTGAAAAATTCGACCTCATTACCAATTTTTGAATACCATACTTTCTTTTCGTGTTTTTTACGCAGCGTATCAGTTCGCGTGATTTTCTGAAAGTCTTCGAGATCTTTTTGATTTAACACAATCTTTTCTGCCTTTACACTTTCGTCTTGACAGTCTATCGCAACGTATTTGGTCCCGTTCCAATACATACATTCATTGGATGGAATTATTATAGACGTCAGATAGCCAATGGAACCAAATGAGATGCCTATTAATGAGAAGATCAATGTGTCTTTTAACTTGTTTTTCTTTATATGCTGATCTGGTTTTGCTACTAGAACTTCATTTTTTACTTCTGAGATGAATGAATTTGGGGAAATTTCGTCGGTTTCCTCGACTTCTGAATCTACATGATTAATGTTATTATAAGTCTTTCTCCATTCATTAAAGGGTCTAGGTTCGAAGTCAATGAACACGGCTAATAATTTCACTATGATTTCATCGGGATCTTTAGTCGTTCCATTAATGAAGTTTTGTACCGATCGCATTCGACCGAGATCAGCTCTTCTAATCACTTTTTCTAAATCATCAGATTTATTTTTCGAATTGAAAAACTCCAGGAATACAGACAAATCCTCATTTCTAAGTCCCTGATAAAATACATGTAAAGCGTAGTTCCTAAGATTGGCGGGAGAAGGATTTTCGAGGTTTGTTTTTAACAATCCTTGATCTCTTTTATTTAAGTAATCCTTTAAAACTTCATCTCTAAAGCTATCAAATTCGAACATTGATTTAATTGGTTATAGTAATTCGAAATAAAGAATAAAATACAAGATGTACAAATTTATGTCGAAAACGAGAATTTTCAGAAATCGACAGGAAATTCATCGGAAATATCGGAAACATCGGAAATTCCTGATTAATAGCGGCTAATGCGCTGTAATTTTGATTCATGAATTGTAAATAGCAATAATGCTTGTCGATTATATCGGCTCGATTCATTTGGTAAACTCTTAGTGAAATCTATGGAAAAAGGAAGAACGTATGATTTTCCTCTGAGTTTATCTCTTCCTTAAAATCAGAAGGCCTTCTGAAAAATTAATGCGTGATGTCATTTAGAAACAATGACGTCGGGATGATTTTTTGACTCTAATTTTTTGAAAAAATGAAAAACTTGTTAGTAGCTGTGCTATTGAGCTGCGTATGTTCTGTTGGTTTCTCAAAACCACTAACCGTAAGGAATGTTGAGGATCAGGAAACGAATAGTGGTGATAAAGGATCTGTACGTCCCCCCATACCTCAAGCTCCTCCAATTCCTCCCATATTGATCCCTAAAGCGGGTTAAAATATTTCTATAGAAATACAGGTAAAGTCCTTTTACCTGTATTTTTATTTTGGTAATATTGTTTACCAATTTAATCTCAATGCAATTTCAATTATTCACACTGGCGGTTTGCATTTTTCTTTTATTTTCTTGTAAGCACAACGTTGAGAAACCGATTGCAGACGAGTCAAAAATAGCGATTGATGGGAATGTAAATTATTCGAAAGCAAATGATTTTTTAGCGCGGGGAATGAACGACAGTTCGTTTACCTATTTTGATTTAGCTAGCGATAATTTCATCGAGGCAGGGGATAGTCTTCATGCGGCTACCTGCTTCATTCAAATGGCTATAACTTTATTCGAAGAAGGTGATTACTATGCTGCACAAGAGACTTCTTTAGAAGCAGACAAGCTGTTGGATAGTTCAAATAATGCTCACCGAGCTTTAATGGCTTTCAATTATAACAATCTTGGTAATGCAATTTCTGGTTACGGCGACAATGCTGAAGCACTCGCTTATTATGATCTGGCTATTAAATATGCAGTAGATGCGTTAGATGCTAAAACGTATAATAACAACAAAGCCGTTACGATGTTCGCCGCAAACAATTATAAAGGCGCGTATTTAATACATAAGAAGAATCTAGATGTTGGGAATAAAGGTGACAATGATTATGCGCGTATTCTATCGAATTATGCGAATACACGCTGGCGTATTGACAAGAATTACAATCCACTACCTGATCTACATCAGGCGCTAAATATAAGGCTGAAGTCTGCTGATGATTATGGGTTAAATTCCAGCTATGCTCATTTATTTGACTATCACTATGGCAGAAATGCCGATTCAGCAAAAATGTATGCTTTGATGTGTTTTACTACAGCCAATAAAATCAATGTAAGCGCCGATCGTATTAATGCTGCGGAAAAGCTGATCAAGGTAAGCGATGCTGATTCGTCAAAATATTATTTTCAAATCTATAAACGCTTGGATGATAGCGTTCGTGCAGCACGTTTAAAAGCCCGAAACCAATATGCTTTAATTCGGTATGAATCCGAGAAAAATAAGATTAATAATTTAAAGCTTCAGAAGGATGTACTTGATAGAGATCTCCGTATTTCGAAAGAAAGAATAGTAATGGTCATTGTTTTTGGGGTTGTTTTATCAGGACTACTTTATTATATCTTGTGGGCCAGAAAGCGGAAACAAAGAATGCGGATGGAATTGGAGAACAAAGTGAAGGAAATTCAACTGACGACATCAAAGAAAGTTCACGATGTGGTGGCTAATGGTATTTATCGTGTGATGACAGAATTAGAATATAAGGATAATTACGATAAGCAAGATCTATTGGACAAATTGGAGTACATGTACGAGAAATCTAGAGACATCTCATATGAACCATCGAAGGATGTGTCGTTGTCTAGTTTTGTATCTGATGTTTCTACATTATTGGGGTCGTTTGCAAATGAAAGAGTGCGTATTATTATTGTTGGTAATGATCCTCAAATTTGGAATCGTGTTCCTCAAAATGCGAAGGATGATCTCCTTATAATCTTTCAAGAGTTATTAGTTAATATGCGTAAACATAGTCTGGCTGATGAAGTAATATTCAGATTTGAAGCGACTTATAATAAGCTGAATATATTTTATCAAGATAATGGTATTGGCTTCTCTTCAGTAAAAAAAGAGGGGAATGGATTGCGGAATACGGGAACCCGTATGGAAAGATTGGGTGGTAAATTTAATTTTGTTTCTGAAGATGGGAAAGGATTAAAAATAGAAATCATTCTTCCGCTTCCTCAAAACAAGCCAGCACATGTTTAGAAAAGTATTAATAGCAGAAGATCATGAGATCACGAATGTTTCTGTAAAACGAACTATCAGTGATTTAGGAGTAGAGATAGCAAAGTATGTCTTTTATTGTGACGATGCGTTAGCTTGGATAAGTCGTGCTTTGCAAGATGGAGAACCATTTGATTTGTTAATTACTGACTTATCATTTGAGGAAGATCATAACAAGCAAAGAATTGGAAATGGAATTGAGCTGATTCAGGCTGTTAAGGTTATTCAACCGAGCCTAAAAATCATCGTTTTTTCGGGAGAAGATCGACCAGCTATTATCGATCGCTTGTTTAATGAATATGGTATTGATGGCTATGTTCGAAAGGCGCGGAGAGATGCTCAACACCTAAGAGATGCGTTCACTGCTGTTTACCAAGGAAATAGCTATATATCGTTTGATATAAAGCAAACTCTAAAGCAGAGCAATACGTTTGAGTTCTCAACAGTCGATATTCAGATCGTAAAGCTTTTAGCGGAGGGTGTTTTGCAAAAGGAGATTCCAAATCACCTTAAACAAAAAAATATAAAACCTTCAGGTTTGAGCAGTGTTGAAAAACGCTTAAATATGATGCGCGATATTTTAGCATTTACTAAAAATGAGCAGCTCGTTGCGTATTGCAAGGATAAAGGCTTCATTTAAGTTGTAAGCCAGTTTATCAATCTCCAAAACTAAGATATATTCACAACTAGCGCGCAGGTCTTTTTATCTTGCCGATTAATAAATTGGCTTCTTTATTTCCGATATTTCTCTTGCTTTTCTCTAGTGAAAACGATGTATAGTGAGCATGTTTCAGGAGGCTGCATTTTACCACGTTTATATATCACCGGGATTTGCTTCAGTAACCGTGTTACCCTTATTGCCTCTTGATTAAAGACTTCAAATTTACCATTCATATGTACAATGCTGTCAACATATCCGAGTTCATTACCTTTTACTTGAAGAAACACATAAATTGATTCCTCGATCGGAGGGAGAGCGTTCCAATCGATTAGGGCATCAGTTTCAGCTCGGACATTTAATTCACCCATTACAAACGGGATATTCTTAGACATCGAGTTTTCGAAATATTCAATATCCTTCAATTGACCATTTTCAAAGGTGTATTCATATTCATGTTCAAATATGGATGAGAATCCCGCATGCATATAAGAGATTAGTTTTCCTTTATATGCTGTAACGGTGTCCGAAAACCAATCCGCCGGTATTCGTCCGTCAACAAGTTGATTCCTAAACAAACTTTTGATGTCTACCTTTGCAGTTTTTTCTTCATTGTAAATACTGTTTAAATACAATCGATCATCAATAACTTCCCAATAAGCGATGTATCCTCTCCAGCATCCGGTCGAAAAACTGTTTAGAGAATCTGGAAATAAAGGTTCTTTCAACTTTCTGAATTCTTCCCATACTTCTAAGGGAAGCGCGTGTAGCAGCAAGGTGTCGCCTTTGATAATCAAACGATCGGGTACTTGCTCGGTTGCAGAGGTGGAGATACTCAAACTCATCGCAAATACCAAATAGATAAAGGAAGTAAATCTCATAAGGATTATGGCTTTATCTAATGATGAATATTTGTAGATAATTCCATAATCTAAACTGTTGCAAACATCTATCATTAGCAAGGAGCTGAAGCAATTTTTCGATGTGCTTTTATTTAATGAAATGTAATAGGAAGAAACCGTTTCTAAAAAAAACACATTGCCTTTTTCTTGAGTTTACCTAGACCCCGATTATCCCAATATCAAGAATTATAGAATCAATTGAGTGAAGAAAATACACGTTGTAACATCCACAAGGGCATATTGCTTCAATTACCGAGAATATTACTTTGATTTCCTGGAATATTAAGTCAGTATTGCGCGAAACCGCAAGCGGAGATACTTTTGAATATAACATTAATCGATAATTTATATGAAAAGAGTTTTATTTAGTCTTTTGGCGTCGATGGTTTTGACGTCGGGACTTTATGCAAAAGACATCGCTCCCAAAACTGCGGAGAAAGATGCTAAGACGGTGTCAATCAATCTTGTTGAGAAAAAAGATGTCGTTGTTAACGGAAAGAAGTTCGCAAAATGTGTCTACACATTGGAGTTCACCGACAATATCGGTCGCTTCGTAAGACAAGAGACTAGCATTGGCTACGTAGAGGGATCTGACTGTAGTAAATTTTTCGATGCGATGCGCGAGCATTACAGATTACAGGGATATAGCACGCGTCCGTCGACAGTCTTAGATCATTAATTTTTCTAAATCATGAAAAAAATCTTATTTACCGCAGTTGCAAGCCTTGGGCTTTTCTCTGCAGCCATGGCGAAGCCTGACGCTCCAAAAACTTCAACGAGTTCAACAGTATCGTTTGAAAATACAAGTGTTGTAAAAACAGATAAAGGTGTTAAATGTAGTATAACAGTGACTGTAAGAAATAGTAGAGGAGCCATTGTAAGTTCTGAAACATTCGTTCTGTACGGTAATGGCGGATGCGATACATTTTTTGAATCGATCCGTAATATGTACCGTATGGAAGGGTACTACATGGCAGGACCTGCTAAATAATTGATAGAAAGGTATTAATTTTTTTAGATGGGATTCACTTTAATCAAAATTAGAGTGGATCCCTTTATACTTTACCATACGAATCACGTTTTTATGATGAAAAAATTTAATTTATTGCTTATTTTCTTTTTGATACTAGCTAACTATTGTACAGCTCAAAAACTACATGCACGATATGAAAATATCTTGTCACCATCGGCTACCTACATGGAGCATGTCTATTTTGAAGATGGTAAAAATATGTCAATTCGTGATTCGATTCGTGTGAAAGTGGAGTCGGAGAGTGAGTTAGAAGAAGATTTTACTACAGCATCTATGACTGTTGTGTTAGATAATAGCACCGTTTATCGCGGATTAGTATGGCATGAAGTTGGAAAGCTAGAAATGCATGAAACCCGTGGCTATGAGAATCAAAACTATCTCGTTGAGGATACCACATTTCCGGGAATTAAGTGGAATTTAGAAGATTCAAAGGAGGAGAAATTTGGAGATTATCAATGTAAACGAGCAACAGCAGATTATCGAGGAACTAAATTAATCGCATACTATACGGAAGAGATTCCTATTCCCGCGGGACCTAATAAATTCACTGGCCTACCGGGTTTAATTGTCATGGTTTATAATGAAGGTGTATTCCCGAACTATTGGCTTTTAAAAGAAGTAAAATACCCCTATGTGGGCGAGGTGCCAGTGAATGAGGAGTATATAGCAAGTCTTCCTAAGATTTCTTTAGAGAAATTTGTCGTTCGTGAGGAAGAGAAAGTAGCGCAACAAATCAAGATCTTGCACAGCAAGCTTCCTGAAGGCGTAGAGATTGAGACCCCAAAAGATTCTAAGAAAATTAGGGGGACGGTCGAACAACTTTATGAATGGGAGCAAAACAAGAATTAAGGCGTTTGGATTTTAGTTCTAGTGTATAAACCGTTATTATTCTTTTTCATCGTATTGTTGTCCAATCCTGTATTTGGACAAGATGTTGTACGTGGTCGTATTAGCGTTATGGACGGTCCTGCCGTATCCGTTCGGGTCGATCTCTTGTTTAGTGACAGTACGATTCGTAAGCAATTCGTGTTTACCGATCGAATGGGCCTATTTCAATTTAATAAGATTAGCACAGCAATTAAGGGGTTACAGTTCTCAGGTATGCAAGTTGAATCAAAAACCATCATTTTTAAGGAGGGTGAAATGTTAAACAATTTGGATATCGAACTGCAACCAAAGGTTGTGCAGCTTAGTGAAGTCTTTGTGAAACCCAAAATGTTCAAGGAACTTTCTAGAGATACCGTCGAATTGGACCCACAGCAATTTGCACAAGGCGATGAGCGACATATCGAGGATTTGTTAAAGAAGATACCCGGAATTCAAATTGATAGGACTGGGCTTATCAAAATAGGTAATCAGGTCGTCGAACGTGTCATGCTTGATGGGGATGACATGTTTGGTAAAGGTTATAAATTATTGACACAAAGTTTAACCTTACAAGTGGTAGATAAAATCCAGATATTACAACGCCACGCTAATAATAAATTGTTGAAAGGGATTGAACGCTCTGATCGAATTGCCATTAACTTGAAGCTGAAAGATGAGGTTAAGCGTCAATGGCATGGTAGCCTATTTGGAGCGGGTAGTGTATTGCCATCGAAGTACTACGACGCGACCGTCAATCTGATGAATTTCGGAAAGAAATCAAAATACTATTTCATTGGCGCGATGAACAATACAGGTGCTGAAACACTTCGGTATGTCGATGATATAATTCTAACACAGGAAGACGATTTGCCGGGGCAACTAGGAGAAGATATCAGCACGCCATCCCTATTAGAAACAGAATTGAAAATACCTCAATTTTCATCCAGTAGATCCAATTTCAATAAGGACAAGCTGACTGCTCTTCATGGAACATTTCGACTTAGAAAGAATTTGAAAGCAAAATGGATGGGTTTTGCAAACATCAAAGAAAACCGATATGAGCAGTCTTCCATAACTAACGTGAATTTGCAAGATATACAATTTGAAAATTCCGAAAGTATTCATCAAAGCAATAAAAGCGTGAATTTATTTGCGCGGTTGGAATTACAATATGATATAAACCATCTTGAAAATTTAACCTATTCTGGAAGTATTTCCCAAAGCAATAAAGATGAGCTTGGCGATTTGATGCTGAATGAAAGAAGTTTTAACGAATTAATGTATAAAGATAGCTGGAATCTGAACCAGAATTTGCTTTACACGAGAAAGATTGATGATCAGAAGGCATGGTTAACGGCTTTCAAAGTGAAATATCAAAGCTCTCCAATCGATTATTCGATGGAGAATTTTCAATTGCAGGAACTTTTCAATACCAATGGAACTGCAAAGATTTTCCAACAGGTCGATAATAATCTTGCTTTTTACGGGTTATCATCGCAGTATCTACATCGACTTTCTAATGAACGTGTGCTTTCCGTGACCTTAAAGAATGAGTATAGTAAGAAGAAGTTTCGTTCAGCATATCAATTAATAGACAGCTTGAATTCGATACAGCAGGTTGCTGATTTTTCAAATGATCTTACAACGATGGAAAATACGAGCAAATTAATGTTTGAATATAGTAGTCGTAATCAAAAACTAGAATGGACAGCTAGTATCAGCTTTGGTCATACTTACTTACGAAGAATTGAATCTATTGAATCGGAAGGTAAAGGCGGTAGTCATTTTTTTGTTTCGCCTGCGTTGAAAGGAAGATATAGCATCCATAGAAAAGGGGAGCTCCAAGGAGCGCTGATTTACCAGCAATTTATAAATAACGCGATCTTAGACTATCTACCCAATTACAACCATACCGGATATCGCAATTTTACAAAGGGCTTGGATGACATTGCTAAACAAAGTTCGCTAGCCACTAACATCAATTATATTTACGGCAAAATGAGTGATCGCTTATTTATAAATTTTGCGAATGGATATATCTTGATGTTCGACTACTTAAGTAACCATATGAATATTCATCCTCAATTTACCCTTAGTCAATTATGTCAGTTTAAAAATAGAAAAACGCAATATCATCAAGTTGAATTTAACTACTACCTCGACATACTCAATGGGAATGTGAAGTTGATATACGATTACAATAAGTCAAAATATGAAATGAGCGTCGAGG
>JBEBRI010000162.1:0-9010 GCA_040394915.1 Sphingobacterium sp.
TCGTTCATTATTAGCTTATTTGTACAAAAAGGATATCGAAAGATACCGTGCTATTATTAAAGGATTAGGTTTACGTGATATTATCAAGTAAGCTTTTTAGTAAAAAGCTTTTGAAAGCGTCTATAACTGTGTTATAGACGTTTTTCATTTTATGATTACTCAGGAAAAGAATCGACAATAAACATAACAGATGAATGGACTAATTACCCTTTATCTAAAAATGAAAAAAGCCCTTTTCAGGGCTTTTTATACATACTCTTTTCGATTACTATATGGCTTTTGTCTTTTCTGCCAACCAATTTTTTTCATCTGCTGTTAGACTAGGACTTAACTGATCGTATACCCAAGCGTTATATTGGTTCAACCAATCAATATGCTTTTGATCTAAAATAGATTTATCAACTAGATCTGTAGCGATATAACAAACCGTTAGTGTTTCAAAATCCATGAATTCACCAAAATAATTGCTTTCAATTGTTTTTGAATGTACAAGATTCTCAATACGAATTCCGTACTGCCCTTCACGATATAGCCCCGGTTCGATGGAAGTGATCATCCCCTCTTCCACAGCGATATCAATTGCAGCACTGTTGAATACGTGCGGACCTTCATGAACATTTAAGAAAAAGCCAACACCATGACCCGTACCATGACCGTAATTACGTAACTTTTCCCAAAGCGGACGTCTTGTAATCGCATCAATCTGATATCCTCGCGTTCCTTTCGGGAAAACAGCTGTAGAACCTTCTATCATGCCTTTCAACACAAGGGTATAGTCAATGCGCTCCTCAGGCTTAATATTTCCTAACGATATAACGCGTGTAATATCAGTTGTCCCATCTACATACTGACCACCAGAGTCGACTAATAACAGGCCTTCAGGTTTCAACGTCGCGTCACTTTCCTCCGTTGCTTTATAATGTGGTAAAGCGCCATGCTCTAAATATCCGGCAATAGTATCGAAAGAGATATCAACAAAACCGTCTAATTCCGAGCGGAACTGCTGCAGACGATCAGCGATCGAGATCTCCGTTAGAGTCCCTGACGCAACGTTCTCTTCTAACCATTTAAAGAATTTAGTTAATGCCACTCCATCCTTACGCATAGCGTTTCGTGTATGGGTCAACTCTACTTTATTTTTAACTGCTTTCAAGAGCGTTGAAGGATTCATTTCTTCTATGATCTTCACCGATTTTGGAACCGCATCATAAATAGCAAAACAAGTACGCTTTGGATCCAATAAAATATTATCCGATTGAATTTGACGAATCGCTTCAAAAGCGTTTTCGTAGTCAAGAACATCAACACCGGAAGCCTTCAAATCAGCAACATACTGTTCATCAAGTTTACCCGATTGAATAAATAGCGTGTTTTTATCACCATCAATCAATAGAAAGCCTAAGACGACAGGATTACATTTAACATCATTTCCACGAATATTTAAAATCCAAGCCAAATCATCTAAAGATGATACAAAATGTGTTGATGTACGCTTCGTTTTTAGTTGCTCACGAATGGCCGATAATTTTGACTTCGTGCTTTGACCGGTTGTTTCTTCGTTCAAGAGATACGCTTTCGCTGTTGGTAAAGCTGGACGCCCTTCCCAAATATTCGCTAGGATATCGATATGGCCATCAACTTGAATTCCCAAGGGTAGCAACTCCGCTTGAACGGCCTGTGCGACAGCAACTGACGCTAAATTGCCATCAAATGCTACCAATTGACCTTTTCCTAATTTATTAGCCAACCATGTCACATATTCTGGGCGGCCTTGAGCTTGCAATTTCACTAATTCAAAGCCAGTACCTGCAAGTTGCTCATTCGCCTGCACAAAATATCGAGAGTCAGTCCAAAGACCTGCAAAATCTGGTGTAATCACGAGTGTACCTGCTGAGCCATTAAAGCCGGAGGTCCATGCAATACATTTGTAACGATCTGGAAGGTATTCACTGATATGTGGATCGGAGGAAGGAATAATATAGGCATCTACACCCTTTTCTTTCATCACCTGACGGATGGAAGCTAATTTTTCGATGTAATTCATTACGTTATTTTTAATAATCAATGCAAGTTATAAAAACTATACTAATTAAAAGTTTTACTTCATCATAGAATTGAAATTTTACAATAATAATGTACTACTTGTGTACTATAATGCGATATTTGCTCTTTATGAAAAGATTTTTTTCTTGTCTTTGTCTATCAGCTACTTTAGTCGTTGCGGGAATTGAAACTACATTCGCACAACAGGCAAACACAAAAATCCAAAACGCCTATCAACAATTCAAAACGGCACCTTCTTTAGCAAATGGAGTTGCTTCGTTGACCGTAATCAATTCAAAAACCGGAGAAATCGTGTTTTCGGATAACGCCAAAATTGGTCTTCCGACAGCGTCAACTTTGAAGGTCATGACCTCGATAACCGCTTTAGATTTGCTAGGCCCTGATTACACTTTTCCAACGCATTTGTACTATACGGGAACGATTGATTCCGTAGGAACCCTCAATGGAAACCTAATCATCGAAGGCTTAGGCGACCCAACCTTGGGAAGTGATCGATTTCCAACGCATAACGCGGAGTCTATATTAAAGAGCTGGAAGTCCGCTATCGTGGAGCTCGGTATAAAACAAATTAATGGTTTATTAATAGCGGATGATAAATTTTACAATGGCAATCAAGTTCCAGGCACTTGGATGTGGACGGATATGGGCAACTATTATGGAGCTGGCATTTCTGCACTCAACTGGAAAGAGAATAGCTACGAAGTAGATTTTAACGTTGGACGTCCAGGCAGCTTGACAAGCATCAAATCACATAACATCCCGACAACCTACCAAGTAATTAACGAGGTAAAAACTGGCGCAAATGGCTCCGGAGATAATGTATATGGTTATTCAGCTCCGTATTCGCGCACTATTTATCTACGTGGAACTTATGCTGCAGATTTAAAAAAAACCATTGAACTTTCAACTCCAGACCCTGCCTACAGTCTCGTCTACGACCTAAAAAAAGCATTGACTGCAGATTCCATTATCATAGCCGACAGCTTAATTACAACAGCGACACTGTTAAAAAATACTGGCGTACAAGATTGGGATGTAAACAAACAAAAAATATTAACAGTTCATTCGCCTAAGCTTATCGAGATTATCCATTGGTTCAATCAAAAAAGCATCAATCTATATGGTGAAGCTATATTGAAAGCCATCGGCGGAATTTCTGCCAATAAATACGATACGGAGGACGCTGCATCCTTGGTCGCTAAATATTGGGAAAATAAATTGAAAATACCTGTTGGAGAGATCAAAACTTACGATGGTTCGGGTCTATCGCCACAGAACCGCGTTACTAGCCATGCCTTAGCACGCATCATGCAGTATGCATTAGGAAGACCTTGGTTTCCGGAATTTAAAAAAAGCCTCCCTACAATCAATGGGATGAGCATGAAAAGCGGTACGATCGGCGGAACTTTAGGTTATACCGGCTATCAAAAAGCAGCAGACGGCAATGAATACACTTTCTCCCTGTTGCTAAACAACTACCACGGCGGAGCAACGCGTATGCGTCAGCAAATGTTTAAATTATTAGACGTATTAAAATAGAAAACAACAACCTACTAGAATAGTAAATTTAAAAACGTTATGAGCAATAACAACAGAAAAAAGGAAGCGCTGCAGTACCATTCGATGGGACGTCCAGGAAAGATTGCAGTCGTTCCAACAAAACCACACAGTACACAAAGAGACTTAACATTAGCGTATTCACCTGGTGTTGCTGAACCATGTTTAGCCATTGCTGAAAATAGTGAAGATGCGTATAAATACACCGCAAAAGGCAACTTAGTCGCCGTAATTAGTAATGGTACAGCGGTACTAGGTTTGGGAGACATCGGCGCACAAGCTGGCAAGCCTGTGATGGAAGGTAAAGGTCTTTTATTTAAAATCTTTGCAGACATTGATGTTTTCGATATCGAACTAGATACGAAAAATGTTGACGAATTCGTCAATATAGTAAAAGCGCTAGAACCTACTTTCGGCGGTATAAACTTAGAAGATATTAAAGCACCAGAATGTTTTGAAATTGAGCGCCGTTTAAAAGCGGAAATGAACATTCCGGTGATGCATGATGATCAGCACGGAACCGCTATTATCTCTGGTGCGGCATTAATCAATGCTTGCGAATTACAGGGCAAGAATATTTCAGACGTTAAAATTGTTGTCAACGGCGCAGGAGCTGCTGCGATTTCCTGTACGGCTATGTATGTGGCGGTAGGGGCGCGAAAAGAGAATATTGTGATGTTGGATAGCAAAGGAGTTATCCGTTCCGATAGAGAGGGCTTAGATACGACGAAAGCGGAATGGGCAACGGATCGTGATATCAATACACTAGCGGAAGCCGTAAAGGATAGCGATGTCTTTATCGGTTTATCGAAAGCGGATGTATTGACTCCAGACATGTTGAAGTCGATGGCAGCAAATCCGATTGTGCTAGCAATGGCTAATCCAAACCCTGAGATTGCCTATGAGTTAGCTATAGAAACTCGTGACGACATTATTATGGGAACAGGAAGATCAGACTTTCCAAACCAAGTCAATAATGTCTTAGGATTCCCCTATATCTTCCGCGGCGCACTTGACGTACGTGCAACCGCAATCAACGAAGAAATGAAAATTGCTGCAGTAAAAGCAATCGCTGAATTAGCGAAGCAACCCGTTCCAGAAGAAGTAAATATCGCTTATAATGCAAACAATATACGCTTTGGTGCAGATTACGTTATTCCGAAACCGACCGATCCACGCTTGATTACTGAAGTGTCAATTGCAGTTGCCAAAGCGGCGATAGCCTCCGGTGTAGCCCGAAAAGTAATCGAAGATTGGGATGCTTACCGAGAAGAATTACACAAACGCCTGGGCAAGGAAGATCGTTTGATGAGAAACATTACCGCGAAAGCTAAAAACAACCCGAAGAAAGTTGTATTTGCAGAAGCAGATAATTACAAAACTTTACGTGCTGCGCAAATTGTCAAAGAAGAAGGAATTGCTTTCCCAATCTTATTGGGTAATGAGAAAAAAATTAAAGGCCTTATTGAAGAATTTGCATTTGATTTAGACGGTGTTGAAATTATCGATCCACAAGCAGAAATCAAATCTGAACGCTTTGAAAAATATGCAGAGCATCTTTATGCTAAACGACAACGTCGCGGAATAAACAAATTAGATTCACGCAAATTAATGACCAACAGAAACTACTTTGCGGCTAGTATGGTTGAATTTGGTGACGCAGACACGTTAATATCAGGATTGACTAGAAATTATGCATCAACGATCCGTCCAGCGTTACAAGTAATTGGTGCAAAACCAGGATCTCGTGTGGCAGGTATGTACATTATGATGACGAGCAAAGGGCCTCTATTCTTTGGGGATACCACGGTAAATGAGAATCCAAATGCGCAAGAATTAGCGGAGATCAGCGTTTTATTAGATGCAGCCGTTAAACGCTTCAATGTTAAGCCACGTTTAGCGATGCTATCCTACTCGAACTTTGGTTCCAACGATGGTATTATCTCAGAGAAAGTACGTGATGCCATAAAGATATTACACGCTGAACACCCTGAAATTGTCGCTGATGGTGAAGTGCAAGCTAACTTTGCCTTGAATAGCGAAATGCTTGCAGATAACTTCCCGTTCTCTAGGTTAAATGGTGAACCGGCAAATACATTGGTATTCCCGAATCTAGAATCTGGAAATATCGCTTATAAATTATTACAATCAGTTGGCAATGCGGAAGCCGTTGGCCCTATCTTATTGGGTATGAACAAACCTGTACACGTTTTGCAATTAGATAGTTCTGTTCGCGAAATCGTTAACATGGTAACAATTGCAGTTGTCGATGCCATAGAACATCAATCAACGCATAATTAAACGTTCCAGATGTACGAATATTTTAAAGGAAAATTAGTATTCAAAGCCCCTACTCATGTCATTATTGAAGTAGGTGGCATTGGGTATTATGTCCATATATCATTAACGACTTACAGCCAGATCAAAGATCAAGAAGATTGTAAACTCTTTATCTCCTTCCAAGTCCGCGAAGATTCTCAAACCTTGTTTGGATTCGCTACAGAAGGCGAGCGCCATCTTTTCCACCATCTGATATCCGTTTCCGGAATCGGACCAAATACAGGTAGAATGATGCTGTCTTCGATCACGCCAGAAGAGATCCAACAGGCGATTGTGGCAGGGCAAGTTAATGTTATTCAAAAAATCAAAGGCATTGGACCGAAAACAGCACAACGTGTTATTCTGGAGTTGCAAGACAAACTGAAGAAACAAGGACCTGATGCGCTAATTCCGCTGGTACTGAGCAAGCCGACCTCATCTGAGGAAGCATTGTCAGCGCTAGTGATGTTAGGCTTTCCAAAACCGCAAGCAGAAAAAGCCCTACAAGCGATTCTTGTGGCAGAGCCGAACCTCTCGGTTGAACAGCTCATCAAAGCAGCCTTAAAACGATTATAATACACGAAAGAGGAAGCTTTGCTTCCTCTTTCAATATCTATCAAATTCTATTACATACAGCAATAGACAAAAACATATCATCATGGCAGAAGATTTATCCATTGCAAAAGGAACAAAAGAAGAACAGTATCGCTCCCTGCTTCCACAAATCAAAGGTCTCCTAATGGGTGAAACGAATCAAGTCGCCAATTTGGCGAATATAGCGGCAGCATTGAAAGAGCAATTCGCATTCTTTTGGGTTGGATTCTATTTAGTGGAAGGCGAACAATTGGTACTCGGACCGTTTCAGGGTCCCGTTGCCTGCACACGCATCGCGTATAACAAAGGCGTTTGTGGAACAGCATGGGCAAAATCAGAGACAATCGTTGTTCCCAATGTAGAAGAATTCCCCGGACATATCGCCTGCAGCTCCCTCTCTAAGTCGGAAATTGTTGTTCCAATTATCAAAGATGGAAAATGTATTGGTGTACTCGATGTGGATAGCGCAGCGCTAAACTCTTTTGATGATGTCGATGTAACTTATCTTCAACAAATTGTAAATTACTTTAGCGAGAACAATATTTAAGTATCTTTGTTCAAAGAATAAACAAACCAATTACTGAGCTATCAACATGCATGGCGTAAGGTCTTTAGCACTATTTAATCTGATTATTATCAGCATCAATTTCATCTGGATTCTAATCGTAGATGCTAATTCTTTATTTGGGACGTCTCTATTTCATACATTTCATGTTCGTCCCACGCATTTGACACCCGCAGATTTCACTTTCAAAGCCTGGCTACTCATTGCCGTGACGATGATTATTGTCGCTGTCTTAATGTATCGGGAGACTGGGAATGAGCATTTAAATATGCGTAGTGTCCGGAAGGTAATGCGAATTGATTATATGTTGATTTTGAATCAGCTATTCTGTGGATTAAGTATGGTCTTAAAGCTCAATAATCAGATGATACTATCTGTGATCTTTACCATAGCCTGTATCATTACCCTTTTGATTGTTAATAATCGAGTTGAAATTGAAAAACTGACGGCTAATTCGTTCACCAAATACTTTATACGGCTGGCATTTGGCTTATACACAGGCTGGTTAATGTTTGTATTTGCCTTCAACGTTGTTACGACTTTCTTGAAAAACGAACTCGTACAATCAGAAACTGAACGATATATGATTGATCTAATCGTCTTAATACTCAGTTTTGGTTTCGCGATGTACTACTCATACATCAAAATGTTACCTTCCCTTTCTGCGGCGTTCACTTGGGGATTATTTGGTGTCATCTACCAAAACATAAACCATCCAAATTATCAGCAATACAATTTTTTAATTCCGCTGTATATGCTATTTGGTATTGGGCTGATAAGCTCGATATACAACTTTTATCGATGTAATTGTAAAAGAAGCACAACTAACCTTCCGCCTCAAGCAAATTCAACCTCCATACCTTGACAGTTTTATCATCTGAAACCGTAAAAATACGATCCTGATTCCACAACATGCCATTGATCGAAAGGTGATGACTATCATATCCGCGATCGCGAGAAACATTCTTGATTAAACTGATGTCCTTTTCCCTCCAAATCTTTAAGGTCTTATCGCGGCTAACGGTAGCGAAAGTCTCCGCGTCACTTCCTTGATCAATACCATACACGGTAAACATATGCGGAGTGACCTGCTGAACAAGCTCCAAATCACTCGTCTTCAGCTTGTACAATTGAGCATCTCGCCCGCCAGAAACAAGGTGGTTATTTATAAATAGTAGACTTGTGACCGGCATACTATGAATTTGTTTTTCCAAACGCTTCTGGTAGTCTGAAGCTTCAAACAAATAAATCTTTCCCTTTTTATCGCCAAAAGCCAAGGTCTGCTGATCTTTTGAAGTCGCAATGGAGCGAACGGTAGTATCAGCAATCTTAAACCGATACAGTAAGTCGAAATTATTCAAATCCCATACGTAAGCAAATCCCTCTTCCCCAATTGCAATCATCTCCTGTTTAGCTTTTATAAAATCAATAGCGAAGATGGCGCCCTGTTCCGTTTTTAAATTCGCAACCAGGGTCTGCTTTACCGTATCGACAACTAACAGCTGCCCCGAACGCATACCGATCGCCAGCAAGTCACTATTTGGAATTGCTTTCAACACATACACAGAAGACCCAACCTTGCAGAGTAATTTTTGAAAGGACATTTTTTCTAAGTCCCAGATGACCACACCCTTATCATTCCCTGCGGTATATAATACGTTAGCATTGCTCGTCTGTGACACCGCAAAAATTGGATTCTGATGCCCTGTTAATGTTCCCTCTAAGTAAATGTCGATAATGTTTTGCATGTGAAACAAAGATAAGCGGATTCCTTCGTAATCCCTCAATTTGTTTGTTTACAGTCGGTAAAGAAGTGATAAACCAAAAAGACCAATCACTCGGACTGGTCTTTTTTAAAATCTTAAAATATAAGTTATTGATGCCTGCTTTCTAAGTTCTTTGCAATGTCTT
>JBEBRI010000163.1:0-8853 GCA_040394915.1 Sphingobacterium sp.
ACATGCCTGTCACGCATGGGGTCGCGGGTTCGAGTCCCGTCCAGACCGCTTAAAGAAAAAGGTGTTAAACGAAGAGTTTAACACCTTTTGTATTTTATACCTGATTTATTCAAGCGGGTATCATCCCTGACTGCTGCCTCCGTTCTTTTATTTTCGATGATCAATGAATGATAATGCTCCAGAAGGACACTCCTGTATCTGTGCAATCAATTCTTTGGTACTAGCGTTTTCAGGTCTTAACCAAGGCCTGTCCCTGGGATGATAAACCTTCGGCAATAATTTCACGCAAATACCAGCATGTATACAACGCTCAGGTTTCCACAACACGGTAATTTCACCATTCGGATGAGGATATTTTATCGTTTTTTCTTCCATAAGTATGTTCTGTCCTAAGATTAACATATGAATATAAGCATTTGTTTATACAATTGATTCTGTTTCGATTCAGTAAAATTTTCGATTAAATATCTATATCATTATCAAATATTTATCTTACATTTAATCGAACTTATAACCCTAATCATATGGAAACACCCCAAAATCCAATGGAAAACCAACCTCTCAAAAATATCGATGAAGGTAAAAACATTGCAATTATCGCTTATTTAACTATAATTGGGCTCATTATTGCATTTGTTTTGAACAACGAAAAGAAAAACGATTATGCGAGATTCCATATCCGCCAGTCATTAGGAATTTTCGTTACGCTATTTGCGGTGAGCATTCTTTCATACATTCCGTATATCGGATGGATTATTTCAATTGTAGGTGTTATTGTTTGCGTGATCATGTGGATTATTGGTATTATGAATGCTGCAAATGGGAAACAGAAAGTAGTGCCGATTCTTGGAGAACAATACAATACGATTTTCGCCGGAATTTAGCATTTCGCTAAGATATTAAGCATTAGGGACTTTTCTTTGAGAAGTCCCTTTTTTTACGTCTAGATAATATAAAGGCAGAGATTTTATTGATTTTTCATAAAATTTCTATTACGTTTGAAAGATTGAATGGACAAAAAAATATTTCATCTACTTTGGGTTACTATTTGAAAATTAGCGTATTAATAAGTGAGTAAATTAAGAAAGATATTACCAAAGACGCCGGACGATAAAGAGATAATCGAAGGGATGCGAAAGGGCGATAATGATGCGATATCCTATATCTACAAGTCATTCTACCCCTCTATCTCTCATTTGGTTTTGAATAATAATGGGACGGAGGAGGAAGCACAGGATATCTTCCAAGAGGCGGTGATGGTTTTATACGATAAGATTACTCATAATAATTTTGAGCTCAGCAGTAAGCTCAGTACGTTCTTATACGCAATTTGTCGACGCTTGTGGTTAAAAAGCCTGAACAAGAAAGGTAATTCCTATAGCATAACCGATAACGAGAATTTGGAAATACCCGACGTTTCTGACGACATTCAGCAACATCTGGAGTTGGAATTGAAATTCGATAAGATGGATCATGCATTAGAAGCTCTTGGAGAGCCCTGCAGCACCATTTTGAGAGATTTCTATATAAAAAACAAATCAATGCAATACATTTGCGATAAATTGGGTTATACGAACACTGACAATGCAAAAAATCAAAAGTACAAGTGTTTACAACGATTAAAAAAACTATTTTTTGATCAAAAGTAAGAAGGAATTATATTTTATGAGACAGCAAGAATTTATAGAACAAGCAGATCGCTACCTGAGCGGGGAAATGAATGCGCAAGAGCGCGCAGAATTCGACGCGCTTTGTAATCAGGATTCTGAATTGAAGGAGGTTTTCCAGTCTCATAAAGATTTTGTGTTGACCCTGAAACAACAGGCTGCTCGATTAGAATTCAAAAATAAACTTGCCGCTAATATTACCAAACAACCACAAGAAGCTGTAATCTACAAGATGTGGAAGAAATTAAAGATTAATGCTGTGGCTGCTGCGGCGGTAGCAATTATTTCTTCTTTAGCTACCTTATATCTTACTGGCTACTTTTCAACGATCAGGAAGACAACATCTGAATATAGTGCATTACGACGTGAAGTTAATAATGTAAAACGTAATGTCAATGCACACCATAATGCTATTCGGAATATTAAGAAAGAAAACACGAATCAGGCAACCCTCCAATATGGAGCAACAGGATTTATGCTCACTAAAGATGGCTATATTGTGACTAACTATCACGTTGTTAACGGGGCGGACTCTATTCATCTCCAAAATAACAAGGGAGAGTCGTTCCGTGCGACCATTATCCATACGGATCCTGAGAAAGATATTGCTATCTTACATATTTCAGACAGTACTTTTACAAAACCATCGTTTATCCCCTATACGTTCAAACGTCAAAACTTAGACTTAGGTGAAGGTATTTATACGATTGGATACCCTAGAGATGAAGCTGTTTATGGTGAAGGCTATTTAAGCTCGGAAACCGGATATAGTGGTGATACGACAGCTTACCAAATTTCTGTTCCTGTAAATCCTGGGAATAGCGGTGGTCCGGTACTTGATAAGTTTGGAAACATTATCGGTATAATATCTGGAAAACAGAAAGGAATTGACGGCGCGGCATTCGCAATTAAGACGAAAGCTTTGGTCGAAACTTTCAACCGTATTCCGCAAGAGTCTCTACGGGGAAATATTGTATTAAACAATAAAAATAGCCTATCAAACTTACCTAGAACCGAGCAGATCAAAAAACTGCAAGATTTTATCTACATGGTGAAGGTATATTAAAAATAAATTGGACTAATGTATGAAATGAGGTGTTACAAAACGTAACACCTTTTTCTTTTACCGAGCGAATTCTTTCTTTATAAATATCGAATAAAAATAAAGTGCTGATATAAAGATATTTAATAACTATATTTAGTCACACAAACCTGAAATAATGCGGACGTTTTGGATTTTCTTTTGCATTTTCATGGTAATCGTACTGGCGATACAGACTTTTGCATTTTGGAACGCAGAGGGTCACGAAGAATTTGACATCATTACATTAGTAAAGCAAATTATCATTGTATTCCTAATTGCAACGATTACTTCCTTTCTTGATCGGAGGAAAAAGAAAAAAGTATATAATGAAAAAGCCAGCGAATAACTGGCTTTTTTCTATCGTATTTATCGACTACTTATTCGGTTGAGGCGTTGTTCTCAAATAAGGGCGAATTTCAGTGTATCCTTTTGGAAATTTAGCAGGGATCTCTTCCGTTTTAACTGCAGGAACTACAATTACATCTTCACCATCTTTCCAATCTGCTGGCGTAGCAACTTGATATTCGTCTGTTAACTGTAATGAGTCAATCACACGAAGTATTTCTTGGAAATTACGACCAGTTGACGCTGGGTATGTTAGTGTCAACTTCACCTTTTTATCAGGCCCTATAACGAATACCGAGCGAACAGTCGCTGTTGCCGATGCATTTGGATGAATCATATCATATAATTCCGCTATATGCCTATCTTCATCGGCAATGATCGGAAAATTAACCTCAGTTTGCTGTGTATCATTAATATCTTTAATCCACTCATGATGATCCTCTACCGAGTCAACACTCAATGCTAAGACTTTCACATTACGTTGATCAAATTCCGATTTTAATTTCGCAGTCCTACCTAATTCAGTTGTGCAAACTGGTGTATAATCCGATGGATGCGAATATAATACCGCCCAAGAGCCATCTATATATTCATAAAAATCTATATCTCCTACCGTTGTTTTTGCCTGAAAATTTGGCGCTAAATCACCTAGTCTTAAACTCATATTCTATATATTTAATGTTAAACAAATTGTAATACTCTACCAATATAGTAGATTTTATCATCAATTACAATCCCATCCCTAAAAAACTGATATTCTCCTGATAATCAAAAACTATAAATAAAGAACACGCAAAGCCACTTAGGGTTTTCAAGAGAAAAAAATATCATAAACTATTCTTTATATTATTATGCTTGCATAGTATATTTTAATTATATTTGATTTAAACCATAATAAACAAGCTTATGCAATTCGAATTATCAGAAGAACATAAAATGATCCAATCGGCAGCGAAAGAGTTTGCCATGGAGTTGAAGGCAGGCGTAATTGACCGAGATGAACAAGCTAAATTTCCGAAAGAATTTGTAAAAACAATGGGGGATTTAGGATTTATGGGAATTATGATCCCTGAACAATATGGAGGTTCAGGAATGGACACCTTAGCCTACGTACTCGCACTGGAAGAAATAGCGAAGATTGACGCCTCAGCGGCAGTAATTATGTCCGCGCATAATTCACTCGTACTATATGGACTAAACGAATATGGAACCGAAGAGCAGAAACAGAAATACCTCATCCCTTTGGCTAAGGGAGAAAAGCTTGGCGCGTTTGCTTTATCTGAACCGGAAGCTGGTTCTGATGCGTCCTCACAACATACAACTGCAGAGGACAAAGGAGACTACTATCTTTTGAACGGCACAAAAAACTGGATTACGAACGGCGGAAATGCTGATATTTATTTAGTCATTGCTCAAACACACCCTGAATTAGGTCATAAAGGAATTAACGTGTTGATCGTTGAGAAGGGTACACCAGGCTTTAGCATTGGCCCCAAGGAGAATAAATTAGGGATTCGAAGTTCAGATACACATTCTCTTATGTTCACCGATGTCAAAGTACCTAAAGCAAATCGTATCGGTGATGATGGATTTGGTTTCAAATTCGCGATGAAGACCTTAGATGGCGGCCGTATCGGTATTGCCGCACAAGCTTTGGGAATTGCAGCCGGTGCCTATGAATTGGCACTAGCTTATTCAAAAGAGCGAAAAACATTTGGAAAACCGATCAGCAATCACCAAGCAATACAGTTTAAACTCGCTGATATGGAAGTTGATATTGAAGCCGCAAGATTATTAACATATAAGGCTGCCTGGACAAAAGATCAAGGTTTACCATACGGGAAAGCCGCAGCAATGGCGAAATTAAAGGCATCCGAAGTCGCAATGCAACATACCATAGAGGCCGTACAAATCCATGGTGGCTATGGTTATGTTAAAGAATATCACGTCGAAAGACTTATGCGTGACGCGAAAATTACACAAATTTACGAGGGCACATCAGAGATTCAACGATTAGTAATCGCTCGAGAGATCCTTAAAGATTAAGAAATGAAAAAGGGACACTGTACAATGTCCCTTTTTCATTTTCTAATCAATTAATTTATTAAAATCTGTTTCTTTCGCTGGAATAACAAATCTCCATTTATTCTTTTCAGAAGACAAGATCTCAATTGCAAAAATGTCTTGGAAGTTTCCACCATCCTTGAACGATTTTCGAACAATCGGATCTCCCCATCGTTTTGCGTCGAACCAATCAAATCCTTCTCCCCAAAGTTCTATTGCTCGATATTTCTTGATATCAGAGAACAACTGATCACCGACAGAGGAACAATTGTAAGAGGGATCTCGTCCCGTATCTCTGTTCAACTCATTTAACAATGCTTGTATTTCATTGACAGGCTTGCCCTGTTTATATTTTGCCTCAGCCTCTATCAGAACCATTTCGGACGATCGAAAATTATTGGTATGACCAACACCCGGCATATCATTAGCCTTAATTTTAAATTGCATATAAGCATAAGCTTGAGCTGTTCTCGGTATGGAAGGATAAAGATTTCGAATATAATTAACAGCAGCAGCATTTCCCTGACCTGTAATCTCATTGAAAGCGAGCCCCGATATGTGGGGATCAAGAAATAAATGCTTTCGAATATCGGTCGCCGGTATTTTACTATATAATTCCTTACTTATACTTTTAGGAGCGGTTCGCACTGCACTGGCGGTTGAGTTATAGGCGATCATTGCCTGATACGAATAGAAATAAATAGTCTCCTCTGATGAATCATAAACCGACCATATCCACTCGCTCGTAGGATTTGCGAACCCGTCTAAGTAGTCTACGTTACGCATCAACGGATAGGATTTTCGTGCGAGCTTTGCATATTTCTCCGCCTTCGCAAAATCCTCTCTATTAAGGGCTGCTCGCGCATAAATCGCATGCGCAACATCAAGGTTTACCTGATAATTAGCCCCAGATGCTCTCTTTAAACCTGAGGAAGTATACAACGCAATAGCTACATCAAGATCATCATAGATTAATTTATAAGTCTCTGCGAGGGTAGAAAGAGGTAAATCATCCATCCCACTTTGATGGCGAATTACAACAGCACTAGTTGTTCCATTGTTTGAATCCGCCCATCTATCGCCATATATCTGCACAAGCATCATGTAGCAATATGCCCGAAATGTTAAAGCCTGAGCTTTGATAAAGTCTTTGTCTTTTTGTGGGCCAATCGCATTTTCTATATTTTCAATGATCGCATTTGCATTACCTATTATCATATAATAGTAATACCACGGGTAGTAGGTGTAGGTATTTGTGTGATTAACAATAAAGTCAAAATTAGTAATGGAAGACCATGAAGCATCTAGCGGAGCCGACATATGATTACCCATATAGTTCCCGTAAAATAGTTTAATGGCCCCCTCTCCGTTAAATCCTTGCGAAATGTATTGTCTTTTCATTAGTCGCGACAATCCATTAACGGCATACTTAGCATTTTCGGTAGTTTCAAAGACTTTCTTAATGGGCACTTCCGTTGTCGGCTTTGTTTCCAAATAATCTTTAGAGCAAGATGTTAGCGCAAATGAAATTGTAGCTAACTGTATTATAATTGTTAATAGTTTCATATCTAAAATCCTTAAAATCCAACATTAATTCCGAAAGAAATAGTCCTAGCCGGTACGAATTGATTTTGACTAAACCCTCCGAAAGACTGTTGAGGACTATAGCCTTTAAGCTTAGAAAAAGTATGTAAATTCTCCCCACTGACAATAAACCCAACTTGGTCGAGACCGTATTTCCCTAACCAAAGTTTAGGTAATCGATACCCCAGCGTAATGTTCTTTACAGTGAAATAAGAACTGCTCATTAGAAATCTACTTGAAAGCGCATTATTGTATTGACTATTGGTAAAATTAATCTGCGGAATAGCATTGGGATTAATCCGATCGATTGATGATTCTGTCATACCATTTGGCACACCATTCCATGAATTAAGAATATCAACATGTAAAGCGCTCGACGAAGAGAAACTCATCAAACTATTGTAACTATAGTCAATTGCTTTCCCTCCAATGGAATAGGTAAATAGGGCCGACAAGCTCCAATTTTTGTAGTCTAACGAAGTCGTTATGCCCCCCATCAATTTCGGTATTCCTGATCCACTAAACTCTTGTTTTGCATAACTCGCATTCCTAGTATACAATACGCCATTAATTTCTTGCTGAAATTTAAACCAAGCGCCATTCGCATCGTTCGGATCATACGTATCGATATCTGCTTGATAAAGCGACTGGCCGGTCATCATGTCGACACCAACAAACTGCCTTAAATAATAATCATAGACGCTATGTCCTTCTAAATACTTGAATGGAGAACTAATAATTCCTTTTTCCCGATTTTGTTCAGGCAGGTTTATTATTTTATTCTTAATAATCGTTCCATTAAGCCCTAGGTTCCATCTTAAATCTTTGTTTTTCAGAACGTCCACGTCTAGGGCAAATTCAAAACCTCTATTGACCAATTCGCCGATATTCTTATTTATGTATGCAGAGCCATTTGTAAAAGTTGAGCCAGTCGATAAGGGGACATTTAGTTTAAATAATAAGTCTTTAGAACGCTTATCAAAATATTCAAGCGTAAAATTCATCCTTTCAAATAAGCGTCCCTCTATCGCAAAGGACGAAGATTGACTCCCTTCCCAAGTTAGATCTATATTACCTGGGTTTGATCGATACACTGCAGCACTATTCTGATTCTGTCCGAGTCCATAAAGTAACATGTAATCATACAACCCTAAACTCGCTAAGCTGCCCACTACCCCAGACGCAGCTCTTATTTTTAGACTATTTACCCAATCAACGTCCTTTAAAAACTCTTCTTTCGAAATCATCCAAGTAGCTCCGATACTCCAGAAGTTTTTCCACCTATTCGCAGACGTAACTCTTGAGCTACCATCTCTCCTTAGTGAACCCTCCAAGAAATATTTTTCAAGATAGTTGTAGCGAGCACGACCAAAAACACTTTCACTTTTATCATTGTGTTCATAATCGGTCAGACTAGTTATTTTCGAAAAATTTGCTAAATGATTTTCTCCCGGGAATGATTCAGAGTTTTTAAAGCCATTGAGATAGGTATATATATTCCCGTAATTCTCATGGCCAATCATAATATCGATATTATGCCGGGTATTAATTGAATTGCTATAATTCAATAACTGTTGGAAAGTATAGTTTTTATAGTTATATACGGTTCTCGAAGCACGACCAGCGTTACCCTGCCCATCGCCGATCACTGCATTATCATAAGATCTAGTCTCGTCATATCGTAATTCCAAGTTACCCAAAACTGAAAAAGTAAAATTTTTCAGAAATTTCACATCCACATATCCTTGAGAACTAACTGTATTTCTTTTATTTTTATCTTCATTCAATTCCGTTTCCCAAATGATATGCCTTCCAACATTCTGACTTCGAGTTAAGTCTCCGGAATCGTAAATTTTACGACCCGACTCATCAAAAATGTAGTCTCCTGAAACTTTATCGTGCAAATGAACTGGATAAATGGGAGCCATTTGACGAGCAAACATCCAAGGATTCACAAAAGCACCTCCTGAGCCTGTTGTAAAATTACCGAGCTGGTGAGACGCATTGATTGACATCCCAGCCTTTAACCATTTTTTTGGAATAATCTCTCCACTTAATCTGCCCGATAAGCGATCAAAATTAGAAGATTTAATATAGCCCTCTTCGTTC
>JBEBRI010000164.1:0-8808 GCA_040394915.1 Sphingobacterium sp.
GTTAATGGAACAAACCGTAGAACAAAAACTAAAAGCATTATGGGCTTGGCAATCAGTTCAAACCCAAATCGATAAAATTCGCCAGGTACGTGGCGAGTTACCTATTGAGGTAGCTGACCTAGAAGACGAGATCGCGGGTCTAGATACACGTATTGAGAAAATTCGTAACGAGTTGGACGAATTAGAGGATTCAATTGTGAAGCGCAAGAATATGATCAAAGATTCGCAAACAGCGATCAAGAAATATGAAGCGCAACTGAATGAAGTAAAAAACAATCGTGAATACGATGCGATTTCGAAAGAAATTGAGATCCAAGGCTTAGAGATTCAAGTTTGTGAAAAACGAATTCGTGAGGCAGAGTTTGAAATTAAGAACAAAACAGAAGCTTACGATGCTACATTGAAAAATGTAGAGTTCAGCAAAGGAGAATTGGACGCTAAAAAGCAAGAACTTGATACGATTACGTCGGAAACGCAGAAAGAAGAAGACCAATTGCTTGAAGAGGCGAAAGAAGCCGAGAAAAACATTGAAGAACGTCTATTGAAAGTGACAAACAAATTGCGTAATTCATTTCGTAATGGTTTAGCGGTTGTTTTCATTGAGCGTGATAGTTGTTCTGGATGTCATAACAAGATTCCACCTCAATTACAGTCTGAAATTCGTCAGCGTAAGAAAATCATCATCTGCGAACACTGTGGTCGTATATTAGTTGATGAGGAAATCGCGAACGGAGAAGGTTAATCTTTTCTTTTAAAAACATACTAGCCGGACAATGTCCGGCTTTTTTGTTTGTAATACTTGCTTGACATACTTTCTGGCGACAAAAAATAGATTATATTAGTGAAATTTTTTTAACCCATTTTTTGAATACCAATTGAATATATGCTAAAAAATCTATTAACGGTGCTTGCGCTATCGGCAAGTCAGATTGGTTTTGCGCAATCTGATAACGAAACTCTGCTGTTAAGACAACCAACAATTAGTGATCAGCACGTCGCATTCGTTTATGGCGGGGATATCTGGATTGCTGAAAAAGACGGACAACATCCGAAACGTTTGACCGTAAATCCAGCGGTTGAACGAAATCCTATCTTTTCACCAGATGGCAGTCAGATTGCTTTTACTGGCAATTACGACGGAAACACTGATGTTTACGTTATTTCAATTCATGGAGGCGACCCAAAACGCGTTACAAGCCATCCTGCGGCGGATGTACTGCGGGGTTGGATCTCAAATGATGAAGTGTATTTTACAACGGCCAGAGAGTTCGATTTCTCATTAGGGAGTCGCTTGTACAAAGCAAAGTTGAGCGGAACATTAGATCAGCCGTTGATGATGCCGGAAGCATCACAAGGCTCGCTATCTGCAGACGGTAGATACTGGGCATACATTAAGAATACCGATCCAACGGAACGTGATGCTGTTGCTTTTAAACGCTATAGAGGAGGAGGTATGCCGTCTATTTGGATATTTGACACGAAAACGAAAGACGTACAAGTGGTTCCTGGCGACAAATGTAACGACGTCAAACCAGTTTGGTTGGATGATAAAGTCTACTTCCTTTCCGATCGCGAAAAAATCGTTAATGTGTTTAGCTATGATGTTAAATCTAAAAAAGTAGAAAAACTAACGAATTTCGCTGACTACGATGTAAGAACCTTGCAAGGTAGAGGAAATGAACTCGTGTTTGAACAAGCAGGACGGATACATGTGTTGAATTTAGCTAACAAGACAACCAAACCTTTGGCTATTCAATTAAATGCAGACGCAGTTTACAAACGTGCTCATTACGTCAATATGAATGAAGGTATTCGAGGATGGAACATATCACCAACAGGTCAGCGAGCTTTATTTGAATCGAGAGGAGAGATTTTTTCTGTTCCAAAAGAGAAAGGTGACGCAAGGAATATATCAAATTCATCAGGTTCTCATGAACGTTATCCAGCGTGGTCACCGAACGGTAAATGGATTTCATACCTATCGGATAAAAATGGACAATACGAGCTGGTATTACGAGATCAAAAGGCAATGGACGAACCGACTTACATTAAGCTCGGTAAAGATGTATTTTATTTTCAGCCAGTTTGGTCGCCCGATAGCAAGAAATTGTTTTTCAGCGATGCTCATTTGAATCTGTATTATGTTGATATTAATTCAAAGCAAGTAACAAAGGTTGCAGATGATTATTTAGGATCTCATACGAGTAGAACATACAACCCTTTTCAGCCAAGTTGGTCGTTTGATTCAAAACATATTGCATATTCTAAATACTTAAATAATGGAGTAAACGCTATTTTCATTTATAATTTAGATACGAAACAATCGCGTCAGATTACTGATGGTATGAGTGCAGTAAGCCAGCCAACCTTTACACGCGATGGAAAATATCTCGTGTTTAATGCTAGTACAAGTACAGGTTTGACGAATAGTGGTCTACATATGACTGCATATGATCGCCGTGCGGAGTATAACACTTACGCGTTTATTTTGTCTAGTGATAGCCCTTCCATTTATAAGAACGAAAGTGATGAAGAAACGGTGAAAGTAGAGGCTCCGGCAAAAGAGGAAGACAAAAAGGAGAAGGATACCAGTAAAAAGAAAGACGATAAAAAGCAATCTGCTGATAAATCGAAAGCAGAAAATAATGCGCTAGCGAAATCTGTAAAGATTGATTACGAAAACATCAATAATCGAATTGTTGCTCTTCCGATTCCAGCGGGTTCCTATGGATTCAATGGAAATGTAGAAAACACATTGCTTTATGTACGTAATGGTAGTTTATTTGCGTTGGATTTAAACAAGCTTGAAGAGAAGAATCTTGTTGATAATCTAGGTAGTTACGCTGTTTCGGCTGACGGTAAACAAATGCTGTATAGCACTCGCCAAGGCTATTATATTGTTAACGCTGGACAAAAACCTGCCGGAGAATCTGGTAAACTTAAACTAGATAACATCAAACTACAAGTTGATCCTGCAGCAGAATGGAAGCAGATTTTTAATGAAGTATGGGCAATGCAAAAAGAGTTCTTTTACGTGGAAAACATGCATGGACTCGATTGGAATGCTGTTAAAGTAAAATACGAGAAATTTCTTCCTTACGTAAACCATCGTTCAGATTTAGGGTATTTGCTCAATGAAATGATGGGAGAGATGGTTGTTGGTCATAATTACATTACGCCAGGTGACGAGCCTTCAGCGCCATCTGTTTCTACCGGAGTATTGGGGGCTGATTATACGATTGAGAATAATCGATATAAAATCAAACGGATTTACAATCGAATGGATTGGAACCCGGAGTTTAAAGCGCCATTGGCGGAACCGGGCCTTGACATCCGCGAAGGCATGTATATTCTAGCGGTAAACGGTAAAGAACTGACTGCAGATATGGACATCTACAGTTTGTTTGATTATACAGTTGGGAAGCAAATCTATTTGAAAGTAAATGATAAGCCAAGCTTATCGGGAGCAAAGGATGTGATTGTTCGCCCCATATCTTTTAGCAATGAAATCTCGCTTCGTAGACAGCATTGGGTAGAAAGAAATAGAAAGAAAGTTGATGAATTGAGTCAGGGTCAAATTGCTTACGTATATATGCCAAATACTGGTAGAGAAGGCTATACTTCATTCAACCGCTATTATTTCTCACAAATGGATAAGAAGGCGCTCCTATTAGACGAAAGAAATAATGGAGGTGGCTCTGTGGCGGATTATGTGATTGACTTATTGTCTAGAGAACTTATTGCCGGATGGGGAATTCGCGATGGAAAGAGCTTTACGACACCAGGGAATGGTATCTTCGGTCCCAAGGCGATGATTATCAATGAGAATGCTGGATCTGGTGGCGATATGATGCCTTACATGTTTCGTTTCAAGAAGTTAGGGAAACTAGTTGGGCGTACGACGATGGGTATCCTAGTTGGTATTTCGGGGTATCCACCACTATTGGACGGTGGAAGTGTAACTTCTCCGAATTTTGGAGTATTCGATTTAAATGGTAACTACATTATTGAGAACGAAGGCGTAGCGCCCGATATTTTTGTAGAACAAATGCCTAAAGATTTGTTAGAAGGTCGTGATCCACAGTTAGAGCGAACAGTACAGCTTTTATTAGAGGAAATTAAAACCTATCCCTATAAAGAATTGAAAAAACCGGCGGATCCAATCCGTGTAAACTAATACATAGCCCCGCTTTTTGGCGGGGCTTTTTCGTTGAATGCCATTAAAAACATTATTTTTGATTATGGTTATAGAAATTTGGTCTGACATCATGTGTCCCTTTTGTTATATAGGGAAACACCATTTTGAAAAAGCTTTAGCTGCTGTTGATTTCAAAAATCAAATCCAAGTAGTCTATAAAAGCTATCAGTTGAATCCAGAAACTCACTATGTTCCGGGCGAAACTGTTTATTCATTGTTAAGTAAATCGAAAGGCTTAACCATTGAACAAGCTAAAGAAATGACTTCCCACGTTGTTAAAATGGCCAATGAAGCAGGATTAACTATCAATTTTGACACGAATATTCCCGCCAATACGTTCAAATCCCATATTATGATACATCTTGCTGCTGATAATGGAAAAGCCGAAGAAATGAATGAAAGATTGTTTGAAGCTCATTTTGTTTCGGGCCTAAATATTGAAGATGATCAAGTCTTGGAAACGATTGGGGTATCTTTGGGATTTACGGTTGAAGAAATACAAGATGCTTTGGCTTCTGAACAATATGCTTACGCTGTAAAGCAAGATATTCAAGAATCGCGGCAGATTGGGATTCGTGGTGTTCCATTCTTTCTATTTGATAGGAAATACGCGATATCAGGTGCTCAACCGGTAGATTCTTTTGTTGAGGTATTACAAAAGAGTTTTAAAGAGTGGAAGGATAAAAACCCACAAATACAAATGTTAAATGATCAAGACGGAGACGCAAGTTGTGGCCCCGATGGTTGTATAATCTAAAGTTATATAACGATGAATACAGACAGACCTAATTCGCCGTGGCTATCCCTTGTGACACTCTTGGGGTTTACCTTCGTGGGAGCGCTGGCCTCTCAAATTATCGTGATCGTACTTTTTGCATGGTTATCCGGCAAATTGGATCTCAGTAGTTTGTCTAATCCTGTGGTTCTAGCTGAATCAAATCGTGGCTTACTCTACCTATTGCTTGCAAGTAGTAGTCTCGGAACATTTCTGTTCCCCGCATTGTTATTGCAACGGATTGAAAGACATCAAATCGATTATTTTCCCGCAAGAAATGTACAATTAGGCCTATTTCTTGGATTAAGTTTCCTCTTTTTAGTGGCGGCAAGTCCAATCATGGAATTAATTAGCCGTTGGAATATGGAGATGAGCTTACCTGAGAGTCTTAAATCAGCAGAAACATGGATGCGTACTCAAGAAGACGCCATGGCTGACTTGACCAAAAACCTAGTGATGGTTGATAGCTTGAGTTTGCTGCTTACGAATATCGTCGTAATGGCTATAATTCCTGCGATTGTCGAGGAGTTTTTCTTCCGTGGTGCGCTTCAAACTATATGCTATCGAATATTTGACAATCAACACGCTGCCATTTGGATTACTGCCATTATATTTTCTGCTATACACGTTCAATTCTTTGGATTTTTTCCTCGAATGATTCTTGGCTTGATCTTCGGTTATGCGTTCGTTTGGACAAAAAATATATGGGTTCCTGTGTTTGCACACTTTGTAAATAATGCCTCTGTGACGATTATCGCGTATTTTTTCCATAAGCAAGGAAAGACCTATGAGGATCTGCAAAGCGCGGAAATGTATTCTCCAATAATTTACCTAAGCAGCTTTATCGTAACACTGCTTATCGGATATTATTTTTATAAAAAGTCAAAAGAAGTAAATAGATTAAATGAATTCGAACTGGACTAAAGTGAAAGTTTTTACAAATCAGCTACAGGCGGAGATTGTAAAACAGATGTTGGTTGAAAATAATATCCCAGCGGTGGTGTTAAATAAGCAAGACTCTTCATACCACTTCGGCGTAATAGAGCTTTATGTGGATAATGAACATACGCTAGAAGCAACAGCCTTAATTGATAGTTTTAATGATGAGGACGAAATAGGTAATGAAAACTAGAGCTATTACTGGATTATTTTTTGTTATTGCACTAGTCTTAGCGACCTTGTTAAATGCTTATGTATTTGTCGCTTTTTTTAGTTTAATTGCTGTTTTAGCAGCGAGAGAGTTTTTTGTAATTTGTAAATCAGCAGAAACAAAACCCTTATTTGAACTTGGATTATTAACTGCTGGGGTTCTCGCGGCCTTGGCTTCCCTCTATTTCCTGGGCATAATCGAAGTGAAATACCTAGCCCTAGTCTTGCCATTGTTCTCTGCTATCTTTATTGCTTCTCTTTTCCTAAAAAGAGAAAAGCCCTTCAATGATATTGCCTATACACTCCTTGGGATTTGTTACGGCAGCATTCCCTTTATATTTTTTATCGCGCTAGGGTTTATTCATGGAGAATTTAATCCTTATATACCCTTAGGCTTCTTAATTATCCTTTGGGCAAATGATACGGGCGCTTATTTAGCGGGACGTGCCTTTGGAAAAACGAAACTCTTTGAACGCATCAGTCCTAATAAAACATGGGAAGGATTTATAGGCGGTGTTGCTTTAGCAGTATTAATTGCGCTGAACTTACAACAATACTTTGGATCGCTGAGCAAGATGGAGTGGGGCAGTGTCGCTCTAGTGATCGGTGTTTTTGGCACTTTAGGAGATCTTGTGGAATCGATGTTAAAACGAAGTTTAGGCATTAAGGATTCTGGACAGATTTTACCGGGGCATGGCGGTTTTTTAGATCGGTTTGATGGGCTCTTAATTGCTGCTCCACTCGTATATTTACTATTACTATTTAGCTAAAAACAGATGAAAATCGAGAAGAGCACCTTTGATTTCTTATTGAGTTTAAGAGAAAACAACAATAGAGAATGGTTTCAGGAGCATAAGCATGCGTATGACCAAGCGCATCAAAACGTTCTTGAATTCATTGAGGCAATAATTCTTCGATTAGCGGATCTAGATCCACATATTCACACGGAAATCTCAGCGAAAAAATGCCTGTTTCGAATTTACAGAGATGTTCGTTTTTCGAAGAATAAGGATCCGTATAAATCTTGGTTTGCTGCCGGTATTTCCGTTGATGGGAGAAAGTTGGCCGGGCCAGAGTATTATATTCATGTTGCACCAGACGACACATTTCTTGCCGTAGGATATTGGCGTCCCGAGAAACAGCATTTAGAGGCCATTAGACAGGAGATAGACTACAACGCTAAGGATTTGTTCGCTGCGTTGGAAAAGGGCGGATGGAAGCCCGAAAACATGTCAAGCGAGGATAAGCTGATGCGTCCTCCTGCAGGGTATACGGTCGAAAACGAAAATATAGAAATCTTGAAAAATAGAAGCTTTATTTTATCGAAGAACCTTAGCCGAAAAGAAATGGAGTCCACAAAGGCCTTAGACAAGGTTATCGAGACCTATGCCTCCATGATTCCGTTCAAGCAATTTATACATATGGCCTTAGATCAATAAGGCAGGCTAATTTTACCCATGCAAACGGGAGGTGAGTCTTTAATATGGTTCACATTTTTTGGATCTCCACAGAGCGTTTCGTTGGCCAAAACGGCAAATAGACAGGCTTCCTTAGCATCGGGGTCTAATCCGAGTTCTTGAAAAGAAGTAACGGCCCCAGGGAATTCGTCGACCAATTGATTCATTAACATCGGATTATGTAGTCCGCCACCACTTACATATATTTTCGTATGGTCTAGGCCTGCAATTGCGCGTTTAATACCCTCAACGATCGTTTGTGCAGAAAAGCTGTTAAGGGTTGCCATTACATCGGCCTCATATATTTGTTCAGATATACTCACGCTTTCAAGACAGGCATTAAGATAATCCAAATTGAAAAGCTCCGGCCCCGTTGTTTTGGGAAAATCAATATTTAGGAAAGGATGACTTTTCAAGCGCTTTAATAACTCTTCACTAACGCGGCCTGAGGCTGCGACTGCAGCGTCTTTATCCATTTCTTCACCATAATGAGCAAACATGTATTGGTTCATCATTGTATTACCCGGTCCTAAATCTGTTGCATAAGCTTTCAGGTTCGTCCCAATACGAGGTAGAAACGTGAAGTTTGAAATTCCACCGATGTTTAACAATATTCGATGCTCTTCTTCGCTACTAAACAATAAATAGTCTCCATAGGCTGCCAACGGAGCGCCCTCACCGCCGGCAGCAAGGTGTTTCTGTCGAAAGTCACTAAGGGTGATGATTCCTGTTCTTACGGCGAAGTGGTCGCCATCGCCTATTTGAAGTGTAGAATTTGGCAGACTAGGGTCTCCTGTAAGCGATTGGGGAGCATGATATACCGTTTGGCCATGACTCGCGATAACATCGATCTGTGAGGGATCTATATTCCAATCTTTTAGGGTTTCCAGAATAAGCTGGCTATGTACCTCCGCGACATAGGCATTCAAACCGCAGAGCATTTGATGGTCAATTTGTCTTTTCGCAAAGATTTTTCTTATCTGTTGTCGAAATAAATCGTCATAAGGCATCGTCTTGAAGTGCATTAACGAAAGTGTGCTTGCTGTGCCAGAACCAGTAATTCTACATAAGGCAATATCCAGTCCATCCAAAGAAGTTCCGGACATTAAACCGATAATCAAACGGTCTTTTTTTTCTGCAATTTTCGCCAGTTTAAGGATACTCTTATTCATACGATAAAAATACATTTAAATTTGTAATCTCCTTTCTTAATCCTATTTTTGGGGAAA
>JBEBRI010000165.1:0-8679 GCA_040394915.1 Sphingobacterium sp.
TTGCAGGGCCAGTTACTGGAAATACAATATCAGCAGCATAATACTTCATAAATTTATAAAAACCGTTTTTTAAAGTTAGCGTAATTCACCCCTGAGGGCCGTATTAGAGCCAATTTACAAAAAAATCAATATATGTTAACTAATAAAATAATAATTACAAATTTGTTACAGTATCGCTTATATTTTGTTTAAAGCTAATAAAAGGTTAGTTTTGCAAGATCATATAGGGGTGCCTTGTTGTTGGACAACACAAATAAAGGCTGAGAATATACCCAGCATTCGGTTTAGAAAAATCGTTGCGTACCTGATCTGGATAATGCCAGCGTAGGGATAAGGGAGGTTAAATAAATGCTATTGTAACCCCTTGCAATAGTGAGGTTTAACTCATTTACACACAAATTAACATGTTAAAAAAGGTATGGGCAACAATCGCCTTTTGCCATCTGATGATGTGGAGCTTTGCTCAACACGCATTGACTGTAAGAGTCATCGACAAAGATGAAATTCCATTAGCCGGAGCGACCGTTAAGTTAGGCGCACAAAGCGGCACAACGGACCAAAGCGGAACGCTCGTTTTTAGAAATTTAACGACAAAAAAAAATTTATTACAGGTAACATATCTAGGTTATCAAAATTATTTTAAAGAGGTAAGCAGCAGCGAAGATTCTCCAATTATCGTTCGTCTAAATGAGTTATCATATGTTGCGGAGGAGGTATTTGTGACGGCCACGCGTGCTAAAGAAAACGCTGCAACAACGTTTAAGAACATTAGCAAAGAGGATATTCGCCAAAACAATCTTGGTCAAGACATCCCTTTCTTGATTAACCAGACACCTGGAGTCGTGGTAAGTTCCGACGCCGGCGCCGGAATTGGTTATACCAGTATGACTATCCGAGGTTCGGATAATGAGCGCATCAATATCACCTTAAATGGTATTCCCTTAAATGACGCAGAAAGCATGGGTAGCTTTTTCGTGAATCTACCAGACTTCGCATCTTCTATACAAAGCATCCAAGTACAACGTGGTATTGGGACATCGACAAATGGGGCCGGCGCATTTGGTGCTTCCCTGAATATCCAAACCGATGCTCTGGAACCGGAGCCCTATGCTGAATTCAATAACGCATTCGGGTCCTACAATTCTTGGAAAAACACCCTAAAAGTAGGTACTGGATTAATAAATAATAAATATGCATTTAATGCACGCTTATCGCGTATCGCTTCAGACGGTTACATCGAACGCGCTAGTTCAAACTTAAAATCATTCTATATTGATGGAGGACTCTATACCGATAAGCACATCTTAAAAGTCACCGTTTTCTCTGGAAAGGAAAAGACCTATCAATCATGGTATGGTACACCTGAACCTTTGATTACAGGAGATTACAGCCGCTTGGAAGATTACGCGGCAAACATGGGGCTATATAGCCCGGAAGAGATCAGCCGATTGAAAGATGAAGGAAGGAAATACAATTATTATACTTACGATAATCAAACGGATAATTATACGCAAACCCATAGTCATTTGCAGTATACCTATGCGGCAAATGAGAAGTTAAGTTTAAATGGCGCCTTGCATTACACGCGTGGAGCAGGATATTATGAGGAGTTCCGTCCAGGTGATAAATTAGCTCATTATGGTATGGCTAATATAACAATCGGCTCTGATACAATTAAAACTTCGGATTTAATTCGCCGCAGATGGTTAGATAATCATTTTTACGGGTTAACTTACTCGGCAAATTATAAGCCAAGCGCAGCACTTAATTTTATTTTCGGGGGTGCTTACAATCAATATCGTGGAAAGCATTACGGCGAGGTTATCTGGGCAACATATGCGTCCGACAGCAATCTAGGGGATCGTTACTATTATAATGAGGCGGATAAAAATGACTTCAACTTCTTTGCGAAGGCAGATTACAAGTTGGAAAGATGGTTGTTTAACGTAGACTTGCAATATAGAAATCTCTATTATCTAGGTGAAGGAGATGATGATAAAGTCAAAAACCTATATTTTAAGGACAAACTCGACTTCTTTAACCCGAAAGTAGGTGCTACCTTCTTTATAAACTCGAACAGCAACTTGTATGCTTCTTACGCCTATGCAAGCAAAGAACCCAAGCGTTCAGACTACGTAGAGAATCCATTGAATGAATTTCCAAAGCCCGAGAAAATGCAGGATATAGAAGCGGGTTATCGCTTCCGAAATCAACAATTTAATATTGGAGCGAATGGGTATGCAATGTTCTATAAAAATCAATTAATCCCAACCGGTGCGCTGAATGACGTTGGTGCCGCTTTGCGTCAGAATGTGGACGATAGCTACCGAATTGGCTTTGAATTAGATGCCTCCTGGAATATCAGTCCTCAATTCGTATGGGGAATTACCGCAGCATTGAGCCAAAATAAGATTAAGAATTTTAGAGAGAAAATCTTAATCTATGACAATGAAAATGATTGGAACTATGTTGGTGAAGAGGAGATCTTTTATAAGACGACGACAATTGCGAAATCACCTTCAACCGTCCTGTCAAATATTTTCACCTACAAACCAACAGAAGCACTTTCTTTTAGTTTATTGAGTAAATATGTTTCTAGAATTTATCTTGACAACAGCAAAGCCAGAGAAAGAAGTATTGACCCTTCCTTTGTGAATAACTTCCAGGGTATTTATACCTTCTCTGCATTGGGTATGAAAAGAATAGATTTAAATCTAGCTGTAAATAATCTATTCAACAGTAAGTATGAGACAACGGGGTACACTTGGGGACAAAAGTTCGAAAGTAAAGGAACCCGAGATTATTATAACTTCTACTATCCACAGGCTGAAACTAATTTTATGTTAGGCTTGAATATTCGTTTTTAAGGATTGGGAATTCGCTTTAAACTTTATATTTTTAGCGAATGCGAGCAGTAATACAACGAGTAAGCCATGCTAGTTGCACGGTAGATGATCAAATCACGGGCAAAATTGACCATGGCTTACTTGTACTTATAGGCGTTGAAGATGAAGACACGTCAAGCGATATGGAATGGTTGGCTCAGAAAATAGCTAATCTGCGGATCTTTTCCGATGAGCAGGGATTGATGAACAAATCCATTCAAGATATTGATGGAAACATCCTGTTGATTTCACAATTCACTTTATTTGCACAAACAAAAAAAGGGAATCGTCCTTCGTTTATTCGAGCGGCGAAACCCGAAAAGGCAAAGCCCATGTATGCGTCCATGGCTCAGTATTTAGGCGTCCTGCTCCAGAAAGAAGTTCAGCTAGGCATATTTGGTGCTGACATGAAAATAGATTTACGCAACGATGGACCTGTGACCATCATGATGAATACGAAAGACAAAGACAACTATTAATAACCTCGATATGACAATAGCAGAAGCACAATCAACCGTCGATCAATGGATTAAAACAACTGGTGTTCGTTACTTCAATGAATTAACCAATACCGCCATGCTGATGGAGGAAGTCGGGGAAGTGGCTAGAATAATGGCGAGACAATATGGTGAACAATCGTTTAAATCGTCTGATAAGGAGGTGGATTTAGCCGATGAGATGGCAGACGTTTTATTTGTATTGATTTGTCTTGCCAATCAAACCGGAGTTAACCTGACAGACGCGTTGAATAAAAATCTCAACAAGAAAACAAATAGAGATGGAGAACGACATAAAAACAATGAGAAGCTGAAATAGCCTCTTATTGTTTTTATGCTTATTTGAATTCTATCTCTGCGAACAATGGTAAATGATCTGAAGCTTCGTTTTCTTCAACTCGTTTATAGCTTTTCCATTCGAAATCAACATTATCCAAAAACATAATGTAGTCAATCTCACTTTCCGGATTTATATTTGGAAATGTCGGTCCGTTCGAACTTACATTCCTTTTGAAAAACCGCTCTAATACGTTAATAGGTTCCGAATTAGGCTTCGCATTTAGATCTCCTACGAGAATTAAAGGGCTACTATAAAGCTCCGCCAATTCATTGATAAAATGCGCTTGTGCCACTCTATTTTCCTCATGCAGATCAAGGTGCGTATTGGCTAAAGAAACGCGTTTACCATTTGGAAGTTCCACATCGATAATGGCTAAAGAACGATTTTCACTTGCAATAGGCATCGGAAGATCATATCTCCGCTTCCCTACAATCTTATGCTTCGATAGTATTAAAGTTCCGTAGTATCCTTTCTCCAAATTGATACCCTTAGAAAAGTAATAATCCATATTGGTTAATTCCGCTAGCTTTTCCGCCTGATTGACCATCTCTGAGCGAGATACATGGATATCAACTTCTTGAATGCCCACTATATCAGCATCAGATTCAATAATCACCTTAGCGATCGCTGGCAAATCAATTACATTCGGTTTGGCTGGTGGATTCCCATGATGGATATTATAACTTAAGATTTTCACAGTCTGTGCGGTAGCTCCTATGGATAGGTTCGCAAGGATAAATAGCAAGAGGTACTTCATAGTGTATGATTAAGTCTGAAGGTAATTATATTCAAGTAATAATGCCAAATTTAATATCTTTAACACATGAAATTATCGAATATCTTTTACTTATTATTCATTAGCTTTTTTCTGAGTTCTTGCGCGACAAAACAAAATGCAGCCAAAGGACAACAGGAATTTAGCAATGGAGCTGTAGTGACTGCCCATCCGATTGCCTCGGAAGTCGGCGTTGACATTCTGAAAAAAGGGGGAAATGCCGTAGATGCCGCTATTGCGGTTAAATTTGCACTTGCTGTCGTTTATCCAAACGCGGGCAATTTGGGTGGCGGAGGTTTCATGGTTTATCGTGATAAATCGGGGCTAGTCAATTCCTTAGATTTCCGTGAAAAGGCTCCTCAAAAAGCTCATCGTGATATGTATTTAGATCAGGCGGGAAACCCTATTACGGATTTAAGCCTTTATGGTCAATTAGCTTCCGGTGTCCCAGGCTCGGTTGCAGGGATGGACGAAGCTTATAAGAAATATGGCAAATTACCTTGGAAAGAACTACTTCAACCAGCTATTGATCTCGCATCAAAAGGGTTTCCAATTACTGCACAACAAGCCGGAGAATTCAACCGCTATCAAGAACGATTTAAGAAACATAATCCAAATGGCGCAGCAATCATTCGCGAGGCTTCGTGGAAGGCTGGCGATATATTTATTCAATCGGCATTGGCAGAAACTTTAAAGCGAATTGCAGAAAAAGGTCGGGATGGATTCTATAAGGGTAAAACTGCAGAATACATTGTTGCAGAAATGAAACGAGGTAATGGAATCATCACTTTAGAAGACTTAGCAAATTACCAAGCGGTATGGCGTACTCCTATCGTTGGGACATATAAGGGTTATAAAGTTACTTCAATGCCTCCCCCCTCTAGTGGAGGAGTTGCATTAATGGCTCTATTACAATCTGTAGAAAAATATCCATTAGCGAAATGGGGCTTCCAGCATGACAGCACCGTTCGCGCGATGGTAGAAGCCGAGCGCCGCGTATATGCTGATCGCGCAACGCACTTAGGAGATCCTGATTTCTATCGGGTACCAGTTAACGAGCTGATAAATGCGAAGTTTAATCAAGATCGTATGGCGAAAGTAAGTTTAAAGAAAGCAACTCCCAGCGACCAGGTAAAAGCATCAAAATTCCCTGGCTATGAGTCTGAGGAAACGACACATTATAGTATCGTTGATAAAGAAGGAAATGCTGTATCGCTAACCACGACGATTAACGGTTCTTACGGATCATTAGTTTGGGTTGAAGGAGCCGGATTTTTACTAAACAATGAAATGGATGATTTCTCTGTGAAACCAGGCAGCCCAAACATGTATGGTTTACTAGGCGGAAAGGCAAATGCTGTAGAACCGGGAAAGCGTATGTTGAGTGCCATGACGCCAACAATCATTGAAAAAGACGGTAAGCTAAAGATGGTCGTAGGAACACCTGGTGGGTCAACTATTATTACTTCGGTATTCCAGACTATTCTCAATGTACTAGAATTTGATATGACTGCCCAAGAATCGGTTAGCGCTGCGAGATTCCATCATCAATGGAAACCAGAATACATTGATGTTGAAGAACAAGCAATCGATTCGAAGACTAGAGCAAGTTTAGAAAAAGATGGCTATCGTTTAAACAAAAGAGGTCCTATTGGACGTGTAGAGAATATTGTGGTATTGCCAAACGGTAGACTACAGACCGGAGCTGATCATCGAGGTGATGATAAGGCTGCAGGTTATTAAAGAATAAAGGGCTGTCAATCGATAGCCCTTTATTCTTCTAGATATTTATCGTTTATCTGCTTATTTGCCTTCGCTCCGAGTACTTTTAAGGACTCTACTTTTTTGATTACATTTCCAGTCCCTGAGGATAGTTTTTTCATAGCATCTTCATGTTTCCCAGATGCCTTTTGAAGAAAGTGCTGCAGCTGATCCATATCATCTAAAAAGCCGACGAACTTATCATAAAGTAATCCTGCTTCCTTGGCAATTTCCAATACATTCCTATTTTGCCTTTCTTGCTTCCAGATGCTAGCGATTGTTCTCAACGTCGCTAATAATGTAGATGGACTTACAATTACGACTCGCCTATCCCAGGCTTCTGAAAACAATTCAGGCTTATGATTAACAGCTAAACTCAATGAAGACTCTATTGGGATAAACATGAGCACAAATTCAGGCGAAACAATCTGATATAAAGATTGATAATCCTTGGCGGAAAGCTCCTTTACATGATTCTCGATCGATTGAATATGTTGTTTGATAAATAGGGATCTATCTTCATCGGTATCCGCGTTAATAGCACGTTCGTAAGCAACTAACGACAACTTGGAATCAATGATCAAGTGCTTTTCATCAGGAAGATATATTACGGCATCCGGCTGAAGTCGCTTTCCTTCGCTATCAATAATAGCTGCTTGCAGTTTGTATTCTTGATCTTTCAACAATCCTGATCGTTCCAACACACGTTCAAGAATCACTTCTCCCCAATTCCCCTGCCGCTTATTATCGCCTTTTAGTGCTTTTGCGAGATTATTTGCCTCATCCTTAATCTGCATACTTTGCTGCATCAATTGCTCTACTACGCCCTTTAAAACACTCCGCTCAGCGGACTCTTGTTGATAGGTTTTCTCTACCTTCTCCTCAAAAGATTTGATCTTCTCTTTTAAAGGATCTAAAATTAAGCTGATATTCTCTTGGTTTTGCTGAGCGAATTTTAACGTCTTTTCTTCAAGGATTTTGTTTGCTAAGACTTGAAACTCGATATTAAACTGTCTTCTCAAATTCTCAATCTCGACTTTTTGTTCTGCGAATTTGTCTTGCTGCGCTTGCAAATAAGCATTCGTACCTTCCAATGTTCGCTCTATAGCCTGACGATTGCTAACTTCTATTGACAAATCCTGGATCAACTTGTCTCTTTCTTCCGTAATGATACGTTGTCGTTCCTGTAATCTCCCCTGCTCTATCTGTAACTGTTGCTGTTCATAAACGATCTTCTCGTGAACAGGCCTACTAATAGACTTTGCATTACGCCAAAGCGCATACGCGAGAATGACCAGCAAAATAAAGATGATCAATAAATACAAACTCTCCATTTCAGTTAATTAAATAAAGGTATTACTGCAATTTTTGATGTGTTTTCCACCACAAGTCCGGCATTTCGCCTGACACGGCTAATTGGTAATCTTCATAACGACATGGAACTAAATAAAAGCGTTCATTGACAGATTTTGAACCAAAATAAGGTACCTGCATCCACCAACGATCTGACTTTTTACTCTTAACGAAGACTAACTCATAATCTTCCGCCTCTAATGTCGTACGATAGATCATATAGTTTGACTTAGGATACATGGGCGCATCCTTTTTACGACTATAGTAACCATCGACAAAACACCAAATCATTTGGGAAATCAACATCGCTGTTTGTCCCATCGGGTCGAAGCTGGGATTATATTCATAAAAACCTACCGACGAACATTTATCAGACATTCCTGCGTATCGGGCTAGTTGGCAAGCTTCATCACCATAGAGTCCATTTGGCCCTGCGTTCGCATTTCCACCTGCCTCCGATGCACGGATAGCGCCAATATCAAAGCTTACCATATCAGCAGATCTTATGATAGGCTCCGCTTGATCCAATTTACCCGAAAAAGCGCCTAAACGCAAAGCGCTAAAAAACAGCTTATCATACATATTAATCGACTCTTTGCTGACCAAATATGTTTGATAGCCAATATTGCTAAGATTAAAAAGATAGTCTGGCTGGTGTAGAATGATATGATTGAGGAAAGTGTTCGAATTTAGACTGGTATCTTCGCTATAGTCCTGATCTAAATCGAATTTTGAATCAATGATAGCAACTTCAACCCGCTGCTCTAGATTTTCATAGGCAGTATACTGCGCATACGTTAAGTCATGCCCTCCTCCAATAAGAATCGGCAGAATATCATGTTTAATTAATTCCTCTAAAACTAATTTAACCGCAACGTATGTGTCCTTTATTGTTGCGCCGGCTTTGATATTTCCTAAATCAACGATCTTAACCGGGTAATCGCCTTGATAAAGTTCGTATAGATAGCGTCGCACTTGATTTGCTCCTTTAGCAGCTCCTTTGTTGTTTACCGCCGCACGATCCTCTTCTATTCCGATAATCGCTATATGAGGCTTTTCATCGGTCTC
>JBEBRI010000166.1:0-8663 GCA_040394915.1 Sphingobacterium sp.
AATTTGCTCTCATAGTTCTTTCAAATTTGTGGTCAACTTATATCAGGGATGGACATTTAGTATTTAGTATTTAGTTCAGAGTGTGTGGGCATTTTTGCTAAGCTATTAATCAAATCTATGAACATGACTAAATAATATCCATATATTAAACACAAAATGTAGTGTCGAATGTCTAAATACTAATATCAAACAAAAAACTAACTCTACATTAAGTACAAAGTCTAATGTCTAAAATCTAATGTCTAAGATCTAACGTCTAATGTCTAAAATCTAATGTCTAAGATCTAACGCCTAATGTCTAAAATCTAATGTCTAATGTCTAAAATCTACCATCATCTCCCCATTTCATCAAAAAAATTCAGATAGCAAAACCAGTCATAGGAGTTGACATCGTGAATTCCTGCTCGGATATGGTATCCCACACTGTTGTATATCGGTTGATGTACGGCTGGTGGTGTTTCGCTGGGTAGGCCTTTCTTCTTGTACAGGGCGTAGACTGGTCCCGCGTGGTATGCGGAAAGGTACTCCCCCTTGGGGTCAGCCCACCGGTCTTCTTCGGCACTAGCGACATACACAGGGCGGGGCGCCATCAAGGCGATAAGCATATGTTGATCGAATGGCATTTCTTTCTCTCTACCGTGGTAGGTATTGAGATTCTTCGCGAACCATGCGGGTTTGATGCCGGTGACGATGGCGAGGGTTTCACCATAGTTTCGGCGTGATAGAGCGGCGCCGCCTTCGCCTGAATCGTTAGAGATCACAATACGAAAGCGCGGATCCTGTGCGCCAGCCCAAAGTGCGGCTTTCCCTTGTCGGGAGTGACCAATAATGGCGAGGCGACGCTTATCAATTTCAGGGAGTGTTTCGAGATAGTCGACGATACGGGAGGATCCCCATGCCCACGCTCCTATTGCTTCCCAGTTATCGCCTGCCTGCTGTCGTGAGCTGTAGTCTGAAAATAAAGCCGCAATACTGTAATCTTTGAAGCCATCCTTGTCCGGAAAGATATCATGGTAACACATGGTGGCAACCCCATAACCACGTTTAATAATTTGCGTGTAATCCCAACGCTTGGCTTGTATGCCCCGTATCCAATCTAAATGGTCTGGTTCACGAACCAGTTTAAAGTTCTCGCTGTACAGAATACTAGAATCCGCAATCGTACTGTGGTTGCCTTTGAAGTTATAACCGACAAACATGGGAATCTTCTTTTTAACATGGTTGGGAAGCATCAGCAACAAAAGTGCATTTACCGTTTTACCATTCTTGGAGAAGGTCATTTTCACTTGACGCATGGTAGCAAGCCCATTCAACGCCTGTTTATTCTCGGTCAACAGCTCATAGCTGACCGGTATCTCCTCCGTTGGTGTTCGACCATATACTAAGCTGCTGTAAGTTTCTAAGAGCTCAGGACGTCTTATTTTCTCCCATTTCTGCTTGCTATCGATTCTTGTCCCATCATTTGCACGAAGTAAATCAGGGAGCTCATAGCTGCCGACAAGGGACTCATCATAATTCACTTGCTGACTGGTCGCAAAAAAAGGCGACAGCCAGAGGCACAATAACGCATACTTTAATGATTTCATAGGAATATGGTTTAAAGTGGTTTAGGACTTATGTTATTTGCAGCACCTGGGTATCCTATATTTTGATTGATGGTTCCCTTGGTATTGGCATTAATTGCCGCTGCCGGCACCGGCCATAGGATGTGGTGATTACTCATCTTGTATTCTGCCCATCTATGCATGTGAAATTTCTTGCTTCTTGGTTATTTAGGTGTATTAGCTAGATTGCAATTTAAGAAAAAATCGAATGATTTTCGCTTTTATGATTAGGAAGGGATATTTGCACTATCTGTTCCCTGGACTGGCTATTTTGTAAGATCCCCCTTGGCCACTAACATCAGCAAGAGTTTGGAGAACACTAGGTTGTATTGTACCTGTATCATCTCACTCTCTGCGTTTAATAGGTTGGCACGTGAGCTATTGAGATCGTAAATACTAATTTTACCGGCATCAAAGCTCTTTTGACTAATTGCGAACGCTAAGCGCGTATTTGCAAGGGCTTCATTGCTCAAGTCTAATTGCTTCCTAAAATTCCGATAATTTAGCAGATAGTTCTGCATTTCTTGTGTAAGCTGCTGTTGGCTGAGTTCCAATTGCGCTGCGTTTTGCAAAATTTGATTGTTGTTCTTCTGCAGATTGTGCTTAACAGCATTTCTGTTGTAGATCGGAATATTTAGGGCGAGGGTGATCTGCTGAGAGAAGTTATTCTGAAGTTGATTAACAAATGGTAGTTTCCCCATGCCTGTCGTCAAGTTATTAAAGTAGAAACTTCCAACATTCACCGATAAATCGACACTTGGATATAGATTTGCACGTATTGACTTCGCATCCGCAAGCATAGCCTCATTTAAGAACTGATATTTCCGCGTTAAAGGATGCTCATCCCATAGATGGCTACTTAGCTGGCTTTCTTCTTGGGGACTTAGAGATAACTGTTGCAGTAAGGATAAACTGGTGTCAACGACTAGTTGTCGATCGTCTTCTAGGTTCATCGCATGTCGCAAAGCGAGCATGGCTTTTTCTATTTCCTGCAAAGCACTAGCTTGCTTTTGAACATCGCGACTATGATTGGCTTTTGCTTCGTACAACACAGACATAGGGCTTGCACCTAAATCAGTTGATTTCTGAATTTTCTGCATTTGTAGTGCAGAATACATCGCTGAGGAATCCACGAGACGAGCGATCTCTTGCTGCAGTAACACTTGTAGAAAGCTCTGCGCGACCTGAATTCGGGTATTTCTTTTTATGAGTTCCAAGTCCTCTTTGGAAGCTTTCGCTAGAGATTCTGACTTGCTAATATTATTTTTTATACGGCCAAAGTTCAATAACGATAAAGAACTACCGACTCCTAAAGTACTGCTGAAATTATCATTTCGTGCATTATTCCCAAAGATATCTTGAGATTGACCGAAATTACTGGAGATATTGCTCAATCCATTCAAATTAGGCAGACGTTCACTCTTGGCCATTTGAATATCGATTGTTTTACTTTCGACATCAAGACGGGAAAGCGCTACGCTTGTCTTGCGCTCAACAGCATAATCCATACATTGTTGTAAACTCCACTGCTCTTGAGCAAAGCTCGGAAAGGATTCAAGCAAAGCGCATGTTAAGCAATATAGCATGACATTAATCCGTAGCATTGTCTATCCGTTGTTTTGATACTTTAAAATACTTCGTAATTGATCTAGAATACGCTGTGCGAGGGTCAATTCCTCAGTGACTATATCTGCGTTCCCTGTCAGCTCCTGATTGAAGTTCAACTTCTTGTGGTAGGAAGTCTCTAAGCCATTTGGAAGCGCAACTTCGACATAATACTTCGCGTCCTTATCTGGTGTCAAAGAGATCGACTCAATTAGTCCTGTGACTATTCCGAATTCTTGGTACTTATAGTTGTCTAGCTTAATTAAAACACGCTGATCTTTCTGAATCTTTCCTTGGTTTTGAGCGGCAATATGCATCTGTCCGATGATAACGGCTCTATCTGTCGGTAAAATACTAAGTAGCGTTGTTCCGGCTTTAACAAACTGATTAGCTCCTAAAAATTGTAGATAGCTTACTTTCCCATCAATAGAAGCGCGGATTAGGTAATTACGTTCCCATTGAACAATAGACTTCCGAAGTTTTTCCAACATGAGAATGCTGCCGGTTGTATAGTTCGATTGGTCCTTCGATTTGTTGATTTCCACGCCAGCTTGAATCTTCTTGAAGTTTAAAATACTCTCTTCAAGTTGCGCCAGCGATAATTGGGTATTCTTAAAATTTTTGCGCTGCTCTAGGAGTCTTATTTTTTCATTCTCAAGCTCCAAGTTTGATATAACACCTTGCTGTTGCAGTTGTTCTGAACGTTGGTAGTTCTTTTCGGTTAACTCCATTTTTGCTTCCTCGATCGCGTATTGCTGTTTCATATTAGCAATTCTGTTCTCGTAATCGTTGATGTTCTTTCCAGCAGTTAGGCCTTCGGTATCGTAGGGTCTCAATTTTGCAAATAAGAGCTCGTCTTGTACTGCTTTTGCAAAGGCTGTATAATCTTCCTGCACTTCGCCCAAGCGAAGCATGGACGTCGATGCAATCGGAAAGGAGGCTAAAGTACTCGGATGAGTACTGTCCAAGATAGCCTTCAGCTTAAGCACGTCAGCATAGTTAGCATTCGATTGCAGGACCAGTATAGGTTCGCCCCGCTTCACTACTTGCTGATCTGCAATAAATATCTTCTCGATTTTAGAATTCACTGCCGCTTCAATCTTTTCCGGCGGATTCTTCGAGCTAATGACAATTGCACCTTGAATAAACTCTGGATACTTGATGATGCAGGCCAGCGTAAAGAATAAAACAATCAGCAGACAGATTACCGTACTTCCCCAACGAATCAGCCAATGCGGTGGATTCTCCAACACATCATTCACCTGTTCTGAACGGAGATGAATCTGATCTAATGTATTTTTATTAGTTTCCAAGTTCTAACTGATTTTTGACTAAACGATAGTATTCACCTTTTTTTTCAACAAGTTCGGCATGACTCCCCTCTTCAACAATGCGACCACGGTCTAAGACCACAATCTTATCGGCATTCTTTACTGTCGATAGCCGATGAGCAATAATGACGGCTGTTTTACCCTTCAGAAATAGATTTAGATTGTCGGTGATAATCTTTTCGGTATTAGCGTCCAAGGCACTGGTGGCTTCATCAAAGAACACGAATTTTGGCTCTTTATAAACTGCGCGAGCGATCAACATTCTTTGCGTTTGTCCGCCACTCAGCCCTAATCCTTCGTAGCCAATCTTGGTATTATAGCTCAAGGGTAGGCTTTCAATAAACTCTTTAATATTAGCGACTTCAACGGCTTGCCCTAACTTGCATTTATCGATGCTATCATCCCCCAAGGCAATATTGTGAGCGATGCTCTCATTGAATATATAGCCGTCTTGCATAACAATTCCGCAGTTGGCGCGCCAAGCGTGTACAGAGATATTTTTCAAGTCAGTGGGTCCAATCTTCACAGTTCCCTGATCAGCATCGTAGAACTTCGCCAAAATCTTCATTAAAGTCGTCTTTCCACTCCCACTGGCACCTACAATGGCCGTTGTCTTTTCATAAGGGATTGTTAGATTTAAGTCTTCGAAGACAGCCGTTTCTGTACCTGTATAGCGGAAAGAAACATGGTGAAGTTGTATATCAGCTGCTGGAATATCGGCGATGCGCGTTCCATCTAAAGTTTCCTCGTCATCCTTTTCATGGATTTCATTCAGACGCTCTAAGGCAATTTTTGCATCCTGCAATTGACGAATGAAATTAACCAGTTGAATCAATGGCGTATTTAATTGCCCGATTATATATTGTACAGACAGCATCATCCCGAGTGTAAGCTTTCCTTCAACCACGAGACTAGCGGCAATAAAGCTGATTAAAATATCTTTGAGCTGACTAATGATATTACCGCCAATCGTTTGCACCTGCTCGAGCTTTAGGGCTTTGATTTTAATACGAAACACCTTAATCTGTATGCCCTCCCATTGCCAACGCTTGTAGTTCTCGGCATTGTTCATCTTGATCTCCTGCATACCGTTAATGAGCTCCATCACCTGCCCTTGTTCTTCAGAAACTTGCGAAAACTGCTTGTAATCTAGTTCTCGGCGCTTTTTTAAAAAGAAGGTAATCCAAAGCACGTATGCTATAGCACCGAATAGGAAAACAAGAAATAGCTTGTAGTTATAAATCAGCAAGACTATGCCAAATATTACAAAGTTGATTAAAGAGAATAAAGTCTGCAATGAGCTGTTCGTCAACAACTGTTCAATTCTTGAATGATCGTTTATTCGCTGCATGATATCAGCCGTTACGCGGGTATCAAAGAATTTGATTGGTAAGCGCATCAGCTTGATAAAGAAGTCGGATACGATGGAGATATTGATACGTGAAGACAGGTGCAACAATATCCAAGAGCGAATAACTTCAATGCTCATTTGCCCTAAATAGAGCATTATCTGTGCAAATAGCACCAAGTAGATAAAGCTCAAGTCTTGGTTCTGAATCCCTATGTCTACAATACTCTGCGTTAAGAATGGAAAAACTAAGGCTAAGAGACTGCCGCCAATTAGTCCAATAGACAATTGAACAATAAACTTCCGGTACTTTCCTAAGTAATGTTTTAAGTATTTATAAATAGAGAATTTCTTATCGGTATTTTCTTCAACTTCATCAAAGCGCGTTGTCGTTTCTAAGACCAATACAATCCCTTCTTCCGTTTCTTCGTTGGCACCTTTGCCAATCCACGCTTCTAAGAATTCTTCTTTATTATAAGTAATGAGTCCATAGCTGGGATCAGAAATATAAATCTTAAAGTTATTACCACTTTTTTCGACTTTATAGACGACAACAAAATGCTGCTTTCTCCAGAACACAACACAAGGCATTGGTACATCTTCAAAAAGCGTATTGAGGTCAATTTTTACGGCTAAAGTTTTGAAACCGATGGCTTCTGCGGCACGACTGAGGCCCATTAAACTGGAGCCCTCACGTGTCGTTTCCGACAAATCGCGAAGCATCTGCAAAGAAATAGACTTTCCATAATGCTTGCTGATAATGCGCAAGCAGGTCGGCCCACAATCTTTCGCGTCGGGTTGCTTATAAAAAGGAAACTTAGCCATTGGACGTTTGCTTTATTACATCCTCCATTTGGTAATAGGAAATGGCTTCTTCCTTAAGTGGATTCTGAGTCCAATCTTCCCACTGACTGCTGTAAGGATCATAACCACATTTAAGGGGTTTTGAAGTATCTCTACCCGATGAATCGATATGTGTCCGCTCTGTATATGCCCGACAGTCGGTACAGATATGTCTAAATTCGCAATCTTGGCAGACAACAATTTGATCTTTGTTGATATACCAGTCTTTACGGAATTCAGCATTACTCAGAATGCTTGCTAAGGATGTAGAATGGAAGTGACCGTAGTTCATCGTCATGGACGGACAATTCTTGATATGCCCTTCTTGATCTATGGCGAGCTTACGATTTAAACAAGTATTATGCAGCTGACTTTCTGAAAACAGCTCAATGCTTGTACTGAAGTAAGAAGGTTGAATAACTCCACATTGCAGACATGAATCCAATTTACTTTGACTGTAGATAATCGTCGCGGTATCTCTCATGAGTTTGACTTGTCTATTTTCCTTCGCACTGTGTAGTAGAATGGTGTTTATTCGAAAGTCATCTTCCATGATGTGTTGCCATACTTTTTCGGAAACTGCAGGGTTATCATGCAAAATAAGCTTGATCGAAAGCACAGTGCTATATTTAAACATCGCCAATAGCTCCTTTAACTGTTCCTGCGGGATGATCTCATAGCTTCGAATCTCCACGGCTTGCAGATGTAGAGCGAGCAAGTCCTCTATAAAGGGAACCCGATAATTCATTCCGGCTTTAATCTCGAATATGACATTCGTGATCTCCGTAAATGCGTCCCATGTTAGCGATAAGGGCGTCATTTCTGTCCATATTTTATTGTCCAGAAAGCCCATATCTTGCTTAATCACAAACTTAATATAGCTTTGGATTATGCCTTTGTTGTCAATACCAAAGGCTTCATAAGTTTCAGCTATCGAATGATCAGCCAGATATTCCAATACTTCAGCCATATCATTTGGAATATGATAGTATTTACGAAGCTGCAGATCACAGATTAGCGACATACTGGCTCCTTTGACCAGCTTACAATTGGCGAAAAGGTGTAAGTATTCCATGTTATAGTTTAGACACAGGTTTATAATAACCAATCACTCGATAGCCTTTGGAGTTAATACCTTTCGCCTCTTCGAGCTTTAATGGGGTTTTATCGATATCCATTCTATCACTTTCTAGAAAATAGATGGATAAGGGCAGCCCTTCCATCTTCTTTAATTTTCTTTTGACAAATCTATGCTTCATGGGAAATCTTCGTTTTAAAAACTAATGCCATCTCGCGTTCGAGGTAATAATTGCATGGATGCGATACCATCCCAAATTGACCTTCTGGATTTACCTCTAAGAAGACATATTCGCCTTCTCGTGTCCATATTAAATCGATAGATCCAGTATTAAATCCTAAGCTTTCCATCAGACGGCTTAATTTATACTCAATATGGCTTGGTAGTTGAAATGGCACCGTACGATTTGGACGCTTATCATCATAGTTACGGAAATCCGTCTTCGTATTTTTATTGTTTTGTGAATAGATTGCCATAGAATAGCATTTCCCATAGAGGTAAAAGACACGGATTTCCATCTTCTTTTCGATCGCCTGCTGTACGAGCGATGGAAAGAAACGATCAGGTACATATTTCAGGGTTTTCTCCTCTACAATTTTGGAGAGCATATTAAAGTGCGATTCTGCGTTATCTTCGAGAAAAATCACCTCACTTAGGGGCTTTATAATCAGTTTAGGGTACTTGTTCAAAAAGATTGCTAATGCGGATTTCGAAGTCATCACTTCCGTTTCGGGGATTTGAAGACCGTTCTCTTTCGCCAGTTTTAATACATGTAGCTTGTTGATGCGATTAAATACAAAAGGATTATTAACCCATTTATGCAGATCTATTTTCTCGGTGATGTAGAAAAAGAG
>JBEBRI010000167.1:0-8640 GCA_040394915.1 Sphingobacterium sp.
ATTTGCTCTCATAGTTCTTTCAAATTTGTGGTCAACTTATATCAGGGATGGACAGCATGGCGTCATAAAATTCAAATCGGATTGGCATAAGTGTCAGTCCGATTTTTTTGGACTCAGATTTTTTGTTTTTATATTTGTTGTTTTAATAGGTAAGAGACTATAAATAAAGATTGCAAACGCATGTTTAGATATCAAAGACATCGGAATTTGGAGGAACAATAGTGGTTAACTCTCATCAAAAATCTTCTATAAAACTGAGGTTCTACATTCACTAATTCCGATCATATATGATGCGTCTTACGTCTAAAATCTAATGTCTAAAATCTAATGTCTCACATCTAATATCTCACATCTAATATCTCACATCCAATCTCCATGACCACTAAAAAACTCGTAAGCACAAAGATTGAGGACTTTTACAATAAGGCGTCTGAGGAGGATCGCTTAAGTAAGGGTTTGGGTATTTTTGAATTTGAGCGGATTAAAGAATTGATATCTCATTATTTGCCTCGGATGGGGGTTGTTGTTGATGTTGGTGGGGGTACAGGCAAGTATTCAGAGTGGTTGGCTAAGGCGGGGTATGATGTGCATCTGGTGGAGCCTTTGGATAAGCACTTGAAGTTGGCGCAGAAGCGTGCTGATAAGCTAAAGACGCCGTTTCGGGTGATAAAGGGTGAAGCTCAGCATTTGGATTTTAAAGATAATTTTGCGGATGTGGTGGTGATGCATGGACCGCTATATCACTTGCAACATGAGGAGGCGCGTATGCGTGCTATTCGGGAGGCGAAGCGTGTCTTAAAACCAGGAGGTGTGGTGCTTGGATTTGCGATTAATTCTTCGGCATCAACCATTGTCGGTTTGATGAATGGATTGATCCATGGGCCTTCATTTTTGGAGATGTGCAAGTCAGAACTTAGCACGGGGATTCACAATGCACCGTCGGATTTACCTTGGGTCATGGCGGAATCTTTCTACCATAAACCGGGACAACTGAAGGCCGAATTTGAGGCTGCAGGTTTTCAATATGATAAACTCTATGCGGTTGAAGGAATTACCTGGTTGGATAAGCATTACTTTGAGAGCATGTTGAACGCGAAGAAGCGTAAGAACTTGGATGCGTTAACCAAGATTACAGAAAACGATGAATCCTTGCTTGCCTTGAGTCCGCACATGATGATCGCTGCCCGGAAGTAGGTTTGTTTAAGCCTGATGATAAATTGTTATGAAGACGCTGGTATGGCGTCTTTTTTTATGCACTTGCTAAGGACCTGAGGCCTATTTGAGCCCTTGCTCAGCCTTAGAAAAGCCTATTAAAGTTGGGATTGAAGGGTTAATCTAATAAACTAGTAACAGTTTGATAATCTAATATCTAAATGTTGTTTGGATTAATGTTTTTATGTTTAGGGAAATATTAATTTGTTATGGCAATATTTAGCAAGAAGATTATTGGATTAGCGCAGGGTAAGGTTGGGAACGTGGTGATATGTAATTGGAAGGGCAAGGCTTATGTTCGAGCTTTGCCGGTGCAGCGAAAAAAAGGGAAGGTGAGTGCGAAGATGAAGGCATCTCAGTCGAGGTTTAAGTTAGTGCAACAGCATCTTATTAAGATCCTTCCTTATGCGCGTATTGGATTTGAAGGAGTTTCCGAAGCGCATACGGCATATAACTCGGCGATGTCCTTTAATTTACGGCATGCAATTAAGGAGCATGCTAATGGGATAGAGATGGACTGGAGCAAATTTAGTTTTAGTCGTGGGCTGGAATTTAAATTTCATGCTGTCTCCTGTTATTATGATGTCGAGGAGGGTAACATCCACGTCGAATGGCAGATTCCGTCGGCTTTTATTGATGATTTTAAACAGCTCCATTTAAAGTGTATGTTGCTTTGCTGTCCAGAAAATGTGGATTATACTGCATGTGCGGGCTTGTTGTATGGCAATGCAATAGAGGTGGGTTTTCAGGAATTGTCGGTCGATGAATTGCATTCCGGAGAGCGCTATCATGTTTATTTGGCTTTTGTTTCTGCTATGCATAAGATGACGACTACAAATTCGATCTATATAGGGATGATCATTCGATAAGGCCTTAGAAATAGAAGGTACATTTCGAGGAGAGCATTCTACCGCGAAGGTGATACTGTGCGTTGATTAACTCGTTTGCCGTAATATGGCGCGTTTGATAATATTTGATGTTTAGGGTATTTGACAATAATATTTCCAGGTCGAATTTTGTTTTTTTGGGTTGCCAACGAGAACTAAAATCAATAAAGAAATAGTTTTTGGTTTCGTTGGGTAATTGATTTTGATAATGGTTCGCATGAGATTGTAAAAATAGTCTTGGATTTTGCTCGTAATTCAATCTTCAACTCCTTTGTAATAGCACTGTCTAGGCGTATATATATGCTGTTGATGGCGAGGTGTCGGACTTGTAGATATATTTGATCGTGCGGGATTTCTTGCTTGATGTCGATTTGGAAATTGCCCTTCGGATCGCTGCTTGTATAGGCTATAATCATGCTGTCCTTCAGTAAACTAATGTTCGCGGAAGCGACAGGCTGCCCAGCGCTATGCAAAGATCCTCGTAAGTTATGCATCTGCGCATATAGCGTATGGGACATCAATAAAAAGATCCCCAGACACAGGTGAATTGAATGGAGGCTTCTAAATTTCCTTTTCAAGCGGATTATTAAACTGTACTGCTGATCTGTCCTCATTTGTGTTAATCTGGTTTCTGGAAACGCCTAAGCTACCCTGCATAAAGGCTATGGGATCTTTGCGAAACCGACGATAAATCTTTTGGTATTCACTTAGGTTGAGGAGTTTGATTTTGAAGCTTTTTGGCTGCTCAATAGGTACATGCTTGTTGAGGCGTTCAATGCCACCGAATTCAAATATAATTTCTGCCCGTTCGTCTTGAGCTTCAAGAATTAACCCAGGTAGTCCATTCAATTTCCATGGTCCATAGGGAAGCGGGATATCAGGCGAGAACCAGACACTATAAGTTCTTCCGCGGAATTTGCCGACAGCTTTCTGAACGGAATATTGATCAATACTTTTAGTTTCATTTGTCAATTGCCACTGAATTTGAGGTGTCTCTTCGACGATTTGATACATATTATCTATAATGCGTTCTGTTTGAATGCTTTTTCCGTTCCATGTTATTTGGCTAGAGTAGGCTTCGTTTAGGTTGAAAGTTGCTTCGGTACCGCCTTTGGCAATATGGAGTAGGAGCATGGATTCTTCATCGGCAAGCATCCGGAATAAGGATGCATTTTTTCCCATATAGAGTATCATCTCGGAAATAACAGGGTCATTTTTACGAGTACTATCCTCGATATGAGTCATTCGATAAGCTACTCGATAGAGGGCAGTATCTTGTTTCGTATCTGTTGTTGCGTATGCGTTTGTTCCGCTAAATAATAGGAGTAGAACAAGGTATATCATATGGAGCGGTTTATTTTAGTAATTGGTGATTCAAAATAAAGTATTGGTCCGAATATATATGAAAATGTATTTTCTTTAAAAGTATTTACACGAACTATATCTATGCTTATACGAATGGCTACCATCTTCGGTTAATTGCTAAATAAGCTCATAATACTGAGCCTACATTCCGGGAAATTCTAGTTGTCAGTTGAGGAATTAAAAGGTTTCATTGTTAAGGTGAGTTCACCATAAAAATGTAAAAATTCATTCTGTATTAACAGAGACGAAATATATTTACGTATAATACATTTTGTTAAAACGATATATATGTCTGGATAGATTGAACTTGCTATTTGGTTCTATTTTGCTTTCTTTTTTAGAAGCTGATAGGAAAAATGATTCGATTTAGAGTAGGCCTGAGATTTCAGTAATTAGCCCCTTAAGTAACAAAAGAGTATGAATTCAATATTTATTAGAGGTAGTCGAAGGAATGAATTTATTAGAGTTGATTTGGATAAAATCGTTTTCGTCGAGGGGATGTCAAACTACGTTAAGATTTTTTTAACAGATCAAGTCTTGATAACGTATTCGACATTGAAGAATTTGGAGCATAGATTACAAGAAGATAGCCATTTTTTACGGGTTTCTAGATCTGCTATTGTTAATTTAAGGTACGTCTTATCCATCTATTCTGGGACGATAACTTTGCTGAATGGTAATAAATTAGCGCTTGGCAACAGCTATCGAGCTGATGTTTATGCAATGGTGCAAGCTAAATTGGTTAATCATTAAACGGAATATTTCTAAAAATAATTTGTTCTTTATCACTTCTTAACATACATCAATAATTGGGTATTCTTTTCTCTGCACATTTGTAATACAAATCACAACAATAGTGTTGTTTTTTGGTTAAATAGAAAAGGAGAAATCATGGAAAATAAAGTATTAGGATTACATCATATTACGGCTATTGCGAATCTTGCACAGCGTAATTATGATTTTTACACCAAAGTATTGGGTTTGCGTATGGTTAAGAAAACGGTGAACTTTGATGATCCGGGAACCTACCATTTTTATTATGGCGATGAGCATGGTTCTGCAGGGACCATCTTAACCTTCTTCCCATGGGAAGGTATCGGAAAGGGACGAAACGGTGCTGGGATGGCTACAGAAATAGCATACGCTGTACCTGAGGGGAGCGTTGACTTTTGGAAAGCACGTTTTGGTGAAAATAACGTATTAACTGGAGATCCGGTAGAGCGTTTCGGTGAGGTATATTACCCATTTCTAGATCCTGATGGATTGAACTTGTCGTTAGTTATACCGAAAGCGGGCGATAGCAGAACGGGTTGGACAACAGCAGATGTGGCTCAGAATGTAGCGACTAAGGGTTTTCACAATACGACTTTGACTTTACGTGAGTTGGATCCAACAGCGAAGGTTTTAACGGATTTATTAGGGTATCAGCAAGTAGCGCAAGAGGGGAATCGTTATCGCTTTGCGACGGATACTATCGATACTGCAAATACAATTGATGTATTAATTGATCCGAATGCTGCTCGTGGAGTCAATACAGCGGGTACGAATCATCATGTTGCCTTCCGCGTTAAAGATGATGCGGATCAGATGGAATTACGTGAGAAAATAATGAGTGCTGGATTACAAATTACACCTCAAATAGATCGAGATTACTTCCACTCTTTGTACTTCCGTGAACCAGGTGGAGTATTGTTTGAAATTGCGACAGAAAATCCGGGATTCGATGTCGATGAACCATTAGCATCTTTAGGTACGGCATTAAAATTACCTAAACAGTATGAGGGTAGTCGCGCAGAGATTGAGAAAGTATTACCAAAGTTAGAAGGTTAAGGGAAAGGAACGTTTATGCATACAAAGAATATATTACAAGCTGGCAATACCAGCAATGCAACAAAAGCTTTAATTATGCTCCACGGTAGAGGCGGTTCGGCACAGGATATTTTATCCCTTGCCGATCTTCTTCAGGTTGAAGATTTTCTGTTGCTCGCCCCACAAGCGTACAACAGTACCTGGTATCCACATAGCTTTATGGCAGAGATAGATTCCAATCAGCCCTATTTAGATTCGGCTTTAGCACTGGTTGGCGAGACAGTTCAAGAAGCCTTAGCGAAAGGTATCCAGGAAGAGCATATCTACTTCCTCGGATTTTCGCAAGGTGCCTGTCTTACCTTGGAATACGTTACGCGTCACGCGAAGCGCTATGGCGGTGCAATTGCGTTCACCGGCGGATTAATCGGCGATCAGATTTATCAGAATAATTACAGCGGCAATTTTAATGGCACTCCTGTATTTATCGGTAGTAGTGATCCTGATTTCCATGTGCCTGTAAGCCGTGTGCATGAAAGCACAAAGATTCTGGAAAGCATGGGTGCTCAAGTGACCGAGAAGATTTATCCGGGCATGCCTCATACGATTGTTCAAGATGAGATTGATCAGGCGAATTTGGTGTTTAGTCGGTAGATATTAGATGTGAGATATTAGATATTAGACCTTGAAAGACTTTCAAAATTTATGAGATTGGAGGTCTTTCGAGATAAAGTTTTTTAGACATTAGACTTTAGATCCGATAGTATAATATTTTATTGATATGGCAGGTTAGCATTTTTTGCTGATCCGTTTTGTTATTGTTGTATTTTTACGAAGTAAGAATTTTGTCATCTGTGGCTAGGTGTTTTCAGCGCATATTAGTTTTTAAATTGTATTACCTACTTTTCGAAACTTTTTTTTGAACCTAACATCTAATATCTCGAATCTAACGTCTCACATCTAATATCTATAATCTAATATCTAAAATCTAACTACTAATATCTAACTTTGCCAAATGTCATTTACGCATTCTCAAGATACTATTGTTGCCTTAGCGACATCTCCAGGAGTTAATGGTGCCATTGCGGTTATTCGTTTATCGGGTCCGGAGGCTGTTTCAATTACGGATTCTGTTTTTAAGGGAAAAGATTTGAAGTCTCAGGCTTCGCATACGATTCACTTTGGGACGATTCGCGATGGGGATCAGGTTATTGATGAGGTTTTGGTATCCTTGTTTATTGCGCCACATTCGTACACGAAGGAGAATGTAGTCGAGATTTCGACGCATAATTCTAAGTATATTATTGAGCGCGTGTTGACATTGCTTATGAAAAAAGGAGCAAGGGCTGCCAAGGCGGGCGAGTTTACGCTACGTGCTTTTCTGAATGGTGGTTTGGATCTTTCGCAAGCGGAAGCTGTTGCGGATTTAATTGCTTCGAATTCGGCAGCATCACATCAGATTGCTATGCAACAAATGCGTGGTGGTTTCTCCAATCAGCTTAAGCAATTACGTGAGGATTTGGTACACTTCGCTTCGTTGATTGAGCTTGAACTGGATTTTGCGGAAGAGGATGTAGAATTTGCCAATCGCGATCAACTACGTCTGTTGATTGAAAAAATCTACCAGGTTATCAATCGCCTGATTCAGTCATTTGAACAGGGGAATGTGCTTAAGAATGGTGTTCCTGTCGTTATTGCAGGAAAGCCAAATGTCGGGAAGTCGACTTTGTTAAATGCTTTGCTAAATGAGGAGCGTGCGATTGTTTCAGAGATTGCTGGAACGACACGCGATACCATTGAAGATGAGATCAATATTCATGGGGTTACGTTCCGTTTTATCGATACAGCAGGGATTCGCGAGACAGCCGATATTATTGAAGCAAAAGGGGTAGAGCGTACCCTGGAGAAGATGAAACAAGCACGCTTGATAATCTATCTTTTTGACCCTTTGCAAGACCATATCGCTGCGGTGCAGGAGCAAATTGCAGAAGTGGAGGCTTTGCAAATTCCATTTGTCACAATTATTAATAAAAGCGATCTGCTATCGGATGCCCAACGTTCAGAATATGCAGCGCTAAACCCAATTTATATTTCCGCAAAAGAACGAGTAGGAATTGAAGAACTAAAAGATGAGTTACTCAATCAAGTGAATCTTTCTCAGATTAATACCGATGATACCATTGTGACGAATATACGCCACCTGGAGGCTCTGCAAAATACTAGAGAAGCGCTAGAGAAGGTATTGTTTGGTATTGATAATCCAATTACGTCGGATTTCTTAGCGATGGATATTCGTCAGGCATTACATCATTTGGGTGAGATTACTGGGACGGTTACTACGGATGATTTGCTGGAGAATATATTTAGTAAGTTTTGTATCGGCAAATAAATCTTAATTAACGATAATAAACGATAATCACTAATAATTATAAACCGCTTAAAATTAATATTTTAAGCGGTTTTTTATTTGTTTATTATTTATATTTGAATTGTATGCTTTGTTATTCATTTGTACGTCATTTGGATATGACGTACAAAAATACAAAAAAGTACAACTCAATTTTTGCTTTGGTGGAATTATGAAACATAATGAAACGTAATTAAACATATTGAATCATTCAGAAAAATGGGCAAACATGTCAAGTAACATTCAAATCAGTAGACTATGTGATTATTGCGGCAATTCATTTATTGCTAAAACTACGGTTACAAGGTTTTGTAGTAAGACGTGTAATAGTCGCTTCTATAAAAGGAAAAAACGTGAGGAAAAAATTATTAAATCTCACATAGAAACTCAAAACAAAATTATTGCTCCGTCGACAAATAGTCTAACTGTAGATAAGCCATTTCTTAATATAAATGAAACTTGTCATCTTTTAAGAGTTAGTCGTACCACATTATGGAGGTTATTAAAAGAAGGACGCTTAAAATCTATAAAACTTGGATCACGAGTTATCATTGCACGAGAAAATATTTATGAACTTTTTAAATAGGATATCATGGTTAAAGTTAAATTAAGAGAAACTCTACTTAAGGATGGACGAGTAAGTTTGTATTTAGATTATTACCCTCCGATTGTTAACCCTAAAACAGGAAAATCTACTCGACGAGAATTTTTAAAATTGTATTATAACAAAAAGACTAAGGACCCTTTTGAAAAGCAAAAGAATCAAATTATTAAACTAGCTGCTGAAAAGATAAGAGTTGAACGAGAAAATAAACTATTGACGGGCGCATTTGAAGAAGGCTCATTCTTTGCACAAAAGGAAAGCTTTTTAGACTTCTTTAAAACTGAATGTAAGAAGCGTGCAACATTGTAACCCTCCCTATTTTCGGACTGGCATCCAGGCGAGTTTTCAAATATAAATAT